>JAAURL010000048.1 GCA_012032235.1 Akkermansiaceae bacterium | reverse complement strand
GCCGCCATTTACCGCGACGGCTCAAAGCGGCTCGCATTTCCCCGGAGACTTTTCATCCGTGCGTGATCCTGCCAGTCCTCAACGCCGGATCTGAGTTGGAATCACTCATCGAAAAACTCCGCTCCGAACTGGGCCCTGCAGCGGAGATCGTCATGGTAGATGGCGGATCAACCACCGGTCCACCCAAAGGAGCCAGCTGCATCATTCCCTCCAAACGCGGCCGTGGCAACCAGATCGCCGCTGGCATCGCCGCCACCGAGGCACCATGGATTTTGATCGTCCATGCTGACAGCATTCCTCGCTCCGGCTGGCTGGCCGATCTTGAAAAAGCCACCCGTATCTATCCGGACGCAAGCCTGTTCGTTTTCGGCCAACGCTTCGACCGCAGCAGTCCTGGCACCTTGCTGCTAGAAGTGCTCAATGAAATGCGGGTGGTATTTGGTAGCGTGGCCTTCGGGGATCAAACCATGGTCATTCGGCGCTCTGCGATCAATGCAGCGGGAGGATTTCCCGCACAGCCACTGATGGAAGACGTAGAAGCTAGTCTCCGTCTCGCTGGCCAAGGACGGGTCATTTACTTGGGAAAGGAATGGACCCTTTCTGCTCGCAAATGGGGTAAAGGATTTACTCAGCGCTTTGGCCTAATCATTCGTTTGGTCGCAACCTATCAATTCGCACGTTTCAAAGGAGCCAGCCATGCCGCAGCCGTCTCTGAAAAAATGTATCTGGAATACTACCCTGAGGTTCCCACCGATCGACCCAAGCTAGACCCGCGAAGATGAAACAGCACGCTTGTTAGGAAATAGGTTGATCGATTCCAAATAACGCCAGCTCAGGTAAGCCAGTCCCCAAGAGACTAAGCCAAAGACGGCGAGCCGAATGATTTCCCAGTGACCAACAAAAAATGGTCCCCACAAAAACGGCATGACATATCCTAGAAAAAGCGGGACTGGCGTGTGAAAGAGATACAAGCCATAGCTCAACCTCCCGATGTGTTGAACGGGAGCGCAATCTAACAATTTTCCGAGAAATCCGGAAAATCCCACCAGCGTCGCAGAGATCAATCCCGCAAACGCCACCGCCAGCAAAGTCTGCTGAAAATATCGCAAACCCGAAATCTCCCGGCCCATTTCTCCCGAAATATAAAGCGTCGCGTATCCGCAAAACGCCAACCACGCCGCCCATTTCAGCCGCTGATTTCCCGGCTGCATCCCACCCTCTAGCGCCAATGCTAACAACGCTCCCACGCCAAAGTAATCCAACGCCGTAATCGTGATCGCCTCGCTATGAGTGATCCCTAAAAATCGGGAGTAAATGATGAATCGTGACAAAGGAGCAATCGCCACCACCCGCAGAAAAACACCTTTTAAAAACCGCTGCGGTACCCAAAAATCACCAGCGGCCACAGCACATAAAACTGCATTTGAACCGCTAGGCTCCAATAATGCGCCGTTCCCGATGGCCAACCATCCATGAAGGCCATGCGAAAATTCACCCAATGCCCAAAGTAAGAAAATGGATGCTCCCGGATATCTGACGCTCCCACCGCTAGGGCAAATAGCATCGCCACATAGCACGGGATCAAGATCCGCGTCATCCGGCGTTTTTGGAAATCCACATAAGCGCTCCCCCGCCATTTCCCGCCACCCATTTCTCCTGCTGCACGCTCCCGCAGCAAAATCCGCGTGATGAGAAATCCCGTCAACGTCAGGAAAAAAAACAGCCCAATTTCAAAAGGAAATGGCCCACGCCAGTTTCTCGGGAGCCAATGAATCCCCATCACTCCTAACACCGCGAATGCTCGCCAGCCGTCTAATTGAGTATTGCGTTTCGTCGTCGCCAAAGCAGCTCCAGCTCACATCGCTGTGACTTTCACGGCAAGACCAATGCTTCCTTGGCAGCACTTCCCGCTTGGAATCCGCCTCATTTCGTATTGTTTCCTCTCCAGACAATGCGCTGCTTTTACTCACAAGAACTGGAACTGGATTTGCCGGCTGGGCACCCATTTCCCATGGACAAATTCCGCATCTCGAAAGACATGCTTCTAGAAGGCGGCATCCTGCGTCCGGAGGAAATCATCGAAGTCCGCACCGCTGACATCCACCACCTACAGCGCGTTCACGAGCCAGATTACATCCGAAAAATCGAGTCCGGCCTGCTCGACCGCAAGGAGCAACTCCGTCTAGGCCTGCCGCTCTCGCCGCAGCTCTATCAACGCAGCGTGACTGAGGTAGAAGCCACCCGCCTCGCTTGCCACGCCGCACTTGCCGAAGGCATCGGCGTTTGTCTCGCAGGAGGAACTCACCACGCCTTCCGCGAACATGGTGAAGGCTACTGCGTTTTCAATGACGTCGCCATCGCCATCCGCGACCTACAAGACAAGCAGCCCAATATCAAAATCATGGTCGTCGATACCGATGCCCACCAGGGAAACGGCACCGCAGCGCTCCTTCGCGATGACCCGCGAGTTTTCACCTATTCCATCCACGTCGGGAGAAATTACCCCACTCAGAAAATCATCGGCTCTCTGGATATTGAAACGGTCCGCTACGTGGAGGGAGAAATGTATCTGAAACAGCTTTTCACCAGCCTAGCCGGAGCACTCGATCAATTTTCTCCCGATCTAGTCATCTGGATTTCTGGCGCAGACAACCACCGGAATGACCGCTTCGGCCAAATGCAGCTTTCCCTAAAAGACATCCAACGCCGCGATGAAGTTCTCCTGAGCGCCTTCATCAAAAACCGCATCCCTGTGGCCGTCCTCTACGGCGGTGGCTATAATCGCCAAGCAGAATTTACCGCAAAACTTCACCGCAACACCATCGCCACCGCCAAAAAACTCGCCACCGAGTATCGCGGCCTGTGATGGAGCGGGATTGCACTTTCTGACATGGCAAGGGAAGATTTGGTAAAAGGAGTCTACTTTAGATTGTACGTTGGCAGGTAAGAAACTTCACTAGGCATGGAATATGGAGAATTCCCTTTCACATTTTGAAACTAATTTTACGCATGAAGTAGTAAAGAACAGAATTCATCACTCGAATAAAACTGCCTCCTCCCGCTTTAAAATATATGTGATACAATACTAGGCAGGATGCATCGACGATGCACCCTAGAAGGGTGCGCCCCCCGAAGAAATGGACTCGCGAGTGAGGCGGTGGCTGAGGCGTCTCGCCGCAGGCTGTGAGAGCTGCGTCTCGCTGCTTTCTTTAAAAAACAAAGTTTCTCTAACACAATCATCTCCAGCATTCAAAAAAATTTTCACGTTGAGGAAAAATAAGAATATCAGGGGAAATCTTTAGTCACTGGGCGCTGGAATGACTGTTAGATAACTTGAAAAAATCTATAAAATAATTAGTAAATGTTACCATGCGAGGACCGACCCGAATGGCGAATGGCGCTAACTTAAGGGTGATTTGGGATAATTTCATCAGTGGCTTTCTTGTAGCGGGAGCGATGGCTAATTTCGATCATTTGATGCCGAGGAACATTGAGTAGTTGATGTGGCTTTGGTAGTCGTTTAACCGCTCTGGGTTCTCGTCGAAATGGCCTGTTAGGAACCTGATCTTCTGCGACCAGTTCGACCAGATCTGTGACAAGCCGCCTGCGCACTGTTGGGGAGCTTGATGACAACACGACAGGGAGCCACTGGTTGAGTCGGTCAATGGTGCCTTTAAAGCTGGCCCCTTCGCTGCCTGATGCTTTTCCGTGCATCATGAGTGCTCGTAACAGGTTGTAGGCGATGATGTGAACGTAGAGTTCGCGTCGGACCATCGCTGGGCTCAGCGTGCGGAGGACCGCCATCCCAAGGGTGGTTTTCAAATCGTCGATGAACAACTCCACCTTCCAGCGACTCTGATAGATGGCACCGATGTCTAAAGCGCTCATCTTCGATGGATCGAGCACCGTGCATGCGATTTGGAGTTCCGCCGTCCTGAACCCGCTTCCAGGATCAACTGTGACCGTCACCACGCGCACCGCGATGCTATCTGGCATACTTGCGTAGTCTCGTGGCGAGATCCATTTGGGCCTGATGTTAGGTTTTCTCCAACGTTCTAACCGATCACCCCGGCCAAGTGTTGCAGCCCGTGGATCTGGTTTGCGGATGGCATTGTTACGCATGATGACTTTCACGCCCTTCTGGCTGAATAGATAGAGGGTAAACCAGCAACAAAATCCACTGTCCGCCACGATGGTGTCACCAGCTCTAACATGCTTCCAGAGCTTGCGGCAAAGATTGCGCTCGCTGCTACGAAATGGGCCTGTTGCCGCGCCGATCCAAACTCCGGTGGCAAGATCGAACAAACCGACCAGCCGCATGATTGGAAATCCACAACCTTCTTTCTGGGACCGTGACTGAGGCCAGACTGCTTGATTGGCTGGCGTGTCCGGCATACTCAGGGTGGTGCCATCCACTACGAACGTGCGTGGGCTGCGGTGATGGCACATCGCCGCCACGAGATGACGATGAATCCTAATGATTAGACGGATCGGAATGCGAACCCGCGCCTTGCAATACGCTGCGGTGCTTGGCGAACAGATGGCCTTGCCGTGTTGGCAAAGAAGAGCCTGCACCGAGGTCACGCCATGTCGGCAGGAGCCGCTAGCGAGCACCTGACAGAGAAAGGTCCAGAACACCACAGGCAGCGGAAACGGGCGATTTCTGAATCCTGGAACCTTTTCCAACAATCCTGTGGCGAGCAGATCGCCGAAGAGATCCTTGGCCTGACGCAGACAAAGTGAACTGAGATTGGCCGCCTTGCGTTGCATCGCCACACCGGGCCGAAGTGGTCTCCGACCGTAAAGTTTGCGGTGCCATCCGGGAAACATAGGAGTAATGCAAGTCATTAACCGTCAAAGAGCTACAAATATGCCAGTTTTGCAAAAATCTAACGATATTTTATCCCAAATCACCCTTAAGTTAGCGCCATTCGATTGTGTCCCCTCGCATCAAGATTTGTGAAATGTCGTAACGGTATAGCTGACGGCAGTTTTCTTAAACAGGTATCCCTCTTTTTACCAGTATCGCTTTTTATAAAGCATGATGCGTGTGAGTCTATCTCGAAACAGATACTAAAAATATGCGTAAAAAACTTGTATCGGCGAGTTATGTGGTCGCCTTAGTGAATCTTTCGTGCGCAATTTCCGAGTTGCTAACTAGGGATTCCTGAAAAAGTCGGCGCGAAAATAATCCCTCTCTTTCGAAAAAATCATGCAGCCTTCGGCGATTTCAGCACCGGGTTGCAAATCCATGTCAGGGAAAGGCTAACAGCTGCCAGCTTTCAACTCATCGGCATCCCTTTCGTTTGCCGGTGTCATCCTTTTTGAGTTAACAGGCTAAAAAAGGCTGTATGCTCAAATCTCCACTTGCCGGGCAGTGCGCTGCCAACCCATGATCGACACAGTGAAGCGCGAATATCCAATGTGGAATTTGATTTTGTTCCTACCAACCGACATTGTTAAGATCTTGTCGCCAGCATACTCGGATGGCAGCATTCTCTCCGAAAGAGCCTCAATTTGTGGAGCCGATGAATTTCGACTCACTTTGCATAGAACTTTCGAATGATCCGCTCTTCTACCGCCGATCTAGCATCTGCAGATTGGAGTTACCCGACGCATCTCCCCCGCGCCGCAACATCCACAGCCCACGATGGCACTTCTTCGGGAAGAGTTCCAAGCTTTGCTTTTGTAGGCTGGAATCCATTTCAGATCCGGCATGTTCTAGAAATTGCTCAAGCACTCGAAAACAGCTGCTTCATCATTGAGAAAAAAAGGAAGCACGTTTTCAACTTCGAAGAAGAGCTCCTGACCGAAACAGGGATTCCTACCATTATCATCTCTACAAAGAACATTCATCTTCTTGATGGTTTGTTTGATGTTTTCATCTGCCAAACGCCATTCACCAATATGGACACGATCCAAAAAAGTAGTATCGCGATGATCCAATATGGCTATGCTAAGGCAGGGCATAACTATGGCAGTTGGCGCTCGCAAGCTCACTTAAATATATTATATGGAGATCATGCCGCACGAAATATCAGCTCCATGTCGCCTGTGGCGGTGACTGGAAATCCTGCTTTTGACAAATGGCACGACCGCGCATTTCATGAATCTGCACAAGCGAGGTTTCGTTCCAGTTTGGATCCATCCAAAAAGACACTTCTTTATGCGCCCACTTGGGGCGATCTATCAACGAGTGAAATTTATCTCAAGGAAATCGTGTCTTTGACGGATGAATTTAATGTCGTCTTAAAACTTCATCACAATACGGATTTGATCGAAAAACGAAAGCGTGACCGAATGTCTTCTAATGCGCCGATTTCGTTTGGTGCGAATGTCAGTCTGCTCGAACTAATGGCTGTATCAGACGTTTTACTATCAGATTACAGCGGAGCGATTTTTGACGCGCTGTATTGTGAGTTGCCAATCGTGCTTTTGCACCATGAGAGTGAGAAGCGCGTAGGTGAAAAATTTCACTTAGACAGCCCAGAGTATTCAGACCGGCACAAGATCGGCCCGGTTGTGGAAGCCTCAGGCAAGGTTCGCCAAACGGTGAGAGATCTCCTTACTGGAAATCTGGATTTTTCGGCAGTAAATAAAACGATGCGGGAAGACCTTTATTTAAGTGGGCCTGGCGCTGTTCAACGAGCTGTTGACGCACTTTATGCGTTAGCATTAGGAAAAGCAGCATGATTCGAGAAATCTCTAAATTCGTTTTTTACCCAGTTCGTAGGCTTGCAAAAAGCCCAGCATTGCAACGAAAGGCGACATCTCTTTTCCAGAAGCTAGCCTCAGCACCTCGTGGGAAAAAATTACTTCATTTTTCCTTCAAGCGCTTCAGATGGTATTACCTTATGCAGGCTCGCATCCAACGGCAGCAAGGTGATGATCGCGGCGCATTTCATTCGCTCATGATGGGCCAGCGCTGCCCTGGTGATGATGAACAACTTCATATTAAGTTGTCTGAGCTTTATCGTGATAATGATGATGTGCTTGCTGCACATCATCATTTAAAATTTGCTGATGCTTTAAATCCTGGCTACAGCACCATCCGCTTGCTCACTTTTGAAAGCGATCACGGAATGCTGGCAGAAGGAACAGCGACCATGTCGAGGGTTCTTGATTTGCCTTCGGAACAAATCGAGCCTTACGTTGCGATGATTAATCGAATCGCGATTTTCTATCCAGAGCACCAAAAGAAGCTCAATACCCATCGCAAAAAACTTAAAACAAAGCTTCAAGCAAGCTCTTACTCGAAGCCTACTGAACTATCGCAAGCGACAATTACAGCATTGGCGTGCCGCTGGTTGAGCGTAGCGACATATATCTCGAAGGATAAAACAGCAAAGCTTCCTTCTTCCACGCAGAAGCTATTGAGCCGTTTAAATGAAGATTTAGGTTCACATCAACAGCTTCTCGAGCTTGCATGGCAGAACGAGAGCAGTGACGAACTTGCGGCAATCCTAAAAAGTAAAAGCATAGCGATCAAAGATTTGCCGAAAAACACTCATCAAATTGTTGAGCTATTCATTCCCACGCCGTTTTTGCTGTTCCAGGAAAGGAAAAGCCAACTTACAAAACGGTGCGCGCGGTTTTTTGCAGGTGATCGATTATTTGATCCATCGCGATGATTTAGTAATTGTTCCCAGATTTCAATTTTACTGGCGGCATTGCATCCCTAAAATTGAAAACGCTTGGGTAGTCAGCTATCACACTCAGGGTCAAAAAAACTCAAAGCATTTACACATTCAAGAAGCGCCTCTAGCAGGGCGCTGCTCGTTCGATGATGCGGGCTTCGCCGGTTTTTCGAGCATTGCTACAAACCATTCAGCCATCGAAGCATTTACAGCTAAAGTCTCGGCTGAACTACTAGAGCAAAATCAAAAGGAGCTTTATCAGCAATACGTTGTCAATAATGTTTCCAAGTATAAGCAATCTTCAGAAACTGCGCCGATTACAGAGCCGTATGTGTTTGTAGCTCTTCAAATCTCAACGGATGTAGTTTCGCGGTTGGCGTGGATTTCTGGAATCGAGATGCTCCAAATTGTCGCTGAATACTACCGCAGTTCCGGCACGCGAGTCGTTGTCAAACGACATCCATATTGCGGGAGTATGAGCATGCAAAAATGCTTAGATGAACTTGAAGAAAATGGCAGCATCATTCGTGCAAGTGGCTCTATTCATCAGCTCATCTCTTCAGCCAAGCTCGTTCTCACTGTAAACTCTGGGGTTGGTCTTGAAGCATTGATTCATAATAAGCCTGTGATTGTTTCAGGGCGTTGCGATTATTCATATGCCACTCAAACGGTGAAAACTCGCACGGAGTTATTCGAGGCTTTGACCAACACAGGAGATTCAGATCCGTTGAAACGCCAGCAGCTACTCTACTATTACGTTCATCAATTCACACTCGCAGCTAATGCTGGAGAAAAAATCAGTGCAAGGCTGCAAGATTGGCTGTCTGACCAATCAAACTAGGCAACGTTCTTTCTTTTTCGTGAAAAACTGCCCAACTCTGCGAAGTATTATACCGATCAATCGATTTTTCGGTTTGATCTTTGACCTGATGATTTGCCTACAGAATTCAAGCATTTCTGCTACCTGAACAAGCTCCACTGGGTTGCTCTGAGGAACAAGCTCCGATGATATTTTTACTTTATACGCGTCTTGAAAACACTTTGCGAATGCCTCACAGTCCCGATGGGTAATCTCAAGCAAATCTTTTTCCTCATGAATAACGTTTTCAATAGCATCTAGATTTTCCATTAAAGAAACTCCTAGTCTTTCTTCCATCCAAGCGATATCCATCTGATTCTCCTCGAGAATTTCCCCTACCAGCGAAGCCGAAAATTTCAGCTCAGAGCCTTTCATCTTTTGAAGAACTCTGATGAGTTGAATGTTTTCTTTAATAACATTCCGACCTACTCCGTAGCCGGGGCCAAATTGTCTATATGCATATAGTAATCCACACGCTTCCTTGCTAAGGCGCTCATTGACTCGGATGACGGAGAAGTTTTCTGATAGTTGAATACCAACTTCTTTGCAAAAATCTTTCACAATACAGCGATCGAAGAAATTCTGTGGGTCGAATTTTTTTAAAAGAACACGCTCTTTGCCGAAAACCTCGTCAAATTTCTCAAACTTTATTCGATAGTCGATGTTGATACCTTTGATCGTAATAATATTTTTTTTAGCTGACTGCTTGATTCTCTCTTGGAACATCGAAATTTTGAAAGCTACGGGAGGGCGAACGTAGCCAATCACACAAATTTCATCAAAGATCGACTCCAGAAAGCACTTGAGCTGAATTAGACTTCCTTTTTCAAAAGTCGAAAGAGTTTCCGCAGAGATGATAAAGTTTGACGTGTTTGAGTTGTGCACGTCTGCAGCAAATTTTTGCCGCCATTCGTCAGCTTTTTTCAAAAGTCGCTCTACGCTGTATCCCTTTTTTTTAAACCAATGCCATTCATGAGAGTTTGGATTAAACATTGCATGAAGCACCGGCCCCATATTCGGGCGTTTATTAATGCTTAGCAGCTCCCAATCATAGAGTTTTCCTGCGCGAGCTAAGTTTTGTTGGATAGAACTAGAGCCCGTTTTATGCATCCCTATGTGTAACCAACAACGCTTCATGATCTTAGCAATCCGCTCAATCTCCTAATCCTTTTCAGCAAGACTCTGTGAAAACGCTTTAGCGAAAAAGGAGCGTTTTGAGTTTTCTGTGATTGAGTCATATTGTTATGAATCAGATTTCGGCAAAACTCGACCAGTTTAGATACATTCTCTGGTCCTGCTGGATCCTCTGCGGGAATAAGATTCGCAGGGATCTGCATCTTGTAAATGTCTGTGAAACATTTAACAAATTCTAGACAAGATGCACGGCTAACGGCAAGCAAATCTTCCTCACTCGTAATTTCAGTGCCGTCGATTTGATTTGGCTCTTCGAGAGAAACTCCCAAGCGTTGCTCCATCCAGCGAATATCTTCCGCTTGACGATCAAGCGAGGGTAACAATATTTCTTTTGCTAGCTTAAACTTTGTGCCACTCATAGCAACTAATGGCTTAATTAGCTTTAAGTTTTCTTTAATCACGTTCGGCCCTACACCGTAGCCAGGGCCGAATTTCCTATAAGCGTACAAGATCCCGCCAGCCTCACGGCTGAGACTTTCGTTCACTCGCTTGATTTTGATATCTTTAGGAAACGTAATTCCTATTTGCTCGCAGAAATCGGCAACAGCGCAGCGATTTTTGAAGCTTGCGGGATCAAATTTTCTTAAAACTACGTTGGAGCGACCAAAGATGCGGTCATACTTTTCGAAACGCTGCTGGTAGTTTGGCTTTACTGCTCCAATGTTGAATGTGGAAGCACCTTGTTTGATATTTTCCTGAAATCTTGAGATTTTGAAAGCTGCTGGAGATCTAACATAGCCGATAACCCGAATTTCATCAACAAGCGGCTCGAGAAAGTTTTTCATGGAGACTACTCCTTCTTCACTAAAGCTAGAGAGAGCTTCTGCGGAAATAATAATGTTCTCTATGCAGAGATTTTGAATGGTTTCCCGAAGCTCTGCTCTCCAGCTTTCACCTTTTTGCAGGATTTGATCCAAGCTCTCGCCGGTTTTCACAAACCAAGGGCATGTTGCCGGATTTGGGGCAAACATTGCGTTCAAAGCGACGCCCATATTAGGTCGTCCTCCAATCTCAAGGAGTCTCCAATTTGCAGCATTCTTAATACGCGAGAGATTCTGTTGCACAGAGCTCGAACCCGTCTTGTGCATCCCGATGTGTAGCCAGCAGCGTTTCATGCACGATTCTCAGCTACGATTTGATGCTTAATCTCCGTAGTGGAGATATTTTCCGTTCTCGGAAGATAAACCACTTCGCATTTGTCTTTAAGAAAATCGAAATGGCCTTTCCAGTCGTCTCCCATCACAAAGACATCCACGCTATGCTTATCGACATCAGTGGTTTTTTGTTCCCAATTTTCTTCGGGGATCACGAGATCGACGAAGCGCAAGGACTCTAAGATCACTTTCCGATCGGCGTAGGTGTTCACGCAGGTTTTTTGTTTCTCTACCCAGTTAAACTCATCTGTTGAAAGGGCGACGATGAGCCGATCTCCTAGATCTCGGGCGCGTTTCAGGATGTTGATGTGCCCGATGTGGAGCAGATCAAAGGTTCCGTAAGTGAGGATGGTTCGCATGGACGGTGAGTTTAAAAAGCTGAGCTGGAACTGCAATGCCTTTTGATCTTCTCGCTTGCTGTGCTTTGGCGCTTTAGTCAGCTTGGCAATGGCTCTGTGCGTCGGAAGTGGGGCTTCCATTTTGCCGTGAAACGAAATTTTTCTAAAATCAAAAGGTATCTCCAGTATCGCCTGGCGCCGAATTTTAATGAGCTTTCCCAGGCCATGGAGAAGGCCCAAGCGGCATCTGAGAAAGCGACTACGGAAGAAAAAGCCATGCTTTGGCGGCGAGTGATCGAGATTGGCGGCTCGCGGGCTCCTGCTAGGGCATTTCGCAATTTAGCCGATGCTTATATTGCGCTTGGTGATTTTCGGAGTGCTGAGGCTGTCGTTCGCCAAGGTCATCAATTTCACCCGAAGGATGCTTCCCTCGAAGAGCGATTCGGCAGAATCGCATTTGCGGAAGGGTTTAGTGAAAAAGCGGTGCAACTTTGGATGCAGCTTATTGAGCGTTACCCGGAGGTCAATTGTGCGTGGATTTATCGGAAAATCGGGACTGCGCTTAGTTCCGAAGGGCTTATGCACCGTGCGGAGAAAGTTCTCAAAGAAGGGCTAGAGAAATATCCGAATGATGAGCTGATGATCAAAGCACATGCGAAGGCGCTGACCTTGGCAAATGCATCTGCGGTAATTACTGAGGCTTCTGAAGCGAAATCTTTGTTAGGAAATATAAAAATAGGAACGCTTTCTCTCCCAATCATGTTAGATGAATCAAACCAGCATCTGCTTGAGATATTGGGTTTTGAAAAGTGCATCGCTCCGCTGAATGATCTTGTTAGTGCAGAAGAAGTAGATATTTTTGGAAACTGGGGCGATGAAAATCGAAAGGCAAATCGATTTGCTCGGCAGCTTGCTACGGAAAAGAACAAGCCGTTGCTTTTTATAGATTATGGTTTTATCACTTCATCGTCGGATTTTTACATTCCGTGATCACTTCTACGGATTCTGCTTATGATGATGCGAGGAAAGCTTCCTTTTTAGAAAAGCAACTCAACTCGCCAAATTGGCAAATTGATAGTGCACAACAATTGAGAGCGAAGCAGTGCATTGAGAAGATCGTTCAGCACCGCATCACTCAATGCGTAGATGCTTCGCGGGTAGATCTGAGCAGAAAATTTCCACGCACGGGTAAGAGGAAAGTGTTGTTAGTGGATGAATCGATCGAGAGTGGTTCTGTAGAGAAAGGTTTGGGAAGCTGGGTGACATTCAAGCACATGCTTGATGCCGCACTAGCATTAGAGGATTATGAGGTATTTATTAGAACGGATTCTGCTCTTAAAAAATCATATTTTCAGAGCATCCTTGATGCTTCAACAGCAGAGAAAGTAACCATCGTCGATGAAGCGGCAAATTCATACGATCTCTTCGAAGCCATCGATAAAGTTTTTGTTTGCGCTTCGCATATAGGATTCGAAGCATTGATGGCTGGGAAAGAAGTGCATTGCTATGGTGTTCCGTTTTATGCGGGCTGGGGGATGACTCACGATCATCTTGCTATCCCTAGGAGAAAACAGGAGCGATCCCTGGAGGAAATTTTTCACCTCTTCTACATTGAGCATTCTCGTTACTTCATCCCAGGGCGAGGCGTTGTAGAGATAGAGAATTTAATCGGCTATTTTGCGGAGTCTTCAGTAATTGGTCAGGCACGCACAGTTGCCAAAACAAGAGAAGCCTCTTCGCTAAAACCAAGTGCTGGTGAAGAAGAGCTGCGCATTCTTATCATTATTCCAAGTGCGCGCTACGGAGCGTCTGGCCGATATCTGCAAACGTTGGCGATGTCATTGATTGCTCTGGATTGTAAAGTGATGGTTTTGGCAGAAGGCAAAACTGATCTGTTAGAATATGGTGTGAAGTGGACTACTTTAGAATTTGAAGGATCTCGTTTAGCGAAAAGCATCAGAGATGTGATCGTAGAGTTTTCTCCAAATATCATTTATGAAAACGGCGTGCGCTCAAGAGCACAGCGTGCGGCTTTGGAGATCATGATCATGACTGGTGCGCGGCTCGTGATGCAGTCAGAGGATGATGATAGGCAGGTGTATGAAACGGATCACGGTCAAGAGGCTGCAGCAAATATGGAGCTGCTAGATAAGCCAGTGCTGTCCTTTGGTGACATTCAGAAATTTCTTCAAACGGCGAATTTGAACCATGCGCTACATGTATTCTTTGATCCTGCTTATGATCGCTGGGTTGAGCCAATGAGTCGTGCATTGTGTTATCGGCTTTCTGAGCTGCACACCGCGATCTGGCATCCTTTCGCAGAGCGCCTTGCGAATGAATATAACGTGCCAACCATGGTTGTGCCGCCGGTGATTGCAAAAGCTGATTTCCAACGGATGCCTCTAGAGGCTGAAGAAAGAGACGCCATTTTAAAACGTCACGGCATTGAGCCGCATCGCGTGGTGATTTTCATTGGGGGCGCGCTGTACAGTTACTCTGAAGAGTATTCTATTTTCTTAGATGCATTAAATTTAGCTACAAAGGCAACACACATCCCGTTTGCGTTGATCATCGCTTCCAAACGCTCAAAATTACCAATTGCACAAATGGCAGCAGAGCGGTTGTTGCCAGAGATTGAATTCGCGGATCTCGACCTTGGTGATGATGAGGTTTATTTAGAGGTCTTAAAAGCCTGTGACGTGGTTTGCTCACCAGGGTTGCCTGATACGTTCAATCACTATCGTTTGCCATCTCGACTTGTCAAAGCCATGGCAATGGCAAAACCGATTCTCACTTGTCGATGTGGATTTGGAGAATCGTTAGAAAATGGAGGAAATGCCTTCCTGATGGATGGAAAAAATTCAAAAGAATGGGCAGAAGTGATTGCCGCCTGTCTCGATCGTGAAAAGCGCGAGCATGTTGCCAAGGAAGGTCAGCGTTTTGCGCAACAGCATTTTGATAGTGATTCTGTTGCAGTCGCACTGAAAAAACAATTCTCAAATTTGCTAGAAAAACCAGCACGCAAGCTTAGCGATAGCATCGATCTTGCAAGTGTGATGGCGTCAGGAGTGACTTCTACGAAGCAACGCACCAAGTCACATATCAAGCTCCGCAGCCGCTATGCATCGACGATGCAAGATGCGTTGCAGCACTTGATGATTCAGGGCGTTTCATTGAAAACAGTCGTCCATATTGGCGCTGGGCGTTGCCGCGAGATGGAAGACTATTGCCGCTTAGGGGCAGAGACGATTGTTCTTATCGAGCCATTGGAAAGACATATTTCCTATTTGCGAGAATTGGAAAGCCCACAAATTTTGGTGAAGCAAATGGCTGTTTCAGAAACTGGCGGAGACTGCCATACATTCATTTGTCGCAATGTCCGCGATGTTTCTAGCAGAAGCGAAGAGCTCTATCTTGCTAAGCCGGTCCACTTGCTTGAGTGGAAGCCTGCGATGGATGTCGCGAAAGAGCAAGAGGTGAAGACGTGCACACTTGCTGAGTTGATTTCAGAGACAGCGTTAAGTTGTGGAAATCATTTGCTCGTTTTAGAAATTCAAGGATTTGAGCAAGCTATTTTACAAACCACACCTCAAGAAATGCTGAGGAAATTCGAGTGGATCGCATTGCGTTTAAGCGAGCAACCGATCTTTGATGGTGGCACTACTCGTTCTAGTGCTGCTGCACTGATGAGTGGCTTAGGCTATAAGCATATTCCAGCTCCAGATAACTTTGCTGGACCGTTTATTGCCGAACTTTTCAGCAGGAAAAATGATGCTACTTGCGGGTAAGAGAAAGGCCACAAATGGTCGAGACGATGTCGGGGTCTGCGTCGGTAGACTCTAAGTTGAGTTCACCATCTGTGACTTCAACGATGAACTTACTGCAGGGTACCTCCGGAAACCTCAAAAATCGACACCATCAAGATTTTAACTCTTTGATCTTCAATAAGAATAATTGGAGAGAAATAGGTTTCCAGAGGTACCTTTATTGGAATTCATATAAACATATAAAATAAGCTAGCTTGTAGTGGAAACTGTTCAGAAGCATTCGCGCCAATTACGTCATTTTCAACGCCCTCTTTGAGAATCTATACTCCTCAGTTCTCAACCTCATTTTACAATTTAGGTTTTCAACGGACTCTTAGACTTTTTTACCAAAAGTTAGTGCGTAAAAAAGCCGTCTTTTTCTTACGAAAAAGACGGCTTGTAATTTTTTCGATTCTTAAGCGGCTAGCTTATGGCTTTGCCACGCCTTCGATCGTTTTGAGAATGCGCGAAGCGATTTGATATGGATCCCCTTGGGAATTCGGACGGCGATCTTCGAGGTATCCGCGATAAGCGTCGCCTTTGACGAAACTATGCGGCACGCGGATGGAAGCGCCACGGTCAGCAACGCCGTAGGAGAACTTGTCGATCGACTGAGTCTCGTGCAAGCCAGTGAGGCGGAGATGATTATCTGGTCCGTAAACGGCGATGTGCTCAGCGCAGTTTTCACCGAAGGCAGCCATGAGAGCTTCAAAGTAAGCTTTACCGCCTTTTTCACGCATGTATTCCGTGGAAAAGTTCGCGTGCATGCCGGAACCGTTCCAGTCGCCTTTGATCGGCTTACAATGATATTCCACGTCAACACCGTATTTTTCACAAAGACGGTTGAGGATGTAGCGGGCAACCCAGACTTCATCAGCACAACGCTTGGAGCCTTTGCCAAAGATTTGGAATTCCCACTGGCCTTTAGCAACCTCGGCATTGATGCCTTCATGGTTGATGCCTGCGTCGAGGCAAATATCGAGATGCTCTTCAACGATTTGGCGGGCGATGTCTCCCACTGCTTTGTAACCTGCGCCGCAATAATACGGACCCTGTGGAGCTGGATAGCCATCAGCAGGGAAACCGAGCGGGCGACCATCTTGGCAAAGGAAATACTCTTGCTCGAAGCCGAACCATGCACCGGGATCATCAAGGATCGTCGCGCGGGCATTGGATGGATGTGGAGTTACACCATCAGGCATCATGACTTCGCACATGACGATGGCTCCGTTTTTCCGGGTGCTGTCAGGGAAAACAGCTACTGGTTTCAGCACGCAGTCAGAGCTGCGGCCTTCTGCTTGTTCAGTCGAGCTTCCGTCGAAGCCCCAGAGCGGGAGTTCTTCGAGTTTTGGAAAACTGGCGAATTCTTTGATCTGGGTTTTCCCGCGAAGGTTTGGGACGGGGGTGTAGCCGTCGAGCCAGATGTATTCCAATTTGTATTTGGCCATGATAATTTGAGGTATTCAGTATTTAACGGTTTTTGGTTCAGAGATCTTTGAAAATGAGCGTAATTTCCCAACTGCCAAAGATTGACTGGCAATCATGACAAGCATCATGCGTGCCAAGCCTTTGTGTATTTGCAGCTTCTAGCGATTTTCCAGAGGCTGTGCCATCGCCGAAATGACGATGAGGCTTGTATCGTCCTTTCCGGAATTGTCGATAGCGCGTTTCAAAAGATTTTGGGCCGTTTTTTGCGGATCATCGCCACCACTAGCCAAGGCATCGGCAAGATGACGCTCCCAGAGGCCATCGATTAACCCGTCAGAGCAGATGACAAAGCGATCTCCAGGCTCGTAGGCAATCGCAGCGAGGTGCGGGTTCACCTTCGCTTGGCCGCCCCCTACAATTTCATAAAGCG
>JAAURL010000238.1 GCA_012032235.1 Akkermansiaceae bacterium | reverse complement strand
ATGAGAAACGCAACCTACCCTCCCTGATCGCTCACTATCAGCAAAACCCGAAACTCGCCATCAACCTCATCTTCCACACACGCCCTCAAATATGAACCTTCCAGCCAAACGCCCTGTCGATACGATTGAATGATTGGATTTCGCTTAAGTATCTTTAAAGAGTTTTTAGCCGAAACGGTGGATGATATAACTTCCCGAAAAAGGAAATTGAGATGAAGCGAGCCGAGCTTCAGGGCATTCGGTCGGCACGGTTCAGCAAACCAAGCGGCGATGAAGAAGAAGCGGATCGGGCAAGATTTCTGTGAGGCAAACCAGAAAGACACCGACGATGAGCCACCTGCAGGCGATTTTCGATTTTGGGAGATGGGAATCTTTGGCCTCGGCATCAAGCTCTCTGGCCAAATCATCAAGGGCGTGCAGATTTGTCAGACGTGACAATTTGTCTCTCTGGGAGAGCGACAATTTGTCTCTATTTTACCTTTTTTATCGACCAAATGTCGCTTAGAAAAAGATTTAACTCACTTAAAATAAAACAGTTAACAAAAAAACCAGCTCCCGGCACACGGTTTGCGAAAGAACTGAGCAATCCGCGCCTAGGGCGCACAACCAACTTAACTAAACACCACCCATGTCCAAAATCCTCGGAATCGACCTCGGAACCACCAACTCGTGTATGGCCGTCATGGACGGAGGCGAGTCCACTGTCTTGGAAAACTCAGAAGGCGCGCGCACGACTCCATCCGTCGTCGCTTTCGCGAAAAACGGCGAGCGTCTCGTCGGCCAAGCGGCCAAACGCCAAGCGGTTACCAACCCGCAAAATACAATTTTCTCTGCAAAACGTTTCATTGGCCGGAAATTTTCCGAGTTAAAGGAAGCCGACAAGCGGGTCCCATACACCATCGTCGCTGCCGCAAATGGCGATGCTCACATCCAAGTGGAAGTGGCAGGAGAAAAGAAAACTTACTCGCCACAGGAGATCGCAGCGATGGTTCTCGGGAAATTAAAAGCCGATGCAGAAGCAAAGCTGGGAGAAAAAATCACCCAAGCCGTCATCACGGTTCCTGCTTATTTCAATGATTCCCAACGGAATGCGACGAAAGCTGCTGGTGAAATCGCTGGCCTCGAAGTGCTCCGCATTATCAACGAGCCAACTGCTGCGGCTCTCGCTTACGGTCTCGATAAGAAATCTGACGAAAAAATCGCTGTCTATGATCTCGGTGGTGGAACTTTCGATATTTCCGTGCTGGAAATTGGCGACGGAGTTTTCGAAGTGCTTTCTACCGATGGCGATACGCAGCTAGGCGGTGACGATTGGGATAACACTTTGATTTCCTGGATCGTTGATGAATTTAAAAAGGACCAAGGTATCGACCTTTCTGGCCAGCCAGATGCACTCCAACGGATCAAAGAAGAGGCGGAAAAAGCGAAAATCGCACTTTCCTCCACTCAATCCTACGACATCAGCCTGCCGTTCATCACTGCAGACGCCAGCGGGCCGAAGCACATCCAGCTTTCCCTAACCCGCTCTAAGCTCGAGCAACTGACAGACTCCCTTTTCGAGCGCACCAAAAAGCCAGTCCGCGATTGCCTCAAGGAAGCAGGTCTCTCTGCTTCGCAAATCAACGAGCTCGTCCTCGTCGGCGGTATGACCCGGATGCCGAAGGTCGTGGAAATCGCTCGCGAGCTCGCTGGCCAAACGCCGCACCAAGGCGTGAATCCAGATGAGGTTGTGGCAATCGGCGCCGCGATCCAAGGCGGTGTTCTCCGTGGCGATGTAAAAGATGTTCTCTTGTTAGACGTCAGCCCGCTCACGCTTTCCATCGAGACTGAAGGCTCCCGCGCTACCGCAATGATCGAGCGCAATACGACGATCCCAGCGAAGAAGTCGCAAATTTTCTCGACGGCTTCCGACAACCAACCGGCGGTGGACATCCGTATTTGCCAAGGAGAGCGCCCGATGTTTTCCGATAATAAATTGTTAGGGAACTTCAAGCTCGATGGGATCTCTCCAGCACGTCGTGGCGAGCCACAGATCGAAGTTACCTTCGACATCGACGCGAACGGCATCCTCCACGTTTCCGCGAAAGATAAGCAATCTGGCAAAGAGCAAAAAATCTCGATCCAAGGTTCGTCCGGTCTTTCCAAAGACGAGATCGAAAAAGCCAAGCTCGATGCAGAGGCTCATGCCGATGAAGACAAAAAGCGCGTCGAAAAAGTCGATGCCAAGAACAAGGCAGACAACCTCGTTTTCAACGTCGAGAAACAACTCGGCGAGCTAGGAGACAAGGCTCCCGCTGAGCTTAAGTCGATGCTTGAAGGGAAAATCCAAGCCGTCAAAGACGCGATCAGCAGCGATGATGTAACAAAAATCAACAGCGCCGTGAGCGATCTAGAAGGCTCTCTCCAAGCTCTCGCTGAAGCCGCCTCACAAGCTGGTGCCGGAGCAGAAATGCCAGACGTCGAACCCGCCGAACCTCAAGCCTCCAACGAGCCGAAACAAGCCAAAGGCAAGGTCGTCGATGCGGAAGTAGTTGATTGACCCGTGGCGGCGATCACTGGTCGCTGCTTCTCACTCAACAAAAACGGCGACAAAAGATCGCCGCCACGCTCCAATGATGACTCTCACCACCAAACAACAATACCTCGCCGCGCTGCGCCCGCTTTCTCCAGAGTCGGTGGCCAGTCTTGCGGCGGCGCGGGATGTGCGGATGGTGACAATCCCCGATCATCTTCCCGACCTCAGGAAAATGATCCCTAACTCCCAGCCATGAAGAAATCCGTCATTACAAAACTCCTTTCCGAACTCGAAAGTCTCGTCCAAACCGAGTTCGAGTCTGGTTTGGAATTCTGGCTTGCGCGGGATCTTCAAACCGTTCTCGGCTACACGAATTGGCAGAATTTCCGCAAGGTCATCGGGAGTGCGGTGATAGCTTGCGAATCCTCTGGGAATAAGGCTTCGGATCATTTTACTGAGGTCAGTAAAATGATCGCCCTTGGCAAAGGCGGGCGGCGTCCCGTGGAGGATTTCGCCCTCACCCGCTACGCCTGCTACCTTATCGCCCAGAACGGCGATCCGGCGAAGGATGAGATCGCGTTTTGCCAGACTTATTTCGCGCTCCAGACTCGGCGGCAGGAACTCATCGAACTCCGCCTCGCAGAGGTAGAGCGCCTCCAAGCCCGCTCAAAGCTCACCGAATCCGAGAAGCTACTTTCTACGCTCATTTTCGAGAAACTCGACGATGAGCGGAGTTTCGGAGTCATCCGCAGCAAAGGCGATCAAGCTCTCTTCGGTGGCAACAGTACCCAAGACATGAAGACCCGCCTCGGCGTCCCCGACAACCGCCCGTTGGCCGATTTTCTCCCGACCATCACCATCAAGGCCAAGGACTTCGCCAACGAAATCACCACCTTCAGCATCACCCGCGATGGTCTGGATACGGAACGCGCCATCTCCCGCGAACACGTCAAAAACAACACCGACGTCCGCAACCTGCTAGGCGAGCGAAACATCGTCCCCGAAAATCTCCCGCCCGCAGAAGACCTCAAAAAAGTCCAACGCCGCCTCAAATCCGACGAAAAAGAAACTTCCTAACAAAGGAAACTGACCATGACGGACCTCACCACCAAACACAAACGCCTCACCGCGCTGCGCCCGCTCTCTCCGGAGTCGGTGGCGAGTCTTGCGGCG
>JAAURL010000237.1 GCA_012032235.1 Akkermansiaceae bacterium | reverse complement strand
CAAGAAACCCCTCTGAGGCAAAAAGCTGCATTCATTATCCTCCCGACTAACTTGAACTGTTATGCGGCGGCGGGTTAGAGGGTGGCAACCGTGCGACACGATCCACAGTGGATCTCTTTGAGCGTGATTTCCAAGATTTTTTAACGTTTACGTGAAATTTTATTACTTAGGATTTCTTAATCTATCTCCAACTTCGGCAAGCCATTCACGACCTTCATGGTTTCTAGGCTCACGGTGGTGACGCGGAGGAGGAGTTCTAGGAGATACTTCGGATTGCCCATCGTTTCGGTGGCCCAGAGGTTGGCATCGTTGGTGATGCTACAACGATGTTTAAGGCTCTCGGAAATGCAGGTATCAATATCGGCATGATTTCCACTTCGGAAATCAAGATCGCCGTGACGGTAGATGAAACTCGCATCGAAGACGCCTCCAGAGCCGTGCACGATGCGTTCGGCCTGGATAAAGTTCCGAGGTGATTTGCCGTTCGTAGTTAGGTTTTGATTTTGCGCGAAAACTTGGGATCTCGTCCAACATGAATCAGAAGATTAGGGACTCGAGTCCCTTCACTTTGTGTCGTCTGATATCAGGAAAGAAATTGATGGAAGCGACAAGATTCCGTGAACCGAGCGGGCGGTAAAATTGGCAATCATTTCCCGACAAGAACCATAAAGTATCGATGTCGCGGTGACTTTGATCAAAGCTTCGCGATTTTTTTCTGAGTAGCTTTCGTGGATTTGGAATGTGCCTGTGATCTCTATTTTTCCGCTGTAGGTGGAAGGCATATCGGGATCCTCTGGCTCGAATTCTACGCGCAACGTGACTTGCCAATGCAGTGGTTTTTCTGGGGATCCTGAAATCTCTTGCTGGGTTTTTAGCACAAGAATCCCATCGTTTTTTCACCGAGAGTCGCCTGGCATTGAAAGGCGAGGAAGCGGTGATCCAGCAGAGTCAAAGGTGATGCGTTATGCGGCATTGGCCTGATCTTCCTGGGCTATTGCGCTCATTTTAAACTCAGCCGTGGGTTGGTGCACCGTTTCTCTTGCTGGCTTAAATGCTGGATGAATGCTTTCTTCGCAAAAGACAGACCATTTTACTTCATGTCCTTTTGGAGCGATGACCCAGTGGAATTCACCATCTACCGCATCAGCGGCTCTGA
Source organism: Akkermansiaceae bacterium (assembly GCA_012032235.1). GTDB lineage: Bacteria > Verrucomicrobiota > Verrucomicrobiia > Verrucomicrobiales > Akkermansiaceae > Luteolibacter. Next base: position 2,534 of record JAAURL010000237.1, on the reverse strand, counting down.
GCATCGTTTCGAGTGTGAAGTTGTTCGTGCCATCTAGCATCGAGGTGACTCTGGCTGAACTGATACTCATTTTCTCGGCGAATTTGCTGCGGTTGAGACCGATGGCCTTCATCCGTTCGAGCAATTGCTCCACGATCAAAAGCTTTTTCATCACGACTTTCTGCGAAAATGAAAGCGGAGCGGAAAAGAAGTCCTGAACTTCATCTGGCTTCTGCTTGATGATGTTAATTTTCATGAGATTTGGAAATGTAGTTGAGCGTGGTATCAGCACTATTTTTAGCGGTGAAATAGCGATCCTTTATTTGAAGAGCCCGTTTGATGTCGGCGGTTTGTTCTTTCTTGTTGTTTTTCGAGCCTCCATTCGTCGCGATGATAAGCTTGGAACTGAGGCCATCTATCTGGTCCTTGAAACAGTAAAGTCTTACTCCTGGGACTTTGATTTCATAAACGTCATTGCCGACATTTTTAAACTTACGGTCGTTGTGATACGATTCGGTAGCAGTGATGGTTGCCATACTGGTTTGGAGGCTCCTGGCAGCATTTGGATTCGATTTGATCAGCTTGTTAAGAAAATCTGTCACATTGGTGTCTGGTCCTAGTGCAAGGGTGGCAACCGTGCGACACGATCCACAGTGGATCTCTTTGAGCGTGATTTCCAAGATTTTTTAACGTTTACGTGAAATTTTATTACTTAGGATTTCTTAATGAATCTCCAACTTCGGCAAGCCATTCACGACCTTCATGGTTTCTAGGCTCACGGTGATGACGCGGAGAAGGAGTTCCAGTGGATACTTCGGATTGCCCATGGTTTCGGTGGCCCAGAGGTTGGCATCGTTGGTGATGCCGCTGTCTTTGTCGGTAGTGACGGCTTGGCGTTCCATGACCCATTCGAGGGCGGGCTTGCCGTTGACGATGTAGTCGTAGGCGGCGAGGGGAATGTTACGCACGGTGATGTGTTTCGTTGTAAATGACGGTGGTTTTGTCGTTCACAGACTTGCCGGCAGCGTCCTTGGTTTTGCCGAACTTCATCTTGGTGACCCTGTAGCGGCGATCACTGGTCGCCGAGTCTGCGATCTTTCCCTCCTCCAAGATCACACCGGGATGGCAAGCCACCGTCTCATAGTTCAGGTGCCAATGGGCAAGGTCGCGGCCGGCTTGGGAGAAGGCGCGGAAGTCGGCAAAGGTTTTCACGGCAGGGATGCGCGGGAGTTCTTTGCTGAGGTTATCGGCGTAGCGGCTGCGGTAGTCTGGAGCCATTGAGATCATCCCGATGCGCTTTCTTCAGTTAGCCGCTTGCACAAGAGTTGAAAGCAATGTTCGTCGCTTACTCCGAGAAACTTCTCTTTCAAGGTAGCGTATGCATTTCGCCCGATTACCAGATCACGGATTTCCTCAAGTTCGTCAGTCGCTGAGAGCGTCTCATCCGACGCTGAGACATTTAAGATCGCATCATTCACGCGACGAGTATCGAGTTCACCAAGGATTTGCCGGAGATTCTTTGCAGTTGATTCGGTGATCCACACCCTAACTGTTTCCGCGCTGAGAGGCTCGCCTTGGACTCGAAAGTAACAAAGATGCTTATCGTTGGCTGCTGGGACTTTGAAGTATGGTTGAATCTTTGTCCCTGAACTTCCGCCGGTAACAGACCAAACTTTTTGGTCGTTTTCGTCGTAAACCCATAAATTCCGATTACCTCTTCGTCCGCCTTCACCTTTTTTTATTCGCTCACTCCAGACCGCTCGATGCTTCTTTGGATTTAGATTTTGAGATCGTTCTTCAAAGTAGAGAAATTCAGTGAGTGACGAATCATACAGTAGCCACCCGCTCCGAAGTTCGACGGGCTTACCATCTGAAATCGCGGCAGCTTTGCTAAACCGCTCATCGAGCACCTTCTGGTAGCTTGCAATGACGATTCGCATCGCCTTGTCGGGATCTTCAATATCTGGAAGGGAGACACGCCGCGTGAGTGCTGGATGCATCATTCGGGTGCCGCAATGTTTTTTGATCGCTTCTGACTCAGAGCATCGCATCATTTTGTGCTCCAGAGAGAGACCCGACACCGTGACATCAGCGTTAAGGTTACTCCAACCTAAAGTGTCAAATCCACGAGCTTTGCAATAAACGTGCGCCCAGTCAGCCTCCTCCAGTTTGCGACCCATCATATAGGCAACACGTGCTGCGAGAAGTGATTTTGCTTTCTGAAATTCTTCAAGAGTAAATGCCGAAAGGATCATGCTGATTTGCTAGTTATTTGGTTTTTAATCTGTCTCGCCGCGTCCATTGCTGAAACTAGCGCCTCGCCGACAACGCGAGCAAGAACAGGTGGGACAGCATTCCCAATCTGAAAAGCACGTTCCATGCGTGTCCCATAAAGATACCAGTTATCCGGGAATGTTTGAAGCCGCATCAACTCTAAATCTGTGAGATACTCATGCTCCACGAAAACAGGTGGAGTGTCGCCTTGACGCCGACCTAACGTGTGCCATTGCTGCCGAAAAAGCTGTGCTTCAGGCACCCCAAACGGCGCAATCGCT
>JAAURL010000047.1 GCA_012032235.1 Akkermansiaceae bacterium | reverse complement strand
CTTCTCTGAAAAAGGTGAAGTCAGTCTTTAGATTTCTTTTCTTGCTCGATTTGTGTGAAGAGTTTTTGCTGCCAAACAGAGCGAGCGTGGCAGTCACCTGGATGCGGATGATGGTGTGCTTGCGATCCTAGCCGAGAGTGTCGCTGACCACGTCGATCATCGCACTTTCTCCCAACCGATTCCGGCTCGGATCGCGTTGGCGGCAGCTCTCCAAATATTTCTTCGTTGCTCTTGTGACGAAATTAGCCCGTGATCTTGGAATGCAGCAGAGAGCTACAGCTGGCCCTGAGATTGACAAACACGGCTGGAGCACGCTCCACTTTGAGTATGTCAAAGGAAGCTTTCATTTTCATCCTCGGGCTCATGGTTTTTGCAGCCGCGTTATACTGGCTGGCGCAGGCGAACACAAAAGACCGGCAAACGATGGCAGAGATCCTTGGCATGGTAGTTGTGCAGAAGGGAGAAGAGGAAAGAGGAAAAGACTACGTATTGGGGAACTTTCGCCAAAGCTTGGCGATGCAAGGGGAAATGCATGGTCGTCCTGCCGGAGTCTGGGTGCGCAGCGTGCGTCGGTTTACCAAGCATAACTCTAAAAACATGAGCCTGCAAACGGTGTTGGCATTCGATTTGAAAGGAGAGAGCCAAACTGCGTTCCGAATCGAACCAGCTTTGACTGGAAAATTGCAATCGTGGTTTGGCGGTGACCAACCCGTGATTTCCTCGGGAGATCCAGAGTTTGATCGCTTGTTTCGCTTCACGAGCCAGGACAGCTCAGCAGCCATTCAAATCCTGAACCCAGAGATGCGAAACCAGCTTCTGGCCTTTCGCAAAGCAGTGGTGGGTGACATGCCTAACTCTGATCTCGGTCGATTCTCGGGCGACTTGATGATGGGAATCTTTGCGGTCGAAGGAAACAGGGCGACCTACACGGTTGCTGGAACTCCCTCGGAAAAGATTGCCAGGCATTTTGCGATGGCTGGACCCTTTCTCGCTGAGTTTGCCGAGCGTCTGCAAAAGCAGGCCTAGGCGCCCCACTTTAACCACAGTCTTCAGTTTAGAATCTCCCAATACGCAATCACCATTCCAAGCAACCTATCAGAGTCAAAACCAAGACCCAGACTCATTGGTAAGAATGCGATCTCCCGTCCACAATCCAATGCAGGAGCTTCCTACGTTTACCTAGAATACGCGTGGGTGCCTCCAGAACTCCCTCAGAAAATTCTATAAGGCATCTCCGGAAACCTATTTCTCTCCAATTATTCTTATTGAAGATCAAAGAGTTAAAATCTTGATGGTGTCGATTTTGAGGTTTCCAGAGGTGCCATATAGAAAACCTCCGGAAATCTGCTTTATCCTAAAAAGGAGGATAGATTTAGCCGCAAAAAGACACAAGATTCACAAAAAGGAGGAGTTTGAGAAATTGGTTTCGCCAAAGTGACTCACCTGAAAAGTGATATCGAAAGTTGATATAGTCATTTCTATAACTCTCTAAAAATCTGTGTAATCCACGTAATCTGCAGTTAAGAAATTTTATCATATTTTCCTTTGTAGGTTAAATTGACGCGAATGGGCAATGGGGCTAAATGCAGCCAACGAAGTGGCCGTCGATCAATTCCGGGCAGAGAAAATCGATTTTCCTGGCATCTGGCAATGCGTAGCCACAGTGATGGATGCCCATCCAGTGGTGTTAGCCGATACACCCGATTTGGTTGTTGCTGCAGATCGCTGTGCTAGAGAAACTGCTAGCGCCCTATGTATCAGAGAAATAGCTGTGAATTTCCCTGAATAATATAGGACTGCTAGGTAGAAAGTCAGGGATACGACTTTTACCTCAGTTTTTAAATTTCAGGTAAATAGGTTTTGTTAGAGGGCCTAGTGGCAAATTATCTCGGCTCTTTTCGATAATTGAAGCGGTAATCCCTAAGCTTAGTTTGTCGTCATCGATGCTGTAGGGCTTGGTCGGATCCGCCTTGAAGCTATAGTTTGCGACCTTGGTGAAGTCGAATCGATTGGAGATATTGATCAGTTCTCCAGTCAGTTCGACATCTACAGTTAAGAATTCAACAGCATTATTTACAGGAAAATGGCGTTGAGCGACTGATTTTAACTGGCGATTGAGCCTTGGCTCATAAGGCGTGACAGGTTGAATGAAGCCTTTTGCGACTACCACTCGGGCAGTCGTTCCTGCTTTTCCATGGATAAGGATTTCTGGTCCCCCATTTGTGTAGGTTCCAACGCTACCTGGCCTCAATCCATTTACCTTAAGATCCACTTCTTGGTCTCTCTGGACTTGGGATGCGATTCCTCGGGAGCCTGCCTGCGTGGCCGTGCCTCCCAGCTGTCCGCTCGCAGTGGTCCCGTCAGAGAAAGTAACGGTGAAAACCGAGCCTATCAGCTCGGCTCCAGAGACTCCACCTACATCCCATTTGGGATCGCTAGCACCATCGAGTGGGCCCTTCTCAGTTCCAGCAGCTGAATTTGAATCCATATCGATGGAAAACGCCAGTTTATCTCCCTGATTGAAGCCGCCTTCGCGAAAGCGAAGCTGGATGATCTTAAACCCGGCGGGACCTCCTTGACCAATGTAGACGTCAGGAGAAATTCCAGTGGGTCGAATAATGCCTGTGTCGGTATCTTCATCGATTTCTAAACTCTTTGAAGCGCTGTCGCCAGCGATGCCTTCAGGATCGAATACACCGTCAGGGAAAAGCGATTCAGTGACATCCAATCGAAAGAGAGTAATGTCTTTCGAGCCCGTATTGGTAATCGTAAAGGATTTCTTGCCGTAGTTAGAGAGTTGGACGTTGTTGCATCAGCCATGATCGCTAGGGTGGCTTCGCCATTTTTTGAGAGATCAGCTCCAACTACGAATGATTGTGCGATATTTAGGCTCCACAGCAGACCGATGGAAACGGAAAAGTGGAAAGATTTAAAGAAGGGTTTGTTCATGTCGTTTGAGATATGTTAATTCGAGGATCTAATAAAAACAGCACGATCTACAAGCTATTTGTTTGCAGATAAATTCACTAATGGGCACCTCCGGAAACCTCAGAAATCGACACCATCAAATTTTAACTATTTGATTTTCAATAAGAAAAATTGGAGAGAAATAGGTTTCCGGAGGTACCTTTATTGGTGAGTTTTTTCGGACGTTTGTTCGATTGAAATCACCGCGCGGCGGTAATCCACGAGAGACACGATAGAGCTGTCGTCAGAGACCTCTAAAATCAGATGAAGCTCCTTAGAGACGGCGTCCTGAGGAATAGTGAAAGAAATTTCTGGAGTGCTGGAGTTACTGATTTCTAAACTGCGACCATAAGGTTTTCTTCCAACTTCTGGATAATTCCACCAAGCGTAACGCAGTCCATTTCCATCTGGATCAGTTGAACCGTTTGCCGCAAATTTCATCAACTCGCCTGGCTTGGCTGTAAGTTTGAGAATCGAGTTAGAATGGTCTCCATTCAGTACCGCGTGCGGTGGGTGGTTGGCCTTCGCATAAGGCTGATGGCACCAGTCCATGCGGGCTTTGAAGTCATTCCACATCGCTTTACGCCAGCGCCAAATGGGAGCACTGAGACTATCGTAGAGTTTGCCGTCTTCTGGATCTTTCCAGCGATCTGACACCTCGGTATGCAGTGCGAAGGGTAAAAAGGCTTGCTCATCTGATTTGACTTCAGGATGGCGAGACCAGACATTTTCGAGCTTCTCCGCACTGAATCTTCCACTCCAACCACCCCAAGAGGGTTCACTGGAGTTTGTAAGACCACGACTCACCAACCCCATCCAAGGAATCGTGCCGCCACCTTCGATGAAATGCATCCGCCCGATGTCAAAGCGAGCTGGATAGAGTTTGCCAAAGGTTCCATGGTCGGATCGCACATTTTCTTCGGCCCATTCATTCTGCCCTTCCGGGCTGTAGGCATAAGGTTTCCATGTGTGTGGGCCTAGGTTTTGATGATCAGGGCCACCGTAGCAATAGGTTTGAAAATTGCTACGCACCCAGAGCAAATCGGGAAATTCATGGCAAATCCAAGCGCCCGAGTTATCTTGTGCGCCATTTTCGAACACTCGAATTTAGCTAAAAATGCCTTCAATTCTTCAGCCGAATGGTTAGCGCGGTAATCTTTGAGCGCTTGTGCCAGAGTATTAGCCCCGGCATTGACTACGATATGAAGGGGGCGCGAATCAGCTTTGGTCACAGCATCGATGATAAGCTTGGAGCCTGCACTTGCTTTTCCCTCGCCAGTGGCGTCAATGCCATAACCAGGCTGTCCACTGGCGACAACCTTATGCAATTCTTCCGGCTTCTTCCAACCGTCAGCATGGAGTTTCAAGTTTGGGTAAACGGAGGCGTAGCCGTTGATCAACTCGATGAAAAGTTCTGGGTAGAGCTTCCTTCGGTAAGGCTCTTTGTGATCCGGCCGAAGGTAGATGCCAGTGACCGCGATCAGCCCTTCGATCTCGAGCTCATTCGAACACATTAACAGATGAAAAATCTGCTGCACTTCATCTGGTTCGTTGCCCATATCTGCCAAGACGATTAGGCGAGCCTTTTCCGACGAGTCTACACCAAGACAAGTCAAGTTAGACAAGCTCAATACAATACATATTAGGATTGTGATTTTAGAATAATTCACTTTGGGCTTTGAGGTTACTCATTGAACTTAGCCCTCTTGTTCGCATTGCGCCAAGTAGAATGACACCGGCTCGGATAGCGTTGGCGGCAGCTCTCCAGATATTCTTCTTTGCTCTTGTGACTCATGATCCCAGATAGTGTTTTCATCCGGGTGTCATTCTTTCTGGCGCAACGACCGACTAAAGCCGATTCCTCAAATCCCCTCCGGTGTCATTCTACTTGGCGCAATGCGATAGCTTGAATTTGTTTATTTGTCTGTTTCTATTCCGTTGGTTTTAGTCTCGCACGGAGGAAAATTGTCCACAAGGTTCTTAGGCGCGAATGAGTCCTGGCAAACTCGTCGGAGCCGCGGGTTCTTGTGGGCAACTTTCAAATTTCATGGTTTAGATAAACAAACAAATTAACGAAATGGATCACGGATTATTGCACACGGAGAAAATTCTAGCAGATCGCAAAACTTTTTATCTCGATCTGAAACAAAACGCCCGCGGCATGGTGGTGAAGATCACCGAGGACGTGAGTGGAAATCGAGATACCATCATGGTGCCTGCGGAAATCCTAGGTGACTTCATCGCTGCACTCAGCGACATCAAGGCGACTGCCGATGAGCAGGGCTAGAGGAACTTGACCCTAGTCAATGCATTGAGTGTTGGACTTTTCCACAAATGGGGATTATCGGTTTCTGATCATGGACAAAATCACAAGTGAGCATTTTTCGTTCAAATGTCCGATGAATTGGAACGAGATGGAGATCTCGGAAAACGGTCGGCATTGCAAAAAATGCCAGAAGCAGGTGTTTGATTTAACAAACTGCTCTATCAGCGACGTCATCGCTCTCCAGCAGAAACATGGCTCCATCTGTGGCTCGATCCAAATCGCGCAGGTCGCGGCAGCTGCTCTTTCACTCTCCGCAGTAGCTTGTCAAAGCGCCACAGAAACACGGACGACCGGTGTGCCACTGCCTCCGCCTCCGAAAGCGACTTCTAAAACAACCGCTCCAGACCCGATGATCTTGGGAGAAATCTGTGTTCCTGCTCCGACAAAGCCGACTAAAAAGAGCGAATAACTATTTCAGCTCTAGCTCCAGGTAAGCTTCGATTTCACGAGATGGATCGTGAGCTCGCATCAGAGCTTCGCCGATAAGAACTGCATTCGCGCCAGCTTCTAGGGCGCGGTGGGCGTCCTCCACCGATTTGATGCCGCTCTCAGAAACGAGCAGAACATCATCCGGAACTTCTTCGGCGAGCTGCTCTGTCGTCGCTAAATCTACAGCGAAGGTTTTGAGGTTGCGGTTATTGACGCCGATCAAATCTGCACCCAGCTCCAAGGCGCGTTCCATTTCACGCATGTCGTGGACTTCGACTAATACATCCAGCTGAAATGATTTTGCCTCATCGTATAGGCGACGCAGAGTCTCATCATCCAACGCAGCGACGATCAGCAAAATCGCATCCGCGCCAGTCACCACCGCTTCGTGGATTTGCACCTCGTGAATCATGAAATCTTTTCTCAAAAGCGGAGCAGAGGAAAATTTCGAAATCTGCGTGAGATAGCTGAGTGAACCCTGGAAATACTGCTCGTCTGTTAGGATCGAAAGACAAGATGCCCCGCCGTCGATGTAACGTTGCGCTTGGCGAACGGGATCGAAATTCGGATCGATGAGACCAACAGATGGCGATGCTTTTTTGACTTCTGCGATCACCCCAAGACGGCCCGGCCCGCGATCCAGTGCGGCCCGGAATCCGCCAAAATCATTGCGTTGGAGAGCCCCAGCCCTCAACAAATCTGCACGAGGCATGAGGGCTGCAACTTCGAGGTGTTTGGTAGCAATGATTTCAGCAAGCTTATCGGACATGGCGTGCGGAAGGAAAACTCAGCGTTAGGAAAATGAACATGAAAATTTGTAAATTTTGGCTTGCCCATGCTCTGACCCCATGTAGAAACCCCCCAGCGCGTTTAGCAACGCGGGCGTAGCTCAGTGGTAGAGCGCCACCTTGCCAAGGTGGATGTCGTGAGTTCGAATCTCATCGCCCGCTCCATTTTTTTATCCCGCTCACCATAGTTTCTATTGATTGATGGACGGGATTCTAGTCAGGACAAAAATTACAGCAGGATATTTGTATGGTGAATTTCTCAGGCCTCAATGACGGCTTTGTGAGCTAGTTTCTCTGCGGAAGAAGATTCCTTTTTGTAAACTCTAAATTTCTAGCAAGGATTTGAATCCAACTCAACCTATCCAAAAATCAACGATGTTTGTCTGGTCGAAACTCTCCGCGGTACGGTGGATGGATGCTTGGGAAGAGCGTTTTGCTGGAAATCCGAATCTCGTGATTGAGATCATCAAAGGTGGCAAATCGATTCGAGTTCAGCTTTTCTGTAACACGAAAAAAGAAGCAGATGCAGTGGTTGCACAGTTCGGCGGCAGCGTCCGCAAAATGGCAACTGCGGAGTGGAACAAACCTGTCGAAGCGCCCCGCCCAGTGAAAGTGCGCGACGTTTTCGTGCTAACGGCAGAAAGCCGCGCGAAAGAACTCGCCGCGCTGAAAAAGGAAAATCCTAACCGTCAAATCATTTCGATCCCTCCAGAAATGGCCTTCGGCACCGGTGATCACGCGACCACTTCCACGTGCTTGAGAATATTAGTCGATGTCGCACGCGCTCGCAAAGGGACCGAGTGGACGGTCGCAGATCTGGGTTCTGGCACTGGCGTTCTGGCGATCGCTGCGCGAAAAATCGGCGCTGGTGAGACGTATGCTTGCGATTTTGATCCCTTCGCCGTGGCCGTGGCTTTGCGCAATATCGAGCGTAACGGCACGCCAGAGATTACCATGAAGGAACAAGACGTCCTAAAATGGAAACCTCGCAGAAAAGGCTACAATGTCGTTTTAGCCAATTTATTTTCCACCGTTCTCATTGAGGCGTGGCCAGTCATCGCAAAATCACTCGCACCCGGCGGCGACCTCATCGTCTCCGGAATCTTAGCAAGCCAAGCGTGGGAAGTTTTCACTGCTGCGGCAGCGAACGGAATCGGTTTCACCAAGGTCGTCAAAAAAGGCAAGTGGGTCACCGCACAGGGTGGGCATTTAGCCGATCTGGTGAAGGAGTAGCTGTAGCGAGCATTGAGAGAATGCGATGATATAGAAACGCGCTTTCTCCTCTCTCTCGCGTCTTGAATCTTCTATTTCTTAAGGATGAAAACAAAAGCGCCCAGACCGAAGTCTAGGCGTTTTGGAAATTCACAACTCGGCGGATGCCGAAATTAGCGGGAGTAAAGCTCGACAATCAGCTGCTCGTTGACAATCGGATCGATGTCCTCGCGGTCTGGAATGCGAGAGACTGTCGCTTGCAACTTGTCCTTATCCACGGTGAGCCAATCTTTGATCGGCATCGCTTGTGTCAGATCAGTCATGCGAGTGACGAGCTGCTGCGAGGATGGACGAGCACCGACTTTGATCACATCTCCCGGCTTCACTTGGAAACTGGCGATGTCGACTGTGCGGCCATTGACTAGGATGTGACCATGGTTGACGGCTTGGCGTGCAGCCTGACGACTGTTCGCAAAACCTGCGCGGTAAACGACGTTGTCGAGACGGCATTCAAGGAGTTGAAGAAGAATGGTACCGGTGATACCGCGGCGGCGGGAAGCTTCTTCGTAGTAGCCACGGAATTGCTTCTCGAGGACACCATACATGAAACGAAGCTTCTGCTTTTCGCCGAGAGCGACAGAGTATTCACTCTTCTTTTTACGACCAGCACGGACTCCGTGCTGACCTGGTGGGAAATTGCGGCGTTCAAATGCCTTTGATGAGCCAAAAAGTGAGACACCAAAGCGGCGGCTGATCTTTGCGCGTGGACCTGTGTAACGTGCCATAGGAAAATTTCTGAAAAGTTAGATTAGACGCGGCGGGCCTTCTTAGGACGGCAACCGTTGTGTGGGATTGGAGTCACGTCGCGGATGGAAAGGATTTCCAAACCAAGACCTTGAACGGCACGAACAGCGGATTCACGACCGGAACCTGGACCCTTGATGCGCACGTCCACTTCCTTGAGACCGTGTCCCATGGCTTGGCGGCATGCATCTTGAGAAACCACTTGAGCGGCGTACGCCGTGCTCTTACGGGAGCCCTTGAAGCCCATTTTCCCCGCACTGGACCAGCCGATGGAGTTACCGAGAGCGTCCGTTACGCTGACGAGGGTGTTGTTGAAAGTCGCGGTCACATGGACGATTCCGCGGGAGACATTCTTAGAGCCTTTGGCTTTATGAATCTTGATTTCTTCCTCTCCTCCACCGATTTCGGCGAAGATGTCGCGCTTGACTTCCTTTTTCGGGGCTTCGGAGGCCGCCGCTTCAGGAGCAGGAGTGATTGCAGGTGCTGGAGCTACTTGTGGCTCAACTGCCGCATCAGCTGCGACAGAATTTTCGTTGGTTTCTTCGGACATGAATCTTTACTAAAAATTATTTTTTAACGCCGACCGTCTTCTTCTTGCCCTTACGAGTGCGGGCATTGGTGCGGGTGCGTTGGCCACGAACTGGCAATCCACGCTTGTGGCGGATACCACGGTAGCAATTGATGGATGTCAGGCGCTTCAGCTGAGATTGGCGTTCACGGCGAAGGTCACCTTCGACGATGATATTTTCCGCCTGGATGACCTGCGCGATGCGGACGAGTTGATCCTCACTGAGTTGACCAGTGCGAATGTTTGGGTCGATCCCTGCGTGTTCGAGGATCTTTGCCGCCGTAGGGCGACCGATGCCAAACATGTAGGGCAAAGAAGCTTCGATGCGCTTCTCATTGGGGATTTCAATACCTAGTATACGTGCCATGATTGTGCGTGATTTCGCGTGACCACGTGAGTCTCTCCAGGCTGTTCTGGAACCCCGCGGGGCGGGTGATTTAGCAGACACCCGGGGGCTGGCAAGCCGTAAATGGAAAATTTCTCGGTTTTTCTCCGAATCTTTCGGCCACCGCAGGCAAGGAGGGATATTTTCGGAAACAGATTGTCATCGCCCTTAAAGGCATGGATCGCTCTCTGAGCGGTCTTTCTGAGGACTCTGGACGGCTCGGAGATCCGTCCCTGCCTTTCTGACGGCTCGGAGATCCGTCCCTGCCTTTCTCCGACCGCTCCGTGGATCTGAGAAGCAAGAGCGGGAAGTCCCCCTAGCAAGTCGCCGCCGCGATCCGCCAGCTCTTGGAGCACGGACATCAAAACCTGTAGGTTCTTCAGATTTTTTGTCGCCATCCCTACTGGACAAACGCAAAGCGCCTCCTAGCTTGGCCGTAGTCACATCGATACTCATGGAATTTTCTAACGATCTCAATCAACAACTCCCGCCCGACGACGTCGCCGCCATTGATGAGCTGGGGAAAGTCTATCAAGCCTTCCGCACGGAGTTGGCAAAGATCATCGTTGGTCAGGATGATGTGATCGAAAAGCTCGCGATTTCGCTCTTTGCGCGTGGTCACGCTTTGCTGATGGGGGTTCCTGGTTTGGCGAAAACGCTCCTCGTTTCCTCCGTCGCGCAGACGTTTGATCTTTCTTTCAATCGGATCCAGTTCACGCCCGACCTGATGCCCGCCGATATCACCGGCACCGACATCATTCAGGAATCCGGCGTCGGTGGTCGTCGTGAATTCCAATTCATCAAAGGCCCGGTTTTCGCCAATATCGTCCTGGCGGATGAAATCAACCGCGCTCCCGCCAAAACCCAGTCGGCGATGTTAGAAGCGATGCAGGAAACAAAGTGACCGTTCTGGGAAATACTTACACCTTGCAGCCGCCGTTTTTTGTTCTCGCCACGCAAAATCCTATCGAGCAGGAAGGCACTTATCCGCTCCCAGAGGCGCAGTTAGATCGATTCATGTTCCTGATCGAAGTCGGCTATCCGTCTGCTGCGGAGGAGAAAGAGATCGCGCGCTCCACGACAGGGACTGCCCGCCAGACTCTCTCACATTTACTAAACGGAGAAAAAGTCATCGCTTTCCAGCAGCTCGTCCGTCGCGTTCCAGTCCCGGAGCATCTTTACGATTATGCGGTCAACATCGTCCGTAAAACCCGCCCGGGAGAACCCGAATCTCCCCAGTGGATCAAGGATACCGTCGGCTGGGGAGCAGGCCCACGCGCCGTGCAATATCTGATCCTCGGAGCAAAATCCCGCGCCGCTCTCCGTGGCTCCTACATGGCCTCCATCGAAGACCTGGAAGCCATCGCGCCATCGGTTCTAACGCACCGTGTGATTACGAATTTCTCCGCAGAATCGCAGGGCATGACCTCGAAAAAAATCGTAGAGCGCTTGATCAAGGAAATGCGAGATGAGTGAGGAAATCTAGAATCTAACAGTTGGAGGGCGTTCCCCGGATGAAGAAAAAGTTCTACTTTGGAGCAGGCGATTTTTCCCTCGGGGTTTTGTAGATAGAGGGAGACATCACCAAAACTCCTTCCCATCCATTTTCACCGATATAAAAGCGAGTTTTCTTCTCGAGCTGACGTTTCGGCAGATTGTGTCGATTGGAAATGATCAATTCATACATCTTGCCTTTTCCTTCTTTCTGGTCAGAGACTGGTAAGATTTTCCCTTCCGCATGAACGCCTAATAGATTCATCGTGAAATCACCATTGTTGCTGATGGTTTTCAATGATCCGCAAGCTACATAACTCTGATCGTCTAAATACTTCATGCTCATCTTAATGATGACGATATTGTTGCCAACGAGCCATTTAGAAAGACCTTCAGGTCCCTGTGCCCCCAGAGACGTAATTTTGCAAATTGCAGTATCTTCCAGCCGTTTCTCAAAGTACTTGGCGACTCCTTCTTTTGCCTCGTCGATGCTCGCGACATAGCTTCCGCCTCTCACGATATAACGCGTAAGATCTTCATGCAGCCACTCCGCCTTTTTCTTGAAATCTCCAGATTTCGGCACAGGGAGAACTCCAGCGGTATCCCACCATAGCAGGGAAACCCAAATCTCATTCACCATGCTTTCGTTATTTGCTGTTCCGAATTCGAGAGGATCGAGTTCAGGGATTTTACTTCGATCTGCAATAGGGAGAATCTTGAAAGCATCTGCGTTCTCTTTGGGATCTGGCTTCTGAACCACGGGCGCTTTTCCTGTTAGGATGAGGACGATTTGCTGATCCTTCTCAGATAAATTCTGGAAATCGGTTTTAATTGTTTTCCCAGTTGAGTCCATGAACTCGACTTTTTTACCGTCTTCCAAAGTTCTGACAAACTGCCCGAGAAACACAGCGCCATTGCTTCCCGTCCAGCTCCTTGGCTGCAAATATTCCGGCGCTGGAGCAGCTTTAACACTCGGTAAAATACCAAAAATAACGCACGCAAGAGTTAGGAACTTCATTTCGCGGGGAAACCTAGATTTCCGCCTTAGCTTCCACAATCTAAAAGGACACGACTCCATGATCACCTCTTGCGGACTGGGGAAATCCGGTCTATTTCCGGTGCGTGTCCCGCATGGACGATCTCACTCACAGCTGGTTACGGCGGGCTGTGAATCAACCTGAATTTGCAGCGCGCCTGGCTCCCATCGCCACGGGTGATTGCGAGATTGTGCTCGATCATTCCGCAGAAGCGGCGCAAGGATTTCTAACAGCCGTCGTCATTCTAGCTGCGAAGGCGCAGAAAAAATCCCGGCTGTGGTTGATTTCCGACATGCCGCGTCACCGGGAGCGGCTGGCTTCTGAGCTGGAGCTGTGGGGCGTCACGGCGCTGGTCTTGCCGGAAGGTCCGGTGGAAACGGGAGATGGCACGATTGCAGATCCTGAATCTGCGGCGGAGTGGTTCGCGGTGTTAGAAATTTTAGCCCGCTCAGAAAATTCCGTTGTCGTGTGTGGGAGCGATGCGTTTTCGGGAAAAGCTCCTTCTCCCGCTGCGCTGCGGGCCAGCCGCACGCCTTTAAAACCGGGAGAAAAACTCGATCCGGGAGAATTGGCGAAATCCCTAACAGATCACGGCTACGAGCGGGTTCCCACGGTCACCGCGCGTGGTCATTTCGCCGTGCGTGGAGGAATCCTTGATCTCTTCGCATGGCAAGCTGCGAAGCCGCTTCGATTAGAATTTTTCGATACTGAACTGGAATCGATTCGCGAGTTTGACCTAGATTCTCAGGCATCGACGCAGAAATTATCGGGAGCAGATTTATTGTTAGCCGAGCCATCTTCTGAAGCGACCGTCGCTGATTATCGGCGGGAGAAAGATCTGTTGATTTCCTATGGCGCGGAGATCACAAAACCAGACGTTCGCATTTTAGAAGGAGCGGCGGAATATAATAGCGAGGAGGATTTCACCTTGGCCTGTTACGGGAGTCCGCTGGGAGTTTTCGAGGCGGGAGATTTCGTCTTAGAAGAAGCACGGCGGGAGATTTTTTTCAAGCAGCTCAACGATTGGAAACGCGACGGCTGGGACGTGGCGATGGTGTTCGGGAACAAGGGCGAAGAGGAGCGATTCGCGGAACTGGCGGGAAAAGATTTGGAGCGCGATCTCGGGTTGATTCCGATTCGCGGGGAACTGTTGGCCGGATTCACGATCCCGATTTCCAAGCTAGCCGTGCTTTCCTCCTCAGAGCTTTTTGGCCGCTACCGGACACCGGGAGGAGCACGTAAGAGTTTGTTAGAAAAAGCCCGTGCCGCCAGAGCCCGCATCAGCATCGATGAAATGGAGCCGGGAGATCTCGTCGTTCATTACGAATACGGTATCGGGAAATTCCGTGGGATTCAGCCTGGCGATGAAGGAGAAGAGCTGGTGTTAGAATATCGCGATGGGATGCTGTTAGGCGTTCCGTTAGAACAAGCCCACCTCGTCGGGAAATACGTAGGCCTAGGCGGAAAAACGCCAGAGCTGAATAAACTAGGCGGCACGGCGTGGAAAAAAGCCCGCAAAGAGGCGGAAAAATCCATCCTCGATTACGCCGCACAACTGCTGCGCGTGCAGGCAGAACGCCAATCGGAAGAAGGCTTTGCCCATCCTCCCGATTCCCGCTGGATGTGGGAATTTGAGCGCTCCTTTCACTACACGGAAACGACTGATCAACGCCGTGCGATTGATGAAACGAAGCAGGATTTAGAATCCTCCCGCCCGATGGATCGACTCGTCTGCGGAGATGTGGGATTCGGGAAAACCGAGGTCGCGATCCGTGCTGCTTTCAAGGCGATCACCAGCGGGAAACAAGCCGCCATTCTCGTGCCGACGACGGTGCTGGCCGAACAACATTGGCGCACGTTCCGGGAGCGCATGTCAGACTATCCGATACGCATCGATTTGCTGAATCGTTTTCGCACTGCGGGAGAAGTCCGGGAGACGATCAAAGGCTTAGCAGATGGTTCCGTAGATCTCGTCATCGGCACGCATCGGTTAGTTTCTGGAGATGTAAAATTTAAAGATCTCGGCCTGGTGGTCGTGGATGAAGAGCAACGTTTCGGCGTCGCGCATAAGGAGAAATTTAAACAACTTTTCCGCCAAGTCGATGTGCTCACACTTTCCGCCACACCGATCCCACGGACACTTTACATGGCGCTAATGGGAGCACGCGACATGTCCACCATCGACACGCCGCCGCCGAATCGCGTTCCAGTTTCTACGACCGTTTGTGCCTACGATGAACGAGTGATCCGCGATGCGATCCGCCGGGAAATGAAACGTGGCGGACAAGTTTTCTTCCTCCACAATCGCGTCAAAACCATCGACATGATGGCTACCAAAATCCGGGAGTTAGTTCCCGAAGCCAAAGTCCTAATAGGCCACGGACAAATGGATAAAGACGATCTGGAAGTGGTGATGCATGCCTTTGTCAAAGGAGAGGCCGATGTTTTGTTAGCAACCACGATCATCGAGACGGGTATCGATATCCCGAATGCGAATACAATTCTGATCGACCGTGCAGATCGCTTTGGCCTAGCAGATCTCTATCAGCTCCGCGGGCGCGTCGGACGGGCAGGGGAGAAAGCTTACGCGATTTTACTTTTACCCCGCGACATGATGACCGTGGGCGATGCGCGGAAACGCATCAACGCGATCAAAGAATACACCGCGCTGGGATCGGGATTTAAAATCGCGATGAAGGATCTAGAAATCCGGGGAGCGGGAAATTTGTTAGGCACGAAGCAGTCCGGCCACATTTCGCAAATCGGCTTCGAGCTATATTGCCAACTCCTTCGGCAATCGGTGGATCGACTGAAAGGGAGAAAAGACGCGCCGCGTCAGGAAGCGACTTTCAAGGCAGATTTCATCGCCTTCAGCGAAACAGCATTCTCCCGGGAGGACCCGAAACAAGTTCTCCCTGCATTTTTACCCACCACCTGGCTGGAGGAAACGCGCGCGCGCATCACGGCTTACCGAGAACTTTCCGAAGCTGGCACGGAAAAAGCTATTAAAGAACTCGAGAAATCCTGGCGAGATCGCTTTGGAAGAATTCCCGATGCCGCCGCCCGACTTATTGAAATTTCCCGAATCAAAGCCCTTGCCGCCGCAGAAGGAATCGCTTCTGTGGAAATCCAAGGCCAGCGGCTTATGTTGCATCGAAATGGCGACTACATCTTACTGGAAGGCCGCCGCTTTCCCCGCTTGCAATCGGCCAGTCCCCAAGGAAAACTCACCGAAGCGATTTCGCTTCTCCAAAATTTTTGATTATTTCCATCGCCACCATGAATAGACATCTCACTTCTTCACTGGTGTTTTCCAGCGTCGTTTTTTTACGGAGGCACCAGCATCGCTCAAGAAACTCCTCCGCCACCACGGCCAGCGATTGTCGCAGGCCCCATCGAGGTCAACGGCATCGCCGGTAAAGTGAATGGTAAAGTGATCACAAAAAATCAGGTCTCCTTCATGCTGGCTCCCGTTTATGCTCAGCTGGTCACCCAATTTCCCCGTCGTGGCCCGCAGTTTGAGGCGAAATTCAAAGAAGCAAAAGCAAACATTGTTCAAGAACTGATCGATCGCCAAATCATCCTAACTGAGTTCAAACAGCTGGGAGCCACGATTAAACCGAACATTATCGACGACGAAATCAAGCGCCAGATGCGGGAGCTCTACAACGGAGATGAGTCAAAATTCCGCGAAGAGCTGAAGCGCAGCCGCCTGACGATGGAAGGTTATCGAGAGCTAACCAAAGAAAAAATGGTCGTGCAGGCGATGCGGAGTCAGCAATTTTCCGAAGCTCCGCCGCCGCTCCCCAACGAGATTCAAAAGGAATACAATGAGATCAAACCCACCTTGCGTGATTTCACCAAGGATGTGATTTCTTTTCAGAAAATTTTTATCCCAGCGGGAGATCCACAAAATCCTACCTCTACGCCGGAGATGCAGCTCGCCCTAGCCGAAGACATCGCCAAGCAACTCAGCGAAGGAAAGGACTTCGCGGAACTCGCAAAAACTTATTCAAAAGACGCCTACGCCGAAACGGGAGGGCTCCAAGAGAATATTCCTCGCACCGATTTGTCTCCAGAATTTGCCGCTATTATCGTGGATGCTCCCGTCGGAAAAATTGTCGGCCCGCTGTTGGATCGCCAAGGCTTCACCATCGTGAAACCGACAAAAGTCACCTACGGACCCTCTCCTGCCCTCGATGACAAAGTCCGCCAAATGGTCGAAGAGCGCGTCCGCCGTAAAAAAACCTCCGCGCAATATGAGCGGTGGATCGAGGGGAGACGCAAACGTGCGATGATCGACATTCGGGAGTGAATGAATAGAGTTCTTTCTTCATTCGGGGGGCGCACGCTTCCAGCGTGCCATTCCCGGCATCCTGCCGGGAATTCTTAGAACCTCGGATTAGATTTGCGCTGTGCGGAGTTTTTTCAAAATCCTTCCGCAGAGATCCCATCGTAAGCCCAATCCCTTCCCATTTACCGCAGACTCGGCAAAGCCATCGACTACACCCTCGGGCAATGGCCGAAACTAGAAGCCTGTTTCTCTAACGGAATGTTAGAAATAGATAATAATCTCATCGAAAACGGCATCCGCCCCACCAAGCTCGGTGCAAAGAATTGGCTCTTCATGGGCAGTGAAGCCGCCGGACAAACCAACGCCATCTGGTATACCCTCATCGAAAGCTGCCGCCGTCGCCAGATCGATCCCTGGAAATACCTCGTCTGGATTTTTGAAGAACTGCCCAGGATCAAAGTCACCGCCGAAACCTTCGCCAACTACACCCCCCAAGCCTACGCCAAGAGCCTGGAAAAATCACGCTTTCGAAAAACTGCGTAGTCCATAAACGTCGTAAGTCCAAAACCTACGACTCCCACTTCAAGAGGCGCTCCGTAGGACGCTTACCACTGCGTCGTAAAATCAGCCAAAAAAGCCAGAGGCATTTTGAGTCCTCTGGCCATGCCTCAGAAAAAATCCCGGGGTCTGGGGCAGAGCCCCATTTGAAAAACTCTTCCAATGCTCTGCTTGGCACTTCACCATTCT
>JAAURL010000046.1 GCA_012032235.1 Akkermansiaceae bacterium | reverse complement strand
AACGCCTCAAACGCAACTCTTCCACACAACCCGGAAGAAGAAGCGCAGCGTCGTTTCCTCCAGCCAGCGTAAAGGCGATCATTGTTCGCCGTCTTTTCTTCTATGAATCGCCAACCCGTCGCACTGACCGCAAGCGTCCTGCTGGGCGTGTGGTTTGTCTATAGCGGAGGAGTGAAAATTTTCGGCACTGGCCTCGATGAATTCACTACGGCCGTGGCGAACTATAAGCTCGTCAAAGCGCCTTGGGACGCTGTCGCAGCCTATTCTGTTCCCTGGCTTGAGCTCATCGCTGGGCTGTGCCTCATGCTCGGCATTCTACGGAAAGGCGCGATCCTAACCATCGCCGGACTCGTTGTAGTATTCTCGATTTCAGTGGGTTGGGCTTGGGCACACAACCTCGATATTTCCTGCGGTTGTCACGGCGGCACCGCCAAAATCCAGTATTGGCATAAAGCTGCCGAGTTCGCTGGATATTTTATTTTGCTGGGCTGGCTATGGTGGGTAGAGAGGAAAAATGATCGTCGATCATCAGGCGCGGATTCGAGCGATGTGTAGGCTCAGATCGATGGAGTCGGCTTCAGCGTATAATGATCTTTTCCATCCTTTACGAGCCAGCCTTGTTCGGCGAGTTGGGCGCGTAGAGTATCGGATTCGGCCCATTTTTTGGCGAGGCGGGCTTGCCAACGTGCTTCGGCTAGAGCTTTCACGGATTCGGGAATTTCCTTGGAATCTTGAGTGATTTCCTCTGGCAAAGTGAGGCCGAGAGCGCGTAGCAGACGATTCAATCCAGCCAGCGCCGCGGCAGCTTCACTTCCTGCTAGGCCAGCAGCTTCGCGGAGGCCCGTGAAAATACCGCCAAGGGCACCAGGCGTGTTGAGATCGTGGTTCAGGCTATCCCACGCTCCTTGAAAAGGTCCAAAATCCGCACTGGCAAGACGCGTTTCTGAATCGACTTTCGCAGCGAGTTGACGAGCGCCTTTTGCGAGTTTGGCCAAAGCCTCCCGCGCTGCGGATAGGGATTCGAGTGTGAAATTGAGTGGCTTCCGATAATGCGCGCCGATCAAGACGTAGCGCACTTCCATCGCCGTATGACCGAGTCTTTGCAGATCTGATAGGGTGTAGAGATTACCGAGAGATTTGGACATTTTCCCACCATCTACGAGTAAATGGGTGATGTGAAACCACTGCGCGGCGAAGTGGCCACCGCAGGCGCATTCACTCTGGGCGATTTCATTTTCATGATGCGGGAAAACGAGATCGACACCGCCGGAATGGAGATCGAAGGAATCGCCGAGATATTCCTGAATCATCGCAGAGCATTCTAAATGCCAGCCTGGGCGCCCATCACCCCAGGGAGATGACCAGAAATTTTCTCCATCCTCTGGGCGGCGGCCTTTCCATAAAACAAAATCGGACAGGCTATCTTTTCGTATTCGTCTGAGCTGGAGCGGGCGTTCTGAGTTTTGCCGATTTCTAATTCCCGTTGATCCAATCGGGAAAGGCGACCGTATCCGGGAAAGGAGGAAATTTTAAAATACACGGAGCCATCGTCGGAGGCATAGGCGTGTCCTTTCGCGATGAGTGTCTCGATCATCGCGACTTGCTGTGGAATATGATCGACGGCACCGGGCTCAATATGGGGCTCTAACAAGCCGAGCTTTTCGCAATCCGCGTGAAATTTTCCCGTCCAGCTTTGGGTGAATGCTTTGAGCGATTGTCCGGCGGCTTGAGAATCGCGGATCGTTTTGTCATCTACGTCGGTGATATTGCGAACATGGAGCGTGCGAGTGCCGCCAGTTTCCAAGGTGCGCCGCAGGACGTCTTGCAGGACGAAGGTGCGGAAATTCCCGATGTGCGCGGGACCATAAACGGTAGGGCCGCAGCAATAGAAGCGATAGGTGGATCCATCGATGGGTGAGAGCTCACGCTCAGTCCGAGTCAATGTGTCAAAAAGCCGCATGGCGTGGTTTATGGAGCCACGCGCCTAGAGCCAAGTGCAAAGATTCATTTCAAGCGATAGTGACCGGTGAGCTTGAAGCGGAAAAGCATATCTTCCTCCTGCGTCCCTGCGCCGATGTTGTGAATGATCAAAGGAATGCCGCCTTCCGTTCTCCGATCACTGACGATCATGATGTGCGGTAAATTTGGCGGGACGATGCAGGTGACGATGTCGCCGGGGAGAAACTTGGTGGGGTCTTTGTCAGCAGGGAGTTTTAGCTGATCGTGCTGACGTTGAAAGTAGGTTTGCAAATTCGGGACGCGACGGTGATCGATGTTTTTATCGGGACGCGATAGGCCCCAGTTCTTTGGATAAGAGCCGAAGTTTCCTTTCATGTCTTCATGCACTAACTTTTGCAGATCCTTGCTGAGGCTGGTGCGCATGGCGCGGATCACGACATCGGTGCAGACACCGCGCTCTACTGGGACATCGCCGCCGGGATAGGCGAGAGATTCATAGGCGGGATCATAGGCAGTGGTGACGCCGATTTGCTTTCTCGCTGCCGCGACGAGTTTTTCTCCCGATTGCGCATGGAGAGGCAAGAGCAGACAGATCCATAAAATGTTAGGTTTCTCATCATCGTTAGGAAATCGTTAAAAATTGGCGGGCTGCTGCACAAATCATTCCTACGTTCGTTGTAGTATATTCCACTTTCCCGTCAAATCCCCAGACCGTAGCGGGCCAAGCAGCATCGCCACTGGATCTCCCTACAATATGGATGTGCATCTGACGGACTTGATTCCCGATGCAGCCGACGTTGAGTTTTTCCGGCTGGAAATAGCTGGCGACGAATTCACTGACGCGGCGCACCGCGGCCATCACTTCCTGATATTCTGCCGGATTGAGCTGATGCAAATCCTCTACGCCATCGACTTCGGGAACGAGTAAGAACCAGGGAAACAGGGCGTTATTTTTTAAAAGCAACCGGCAGCCTCCCAGCTGACCGATCTCGAATCCGCCTGCTGCCAGCCGTGGATGTAATGCAAATGCCATGCAGAAAATCAGGCAGATTACGGTGAAGATGTCACTCTTTACGCACGGAAATAAGCGCGACCTTGCGCTTATTTTCGCCAGATGACAAAAAGAAACCATGATCGTCCGGACGCGATTCGCTCCCAGCCCGACAGGGAGACTTCACCTTGGTCATGTATTGGCCGCAAGGATTGCATGTTCGATGGCACGTCATTCTCCTGACGGGGTATTTCTACTACGACATGAAGATATCGATGGGTCCAGAGTCCGGGAGGAGTTTTATCATGATATCGAAGGAGATTTGAAATGGTTAGGATTGGATTGGGATGGCGTGCCGTTGCGACAATCTGCTAGAATTTCCGCGTATGATAAAGCACTGGAATCCCTGCATCGGCGCACGCTAGCCTATCCATGTTTTTGCACGCGCCGGGAAATCCAGGAAGAGTTGTCACGCATTGCAGCGGCTCCACAGGGAGCAGAGGTGCCGGTTTATCCAGGAATTTGTCGCAGATTATCTGCGGATGAGCAGCAGGGGAAAATCGATGTCGGTCTGCCTTATGCTTGGCGGCTGGACTCCCGCCGTGCTGGGGAACTCGTAGGAGAACTGAGCTTACGTGATTTACGGTTTGGTAGAAATCTCAGTGAATGTCGATTTGTTAGGCGATGTGATTTTGGCGCGGAAAGATGTCGGCATCGCCTATCATCTCGCGGTGGTCGTGGATGATGCTTTTCAAAAAATCACCCATGTCACCCGTGGAGAGGATTTGCTCCCATCGACGCACGTGCATCGCCTGTTGCAGGCCTTGTTGGATTTGCCAGAGCCGATCTATTTGCATCATGCTCTAATGTTAGATGAAACTGGGAAGCGTTTGGCGAAACGCAACGATTCTCTAGCAATCGCCACCATGCGGGAAAAAGGAATGTCTGCGGCGGAAGTGATTGCTTTGAGTGAAAAGATTTAGCTCAGACTTAGGAAACGGCGACGACATCACCGTACTTGTGCTTCCAAAGGCTTCTGCGTTTGCGGAGTTTCATTTTTCAAATCCACTTCGATCAAATTCATCGGCGCCTGAGGACGAGCGATTTTTTTCGAGTGAACAGATCGATCTTTGCGCATGCGTAACTTGCGACACAGCGCTTCATTTTGATAGTCGCCACGCGCGCGCCTCCGCTTTTGAATCCAAGAGGCAAAGGTCTGGATTTTGATGCCTTGGGCTAACGCAAATGCACTGCCCGTCATGCCGCTGACCTCAAAAGCATCGAGAATCGCTTCTCGCTGGGCGCGGCCAATCGTGATTCGCCCCAGCACATCGGTCTTGAGCAAAGAGCCCGCAAGCACCGCAACCCCATCAGGAGAAAATGTTTCGTTCGTCGTATTCATAAACGCCGTAGGTATCACACCTACGACGGTTATGACTAGAGGTGCTTCGTAGGACGCTTACATCCCATCAATAGTGAAAGAGGTCTAACGTATCTTTTTACAGTTAGCGCCAGTATGGAAAATGATTCCACTCCTTGCACTCACTTTAACTCTCAAAGTATGTGTAACCGGATAGTCCTTCGCGGAAGAGATCTAGAATTTCGCGGCGCTCTTTCGGGGTGATGCGGCCTTCGGTGACGGCCTTTTCAGCAAAAGTGCGGAAGCGCGTGACGAGTTCTTTTGGATCGAACTCGACGTAAGTGAGCACGTCCGCCACGGTATCTCCTTCGACTTCGTGAGTATAAACGGGTTTGCCTTTTTCTAGATGCACGCCCACGACATTGGTGTCGCCTAACAAGTTATGGAGATCGCCTAGAGTTTCTTGATAGGCTCCCACGAGGAATACCCCCAGGTAGTAAGGCTCACCTTGTTTGAAATCGTGAAGGGGTAGTATTTTGGCGACGTCTTCTTTATCGATGAAGCGGTCGATTTTCCCGTCACAATCGCAGGTGATATCAGCAAGAACGGCACGGTGACGCGGTTTTTCGTCGAGCCGGTGAAGTGGCATGACAGGGAAAACTTGGTCGATCGCCCATGAATCTGGGAGGGATTGGAAAAGGCTAAAGTTCCCATAATAGAAATCGACAAGCGTGGAGGATAGCTCGCGGAGATCTTCCGGGATGTCATCTAGATCGGCGATGAGGTTGGAAATTCTTGTGAGAATGTGCCAGAACCACGCTTCTGCTAGGCCGCGCTCCCGCAGTGTCGCTGCTCCGTAGAAGAATTGCGCGCGCATTTGATCGCGGTAATACATCGCGTCGTTGAAGCATTCCTGAAGATTTTTCTTATTAATCACCTTGTTGACCTCGATGATGTTCATGAGGTTTTGCGGAGCGTTATCCGGGATAGGTGGCGCTTCCTCGCTGGTCTGGGCACTCGTAACGTCGAGAATGTTAAAAACTAATACCGAGTAGTAAGCCACCACGGCGCGACCAGACTCGGAAATGAGATTGGGATGCTCGATGCCAGCTTTATCACAGATCTGGGAAATGACCTCAACGATGTCGGCACAATATTCTGCAACGGAGTAATTACAGGAGGAATGGAAATTGGTGTGCGAGCCGTCGTAATCGACTGCCATACCGCCACCGATGTCGAGCACACCCATCGGTGCTCCTTCTTTGACTAGATCGCAATACATCCGGACTGCCTCAGTCGCTCCTTCGCGGATCGCTGCGATGTTAGGAATCTGAGAGCCCTGATGATAGTGCAACATTTTCAAGCAATCGATGTGACCTGATCCTTCAACTGATCGACGACGTTGATGACTTGTGAAGCATTGAGGCCAAAGACTGATTTGTCGCCAGCGCTGTCTTGCCAATGGCCGGAGCCTTTCGTGGAGAGGCGAACTCGAACCCCAAGATTGGGCGGATGCCGATTTTTCGGAGCGCTCCAAGATCAGATCCAGTTCGCTGGGCATTTCTAAAACGAGCACCACGCGCAGGCCCATTTTCTGAGCATGCAGAGCTAGGTCGATGAACTCTTCATCCTTGTAGCCATTGCAGATCAGATAGGCTTCTGGATCGTGCATGTGTGCCAGAGCGGCAATGAGCTCTGGCTTTGATCCGGCTTCCAAGCCGTAATGATAGCGTTTTCCAAATTCCGAAATTTCCTCGATGACTTGCCGCTGTTGGTTGACCTTGATCGGATAGACTCCACGGTATTCGCCACGGTATTTTAAATCTTTAATCGCTTTTTTAAACGATTCGTTGATTTGTTCGATGCGGGAATGGAGTAAGTCTCGGAAACGAAGGAGAACTGGCAAGTGAGTGCCGCGGTCACGGAGTCCATCGATCACGTCGAAGAGAGAGACCTCAGCCTGTGCTTTATCATCTTCTAAGCGAACGGTGACGTGACCGTTTTTGTTCACACCGAAAAAGCCACTGCCCCACGTTTCGACGCCGTAGAGTTCTGAGGATTTATCAGGTGACCAAGTTTCGGTTTTACGTTTGGTCTTAGGCGGAGCGATGTCAGCAACTGGAGGCGTCATGGAATTTAAAGATGTTAGATGAAGAAATTAGTTTCGAACTGGTGCTTTCCAATTTGGAAATTCGTTTTGGAGTTGCTGCCGATATTTGGCGGCTTCCGCTTGGTCGTTTTGCTTTTCTAATGCTTGAATGAGCTGATGGATCGCTAACGGTTTTAGCTCTTTGTCTTCGTGGAATCCTACGACAATGAGGTATTTTCCAGCGGCCGTTTTCGCGTCGCCTGCTTTGAGGGCCAGATCTCCCAAGAGAATGTTCAATCCTGCGAGGGTGCGGCCTTGCGGCTGAAGGGCGAGGGAGGCTTCAGCGTCTTTCGCAGCCTGTGCAGAGTCGTTGAGACCTAACAGCGCGCGGCCTCGATCTAACAAGCCATCCGCTTGCCAGCCACGGTTGTCTTCCACGGCGAGGAGGAAATTTGCAGCAGTGAGAGCCCCCGAATAGTCCCGAAGTTCTAAACGGACTTTAGCGAGGTAGCGCCAAATTTCTTTCGCGGTTTCGCGAGGGTTCTTTGGGATTTGAAATCGTTGTTAGGGCTTTTTCCGCATCTTCGAAGTTTCCGGCATTATAGGATTGCATGCCCGACCACTGAATGGCTTGCGGGGGAATTTCTTCGTCATATTGATTTTCGATAGCGAGGCTGATTTCTTTGGCTAGCTTAGAGGCGTCCTGCGTCGCGAAATAGCCCAGAGCGAGTAAAGTGCCTGCGTGCTTGGCATAGCCTTTTGGTCTTAAATCACGGGCTTTTTCCAGATGAGGAACTGCATCTTTTGGATTGTTCGTTTTCACCAATCCCCAGCCAACGAAGTAATTTGCCTCTGCCTCCAGATTCTGACTGAGCGTTTTGATGTTTTTCAAAAGTGCTCGGTAGCGGAGAATCATGTCTTCGATGTTTCCCTCGGTTCGGCGTAATCGGGCGGATTCTGACCAGGCAAATGTCGCAAGATCATCAGGTGTGCCACTTGTCGTTAGGCGATCAAAGTCTGCAATCGCTTTTGCAGGTTCTGCAGTTTCGACGAAGGCTTTGGCGCGCTTAGCCAGTGCGCTTTGAATCCGCTTATCTTGCGGGTATTTACTGATAAATTCTGTCAGAGAACGGATCGCGCCAGGAGCATCACCCGCCTCTGCTAGGCACCAGCCACGGTTGAATAAAATTCCCGGGCGATTTGCTTCACTGATGACGCTCGTGTTGATTTGATTGTAGACTTTGGCGGCTTCCTCGATTTTTTTGCTCTCGAAGAGTGTTTCCGCCTTCATCATCATGGCGGTATGGATGCGGGGATCCTCCCGATGAGATTTTTTATAAATTTGGAGAAATGCGTCCACTTGTTCTGGGACATTACGTCCTTCGACTTGGAAAAACAAAGAAGTCGATTGTAGGCAGCATCAATCGCCAGTTCAGAATCAGGGTCTAATAGTTTTTCAACTTCACGAAAAAGCTGAAGCGCATCCGCGGGCTGTTTGAGCTTCATGTAAGAGCGCGCAACATACATTA
Source organism: Akkermansiaceae bacterium (assembly GCA_012032235.1). Classification (GTDB taxonomy): domain Bacteria; phylum Verrucomicrobiota; class Verrucomicrobiia; order Verrucomicrobiales; family Akkermansiaceae; genus Luteolibacter. Next base: position 9,209 of record JAAURL010000046.1, on the reverse strand, counting down.
AACGAGTCGCTTCTTTCTCGCCCTTGGCAGTTTCTGAGCTACTGCGAAATGTCTTGATTACTTTGGTATAATCTTTCCTAACGAAAAGATTCTTCATGTAGGCGATCTGAGCGTCTAACCGAAAATCTTCCATTCCGGCAGTGCTCAAAATCAGCTGAAGATATTTTTCGGAAAGGTCGGTTTTGTCGAGTTTCGTGGCGGTGATGGCGGCTTGCAGGGCGGCTTCACCACGGATTTTGCGGAGTGGGGACCGGCGGCGACTTCCTCAAAGATCGCGAGAGCCTCTAACAATTTCCCGTCCTTTAAAGTGAAACTTCCAATAGCGATTTTGGACTGTGGTGCATAGAGCCCGCCCGCGGGATCTTGGATGACTTTTTGGTAAGCTGCGATCGCCTGGCGGTCACTGCCTTCGATGCGGTAGCAGACGCCTGCTAGATAATTTCCTCTGACGCGCTCTTCCGGCTTTGTCGTGTTAGAAGCAAAGCGTTCGAACAAAGGAGCCGCCGCAGCATATTCCGCCTTGTTATAGTAATCAGCGGCTAAAATGTAAGCGGCGGAAGCGGACCATTTACTATTGCCGAAACGATTGAGCAATGTACTGAAACAACGCTTCCCGTCATTAACACGCCCCGATTGATAGAGGCTGCTGCCGAGATAAAACAGGGCAGGCTCCGCGTTGGGGCTGCGTGGGAAGTCGTTCAGGTATTGCTCGAAAATCGCGGCAGCTCTCTGGTATAAATCGACACGATTTTCCTGGACTGCACTATCCTGTGCAGAATCGTAGAGATTTTTGCCCCGCAGGTAGAAATCATTTTCGGCATCTGCATTTAATGCCGGGTCTACAGGTTGAGCACGCGGGACTTCCTGGGCGATGAGAAAGCCCGTGGCGAATATCAAAAGTGCAAGCGCTCGTTTCAAGATGGATATAGGATGATGAGGTAGTCAGTCTTTGCCAAGCAAATCACTCAGTGGGTGCAGGACGCTGCGTGGCAAATGAGATATTCCAGATCCCGGCTTTTGGCAGGTATCGATGACCTCGACGATACGCTGGTAGGCGACACCACCATCTCCACGGATCCGCACAGGCTGATTCTTGAACTGCTTGGCGATCGCAGAAAGTTTATCAAAAAGCTGCTGACGATCTACGGATAAGCCTTCCACCTTGATCGTGCCATCCGTCAGGACATTGATGATGATTTCACCGCGGACTCTTTCTGGCTCAGCGCCTTCTTGGGCTGTTGGCACTGAGACGTTCAATTCTGTTTCCGATTTGCTGTATTGCCAACTGACGATAAAGAAGCAGAGTAGTAACATGAGAATGTCAATCATCGGTGCCAATTGCATCGCAACAGCGGGTGGTTGACGGTTCAAAAATTTCATCCCGATAATCGCTTAGATACCGTGGAGATCAGGACGTTCGCCAGCGAGTGGTGATGGGATCGGAGCACGATAATGTTCGTGCGAGCGTAAGACTGGATTTCCGGGTTGTGATGTAGCAGGCTCCTGCTGACGTTCATGTTGGGTATGTAAAATCGCCAAAAAATGTGTTGCCGCAGCTTCTAGTTCAGAGGTGTATTTATGAACTTTTCCCCGGAAAATGGAGTAGAAAATGAGGGCTGCAATACTGATACAGAGGCCGCCAGCTGTAGCAATAAGAGCTTCAGAGACGCCTTCTGCTAGCCCCATTTGGCGCACACCTTGGACTCCGCCAGCGGAAATTTCGATGAAAGCTTTGATCATTCCGATCACGGTTCCCAATAGCCCCACCATTGGAGCAATCGAGCCAATGTCGGAAAGATAGGTGATTCTGGAGGTGAGTATCCCGGCTTGATGGGAGCCTTCTGCTTGGGCTACGTCGCGGACATTTTCAAAAGAGCTATTTGGATTGGCCGCCATGAAATCGAGAGTTTTTTGGGTAATGCGAGCCATGCATTCACTACTGCGGTGACTCAGAGAAATCAGCCCAGCATAGTCGCGCTTGCCCACCAATGCTTCGACATGATCCATAAAACGGTCGCTGACGACAGCGTTACGGCGGACTGTCATCAAAAAGACGAAAATGAGAACCACTGTGATGATGGACATCAATGCGAGTGGATAGATCATGAGTCCACCCTTTACTAAAATGTCCAAAAAGTTCACTTCTGCCGCAGTTGGCGGAGCTTTTTCGACACTTGCCGCACTGGCAGTTAGCGCGGTGTAATAAAATCCCAAGAGTAAAAAAACAACCGCGCTTCATCATTTGATCAAAATTCTACCGTGCAATGTCGCGAACGCAAGCCCCGGCTAGAGTCACCAAAGTTCTAGGGGAGAGGGGAAACGAAGTTGTGAAATTTCAGAAGTTTCTTCGATTTTTACCGCCACTATCTGTATTCAAGAAGCGGTAATAGACTTCTAACATTAGAGTGCAGAGAGCATTACGATAAATCTCACCGTCTTTGGTCCCGGACATGAAAAGTGCACCACTTGCCCTAGGCTTCGCACCCGCACCAGGAACTTTCCAAGAGCCGTTAGCATCCTGATTACTCACAAGTTGGTCGCGAAATAGATTGTTGTATTTTTTCCAGTCTTCTCCACCACGTTGCATCATGGCTTGGGACTCATAGTAGTGGCCGTAGAGATCACAAAACTCGGTGTTGTAATCAAATTTGGTATGTTCTAGAATATATGAAGAAGCTTTGGAGACTTCAGATCGATCAGCTTTGCCCCACATTTGATTGCATAACATACCCACCCCGGTGAGTGTGAAGTATTCAAGTTCTTCAGCTGGTTCACGGTTCACTTTATAGCCATAGCCGCCATTCTCATTTTGGCAATTATTCATGTAATCTAAGCCTTTGTTGATGCAGCTATTAAGACCTTTATATTTGATCCCCGTATGGCTACATGCTTTTAGCGCTTGGATTTGCCAACCTGCGACCGATGTATCAACGTGGGCATTTTTTTCCGTTGAGTAGAGATATGCCCAACCACCACTGTCGTGCTGGTTATCGATGATAAATTGTCCAGCTTGTTCAGTCACTTCCATCAAGTTAGGAATCTCAATCTTTGCTTCCTTACAAAAAGTGGCAGCTTCTCCCAGGGCATAGGTTGCGATTGCATGTTCGTAAGGCCAAGAGATATCAGACAAGTTCTTGGAAAGCTTTGCTTTATTCTGAACTCCCAGATTCACTAGATAGACAATGCCTCTCATGGCGGATTCGCCGAACTCTTCGGATGCAGGTGTTTCGCAACGCCCCATGTAGGCCAATAGCGCTAGGCCAGTCATTCCAGCTTGCTTACCAGTCCCCCAAGAACCATCAGGATTTTGATTGGCTTTGAACCAGCGCAAGGACTTCAAAACTGCATCTTCACAAGCAGGTGTTCCACCATTTTCTTGAAGGCGCTGGAGACGATCTTCTCTTGAACAACGTTTGCGCATGGTTTCCGGGATTAGGCCAAATAGCTTGCCTGTCCCTCCACCGCCCAAGCCACCTGCTAAACCTGGACCTTTACCAAACCCCGCGCCACCACCGCCACCTGCGCCTGCGCCCAGCCCACCGGAGACAGCACTACTCAGCGGACTCAAGGCGGACATTTCGCCGAAGTTGTCTCCTTGATCAGGAAGCGAGAAAGTTGCTTTCGCTCCTTCTGCGAAGACGCGTTTGCCATTACTGACAGGCATCACCTGAGTTTGGCGTTTTTGCTGGACTGTAGTTTCTGAGCCGCGTTCTCCACCGCCACCCGCTGGCAAGAAATCGACTTTTTTCTCAGGTTCCTTATAGACCTTGAAAATTAAAACTGCGCCAATGACGATAAGGATCGCGTGGAAAATGGCGGCAAACAGCAATGAGCCACCACCAATCTTTGACCACCAACTCACTTTACTCTTCTGCGAGGAAAGAATGGTGTGGTGATTTGAACTTTCAGTGTCCATAGTCAGAAATAAGTTTCACTTGTTTGTAAGGATCGCAATGAAAATTCACTCAGGACTTCCTGCTTGAAAAGTTACATTGGTGATTTTGGCTTGTCCTAGTGCACCCATCACATCGATGACTCTCTCATATTTCGCAAATTCATTTGCGTAAATTGTTACCAACACTTCGGTTCCACCTGATTTGCTGTTTTCCTGAAGTTGGACCAAGTTACTGGTTAGCTCCTTCAGGGCCTTATCCTGCGGATCTGGTGAATCAAGAGGATCATCGTTTAGATAGACTTGGCCGTCGTCCTCCACCCGGATGGCAATTTCATCAGGAGGGATGGAGTCTGGATTCGCGTCTCCATCGCCTGGCAATTTGGTATTGTGGGAATTTTCTACCTGCACGGCACCAGCCATGACCATGAAGTAAAGCATGATGACGAAAACGACGTCGATCATCGGTGCGATCTGGAAGCCGAGGTTGACCTCAGAAGATTGTTTTCTTTTGTGACGATGACTCATGGAAACTATTTGTTGGAGGCAGCAAAAGCGATGTCTGCAATTCCGCTTTGACCGATAATGTCCATGGCTCGTTGAATTTCGATGGCTGGGAGCTCTCTATCACCACGGACTACGACGCGCAATTTAGCGTCATTCTTGGCTTTTTCTTGGAGAACGGGAATGAGATCCGGAAGATTCGGATATTCGCGATCATCGACTGTGACCAAAGCTGTTTTCGTGACAGGATTCCAGCGCACATTGAGCGCTGTTTCGTGTTTTGACAGCTCCGGATCACGCTTTTCAGCGTTGGCAGAGACAGGTAAAACAAGATTTTTATCTACTTTTAACACCTCAGCGGAGGTGATGCACATAAAGAAAATGAGCAGTACCAAAAGCACGTCGATCATCGGCGCGATCTGAAAATCAGGTTCGCCACTTTCTCCTCCTCCTCCGCCGCCGGCCATGGTTGTAGGTTGTTAAAAGTTAATATTGGGTAAAAGGACTACGCTCCTTGTGGGGTTTCAAGCCAGTTCGGGATTGCAGCGAAGGTTTCTTCTTGTCCTACGTCCGCATCTTTTAAGAGGTCGTATGGAGCATTGCGGAAAAGGCGCTCTGCTTCTTCCTCAAGACCATGAATCGCTCCTTGGAGTTTATTTCTCAGGAAGTAGAAGCCCATGAATGCAGGAATAGCGATGAACAAGCCGGCTGCGGTAGCGACTAGCACCTCACCGATGTGGCCCGCAAGGCCTGCAGGGTTACCAATACCCGCAGTGCCGAGTTCACCGAAAGCTCCCTTCATCCCGGAAACAGTTCCGAGAAGTCCTACCATCGGTGTGCAAACCCCGATAACGGAGAGGTAGTTGATTCGAGTTTGTAGCTTCGAACTTACCTTGTCCACTTCGGCAAGCATGGCCTCTTCGCAAGCAGATTTCCCATAGCCGATGGAAGACAATGCCGAACGGACGACGTCTGCGAATGGGCTGGTAGCAGCTTTCATGGCCTGATAAGCACCGACGTAGTCACCCGCTAGAAACGCTTGTTGAGCCACAGAGACATCATCCTCTGGAGTCATTTTTTTCGGATTGGTGCGAATCCAAATGTCAATGATCAGCCAAACTGTAGCGATTGAGAAGCCAAGAATCGGATACATGCACCAACCACCTTCTTTGAATAATTCCCAGAAAGTTTGCTTTTTAACACCGCCTCCTGCGGCGGCTGCAAATGCAGTTGTGGGGATTGTAAAAAGAGCTACATAAATCGCATTTTGAATCAGTTTTTTCATGGAGTAGTGGGAGAAATAGTTCGAAAATTTGTCGTTCGGTTATTTGATGTTTTCAAGGCGTTTATTCGCTTCATCTGCGATCACTGTTCCCTGTGATTGGGCGACAGCGGATGCCAAAAGGGATTTGGCTTCCTCTTGCCGCTTAAGATCGATGAGATATCCTGCAGCTTGGAGTTCAGCGGCTGCATTTAACACCATACTGCCTGCTGGGAAAAGTGTAGAAACCGAAAGATAAGCTTCAAGTGCTTCTGTATTTCTTTTAAGCTTTTTGTATAAATTTCCGCGGTAAAATGAGGCATAAGCCCCAATTTCTGCGGGTAGATTGCTAGTCGTGAGGTCGTTAAAAGCGGTTTCCAGGATGTTTGGAGCGGTGGAAGAAGGCATCAACAATGCCTTTGAAAGGGCAACAAACGGATCTTGGCCTGGAGCGGGCTAGCGTCAGATATCTGGGAACCCAACTCGCTTGATTTTGAGGTGTTTGCCTTCAGGGAATAGGCAATTAAAGCCACTCTTGCTGTTTCCAGCCAGAAATTACCAGGAATTTTCGCACTGGCTTTGTGTTGGTCTAAAATCGGCTCCAAAAGGCCTAACGCAGCGTCTGCTTTGTCATTAAGTAACAGAGCGATCGCTTTATTAAGTTCAGGCGGGCGTTCCCCGTAAATATGACTTGCTGCATTCAATCCAAATGACTGCCCCGGAGTGAGTCTATCGACAGCTGTGGTAATGACGAGTTTGTCACCTTCTAGAGTCAGTGCAGAGAGAGGAATGGCGCGCCCCCCCTGGAGAACGACACTGACAGAATCAGCAGCAGCTCGCGATAATAAGAACACCAAACAAGCGCTGACGGTTAAGAGAAATGGGAATTTTTGAAATCGAGACATCGTTCAAATTATTTTTTCAGATCCTGAGCTTGCTTATACCGCGAGGTGTTTGTGAGCTTCGGGTGATTGACGAGTTTATCTAAATACTCATCGGCAGCTGCTTTATCTCCTTGCTCGAGGCAAGTTTCATAAGCTTGCCAATAGGCTTCAGCACAAACCTCTGGAAATGCTTGGGACGCGAGAATCGGGCGACCGTAAAGGGCGACTGCAGTGCTAAGATGTTCTTTTTTCTTATCAGGACTAGATGCTTTCTTTGCCAGCTCTCGCTGGATTCTGCCCAACATGAGGTAAATTTTAGCAGATGTTTCACCGCGGAATGACTTATCACCAACGATTTCTTTGCCAAATTTTTCTGCTGTTTCCAGCTGACCTAGTTCGATCATCGCTTGCATTTTTCCGAGGTTTGCTTCCTTAAAGCGTGACATCCCCGGATTGTCATCGAGTGCATCGGAGAAAATTTTCAGCGCTTCGTCATATTGCTTGCGTGCCAGGGCGACATAACCGAGTCCGACCGGTCCTGCGTCAGCAAACATACCATTTGAGTATCGCTCTTGAAGGCGCTTATACATACCTTCTGAGGATTCCAAATCTCCGTCTTTGAGAAGAATATCTCCTGATGCTGCGAGGAGTGAAGGACTTAGCACAGTGGGATCATTTTTATTGATCATAGCAATTCCCTTGAGATGGAGATTATGCACATCAGTCCTTCTCAATAGCAGTGCCAGACGGGCGCGGGCGAAATAAATCCGGGCGTTGGTAGTGGCGTTTTCCTGCCCCTCCGAGATTTTGTTCAAAGCATCGGTGAGCTTTGCATCAAGTTCATCAATGTTGAGTTCGCTTGGTTTTTTTCTGGGAGGAATGAATGTTTTGACCAGTTCATCGATGAGAAACTCCACTTGCTCATTGGATGGATCATTGAATCTCGGTTTGATTGCGTCGGATAAAATTTGAACTGCTTCTTCGGCTTTATTTTCACGAATCTTCATCTTCGCGACCTGTGCGGCGGAGAGCAGTGCCATCACGCTGTCAGGCTTCCGTTTGATGATTTCCGTATGAATTTTGGAGATGCCTTCCCAATCTTTGTTGCCCTGCATGATGCTAGTGGCAGAATCCAGAGCGTATTGGATGATATTATCAGGACTATCAGAAACAACGGCCTTTTTGTAAGTTTCTAAAGCTAGTTTTTGGAGTTTTCCGAGTTCGTCTGCTTTGTTCGTTTTCTTCTTTTTGTAAGTGTCTGCAAGTAAGCATAAGACGGAACCGGCGGCACTATCATTTGGACGCTTTTCGATGAAAGTGGATAAATCACGAATGATTTTGTCAGTCTGATCAGTCGATTTGTCGTTGGAGTCGATGAAAGCGAGACGGTAGCGAATGTCGCCTTCGTAAATACCATCTGGAAAGGTAGCTAAATATTCTTTGCAGGCTGCCATCGTTGGCTTGTACTCACCAGTCAAGAAGTTGCAAAGTGCGATGTAATAGAGAGCGGTTTCAAAACTAGGGCTTTGAGGATAGTTCTTTTTGAATTTCTCAAAGAAAGGAATCGCCTCTCTGATTCGGCCATCTTGAAACTGGGCTACGCCTTGTCGGAAAATGTATGAATCAAGGTTTGGCGAATTGGGGAATCTCGATTCGAGCTCACTGTAGAAAGCCTGAACTTCTCTCCATTGTTCGTTTTTGACTAACACTTCGCCTGCGATCGAAGCGACCTGTTCCGCTTTTTCGTCATCCGGATATTTACGGATGTAGTCGTCGCAGCGGGCTTTCATATCGGAAAGATTTTCCAATTTGCTTAAAAGGACGATCTCGCCGTAGGCAGCGGCTCTGGCTTCTGAAGATGTGGCGTATTTCAGTCGAATGGTGCGAAAGCACAGAAGCGCTTCTTCAAAACGATTGAGATTATACAAGCACCGTCCGCGCCGCATGATGAGTGCTGCGTCTAAATCGGATTTTTCCTGAATGACTTTGAGAGCTTGTTCAGAAATTTCAATCGCAGGCTTGAGCATGTTTGCCAGCTCTGCTGCGCTTCTGGATTGTTGTTCGACGGGCTTGTTTTTATCTGCGTCTAAACGTGACTGCAAAAGCTTTAAATCTTGGCGCTGTTCGTTCAGAGTATTCGTCTGGATTTCTAAAATCTGACTACGCGGAGGGATCGAGCGATAGATGGTGAGTGCTGTTTCGTAGGAGCCTTGAGAAAGCAAGTCATCGCCGCGAGCAATCAATTGATTGGCAAACCAAGCGATTGAATTACGAATGCCTGATTGATTTTTGAGGCGATCGAGATAATTGGCGACATCTCTCGTTTTTCCTGAATCTGCTAGGAGGCCGATGACCTCAACGGCGGCTGTGGTTTGTTGGGGCGTGCTGATGTCGGAGCCCATGAGGCTTTTGAAAACGACCATGGCTTCGTCAAATCGTTTCAGGTCTGTGTAGACTTGACCGAGAGAGAGGCCTGCCTCGGAGCGCAATTTAGGATCCTGCGCCGCGATTTTGAAGGCTTCGATGGCCGCATTCTTTTTTTCGTCCGTATTTTGCATCACGCCAGCGCGGCCGATACCTAGATGGCAGCGCTTCGTATGTTCGCCGTTAGGAAATTTTTTGATGCACTCTTTGAATGCTGCTTCTGTCTTCGGCGGGGTTTTTCGCC
>JAAURL010000236.1 GCA_012032235.1 Akkermansiaceae bacterium | reverse complement strand
GAACGGCCCGTTAAAGACGGTTACTATCACCCAGAAGGTGAACGCAACATGGGGCGGCCATGTGCCGACTAAGCTCGGAACTGAGAAGCCGATGGGCGAGTGGAACGAAATGGAAATCCGTGTCGAAGGAGCAAAAAAAGCGACATTCATCTTCAACGGTGAGGTAGTATTCGAGATCTTCAACATGCAGCAGAAAATCGGGAATGACTTTGTGCCATTGGATAAAGGGCGCATTGGCCTACAAGCCGAATGGGCAGAAGTGCTCTATCGCAACATCCGCATCAAGGAGTTACCGAGTAAGTAAGCCTACAACCGTAAAAAGACATTTTCGTTGCAGTCCTCAAGTATCGCCTGCCTAACACGCTGAGCTGCAGATTCGGGCCAGAGATGCCCATTACCCACGCAGGTTCTCGAGAAAACCTGCGTGGAAAGAGTCCACCGGAAGATCTGATTCGGCGTTTTTCCAACGACCTTGCAGGTAACTCCCACGACTCCGCCCATGTTCGTCTTTTTCGCCTCCGACGATAAAGGCGTCCATCCAGACAATGGCATCCGATTTTATCAGGCAGCACTGAAAGCAGGCGTTCCGGCGGAACTACATCTTTTCGAGCCGGGCGGACATGGGTCTGAGCTGTTGGTCAAGCAGCTGGTTGAACGAATTACCATCGAAGAAATGAAGCCGTGTGGAATCGATTACCGCGTCACGCCGCGTTCGGATTCTTCGATGAATTTGATCAAATGAGCGACTTGCGATGTATCTCCGGTGTGGGTTGCTTTCAGCGAGCTGATCGCAGTAGCGAGATTTCCATCTTTCTTAAGGAATAGCTTTTTGTAAGCCACCTTGATCGACTTGATGTCATCTTCGGAAAATCCTCGGCGTTGCAATCCGATGAGATTAATGCCGCGTGTGCCAGCAGGATTTCCATCCACGATCATGAACGGCGGCACATCTTGAACGACTTTTGAGCAACCTCCGATGATGGAGTGTCTGCCAATTCGGCAAAACTGATGCACAGCAGCCATCCCAGAGATGATGGCGTAATCTTCCACAATAATATGTCCTGCCAGCCCAACAGAATTTGAGAGAATGATGTGATCGCCCAGTTGGCAATCGTGCGCGACGTGGGAGTAGCAGAGGAGCAAATTATGCGAACCAATCCGCGTCGGTAAATTGGCGTGAGTTCCACGATGCACCGTGGTGTTTTCCCGGAATACATTATGATCGCCGACTTCGAGATAGGTTGGCTCGCCCACATATTTCAGATCCTGCGTTTTTCCACCGATAGCGGCGAAGGGGAAAAATTCGTTGGATTTTCCAATCTTGGAATGTCCTTCGATGATGACGTGGGAGTGCAGCACGCAGTCGTCGTCTATCTGAACATTGTCACCAATCACACAATATGGACCGATGCGGACATTTTGTCCCAGCGTGGCAAGTGGCGAAACGATAGCGGTCGGATGAATCACGGCCAGAATGTCGGGTGATGGAGGCGGAAATGACGAGTTTATTTTTGGTTCCCGGATCTTGATTTGAAAATGGCTTGGTGATTTCCCAATAGATTTATTAGAAAAGGCATGTGGCAAAATGGAGCGAGAAAACTTCAGAATCGATAGGTTGGCGTCGATACGCGCCCTTTCTGTGGATCATCGTAGCTAGTGCCATGGCGCATTTGTGGTGTCTGGGGTCACAGTTTTATATGGATGATACCGTGCAAATCACCGACAGCGATGTGGTGAAAAATGGCAATTTCACGGCCATTGGTATTTCAGCGTGGACCTATCTCTGCTATGTTTTGCAATACCGCTTATTTGGAATGTCGGCTGTGGGATTTCACGCGGTGAATTGGCTGCTCCACACCGCGGTGGCCTGCGTGCTATTCGGATTTGGTAGAGATTTCTTAAAAAATCGCTATTCGTGGCATGTCGCCATTTTCGGCGCACTGCTCTTTGCGGTGCATCCTTTGGCTAGCGAAATTCCTAACTATGTGCGAACCCAGGATTTGGCGTGGGCAACACTTTTCTCCCTCCTGGCAGCGTGGGCCTTGATGCTGTTTCTGCGAGATGGGCACTGGCTTAAATTGTTAGGCTGCGGTGTTTGTGTTTTAGGCGCTACTTTTTCAAAGGGACCGGGCCTAGCTCATGCATTGATGATGTGCGGTGCGGTCGGAATGGTGACCATGCAGCTTGCAAGTTGGCAATGCTACGCCGGAAATGGTGGCTGATCTGTGGCGGTGTGATTGCCCTATGTGGAGTGATGTTCCTAACAGGATTCTTCGATAAAATACCATCTCTTTTTGATCGTTGGGCGGAACCAAGATTTATCGGTCATGCATACACTGTATCGCGGGTTTTTTACGAATTTGCATGGCGCAGTGTGATCCCGGTGCATCTGAGTGCAGATCATCATATCGCAGAGACTCTAATTCCCCCTGGGGTATCGTATTGGGCGATCCCTGATAAAATTGCGGTGTTCTCGGCTATTTCCTTCCTAGTGCTAGCTGGTGTTAGCGTTTTTTTAATGTGGTGGGAAAAGACAAGGTTCTTTGGTGTCTGCTTATTTCTTTACGTAGCGACGATTTTGTTCCGGGTCTTTTATTTCATTCCAGAGTTCATGCCGGAGTATCGGATTTATCCAGGCTTGCCGTGGTTTTGTCTCGGCGCGGCGATCCTCCTTGCTGCGATTTGGCAATCCATTACGGAGGCTTCTCCACGCATCCCAGTCATAATTTTGTTAGGGATTTTCATCGTGCTGTCGGCAAAACGCTCCTTCCTCTGGCATGATCTGGATTCGCTCCTCGCAGATGTTTTAAAGCAATACCCAGCTCAAGCACGGGCGATTTGGGGACTGCATGAACGCGATGCTTTGCGCGGCGATTGGCAAAAAATCATCCAGAGGCAAAACAAGGAATGGCCCGAGGTGAAAAATTTTTTCCTCTCAGAGCTACAGCATCAGGCACCGGTACGTGAATTGCCCACTGGGCATTTTGCAATGGCAGAAGTAGGACTCACAGGGCAATACGCGTTGGCGCTGGCCCATGTCAAAAATCCGATGATCGCCCTGCGAGAAATGCAGCAGTTAGAAATGCTCATGCGTCAGCTGGGGATGGATTCGAAGGGAAATACGAACCGAAACATCTGGGGATATTATTTCCACGATAAAGCCTTGATCCTGGAAATGGCTGGGAAATACGAAGAAGCCTTCGAAACGTTGAAACTAGCAGAAATAACCGACGAAAGACAACGCGATTTAAAGCGGATCGAAAAGTTGAGCGCCCAGCGCTAAAGTTTTTTGAAATCCGTGACTAATGATTTAAGCGAAGATCTCTAACACTCCAGAGAACATGAGCGGCTGGGGCTGCGCTGCCGCGCAGTTTTCTCGCGCCGTCTTTGCGGTTGGGGCCGAATCTCTCGCGGGCGGCGATACTCACCCGCGCTATCGAGAGTGTTACAAAAGTAGCTGAGGCGTCTCGCCGCAGGCTGTGTGAGCTGCGTCTCGCAGCGTTCTTAAAAAAACGAAGTCGTTTCTTAAGCGTCCTGCGAAACACTGATCCCGCTCCTTAAAATCCACCGAATCAAATCCTGACTCTCAAATCCCTAACAGACCACAAGATCCCAGCCGCTCCTTTAGCATCTCCTTTCAAGCGCCGCGCGCCGTCTTTGTCGGTTTGGGCCGAATCTCTCGCGGCGGCGGTGGAAGGCTTGATTGACGAATTCGCGACTGCCGATCACGG
>JAAURL010000235.1 GCA_012032235.1 Akkermansiaceae bacterium | reverse complement strand
AAGAAGCCTACAATCAGGACGATGCTACCGGTTTCATCGCTCTCAACGCGCTGCGCCTCAAAGCCACGGCAAGACAGGCGAAATAACGCTGAGCGCCTCAAATATCGTTCTGATGATTTAGAAAAATCTGGGCTTCATTCCCCAGATTTTTCATTTTAGCCTCGGCATATGGGAAAAGGTTTTGAAACCCACCAAGCTCGTGTCATGGCTTTACAAGCGATCGGTAAAGATCTGGCGCGGCGGGCAAAGTCAAAATGCGAGCTCACAGGCGCGTCTGGGGTTCCACTGCGACCTTACGAAGTGCCACCAGTGCCTGCCCAGCCAGATCTAGAGCGGACATTATTGATCAGTGAAAAATGCCACGAGGCATTAGAAAATCCAAAACGCTTGGAAGGACGTGCTTGGCAATGTTTGAAAGAGGTAGTTTGGAGCGAACTACCAGCCACGCAAGTCGTTGCATGGCGAATGCTCAGCCACTTGGCAGAAAAAGAAGATTGGGCACGCGCAGCACTTGATGAAGTTTTTCTGGACCCGGAGGTAGAAGAATGGGCAAGATCCAACTAGATATGAAATGAATTGTTTTGTCCGTAATTTCAGCAAATTTCAGAGATCGGATATCTCAGCTCCATGGCGGGTAGCATTCCGATTTCGTATTACTTAAAAGATGGAAGCCAATCCAAACCCAGATCTGGCAGAAGAAAGCACGCTCGATTTCACGCTGATGGAGAAAATCGGCGCAGGAAATCATGAAGCCTTTCGTGAACTCGTCATGCGACACCAAAACGCGGTGATCGGCACAGTTGCAAAAATGTTAGGAAATTCCGCCGAGGCAGAGGATATTTCACAGCAAGTTTTCCTACGTATCTGGCGAAATGCCAAGCGCTATCGCCCGGATGCGAAGTTCACTACTTATCTATTCACCATCACTCGGAACCTCGTTTTCAACGAATCCCGCCGCAAAAGCCGCAAAAAAGAAATCTCATCCGACGAGCGCGAAGAAAACTCACACCAGCTCGTCCCTGCTAGTCCAGATCGCCAACCAGATGCGGAGCTACTACAAGCCGAGCTCCAAACCGCAGTAGACGCCGCCATCAGCTCCCTCCCAGAAACCCAAAGAATGGCCGTCGTCCTCCGGCGTTATGAACAACTTTCCTACGAGGAAATCGCTGCCGTGCTAGAGCTATCTGTGCCAGCCGTGAAAAGCCTGCTCTTTCGCGCACGAACCACACTGCGGGAAACGCTCAGTGGTTATCTCGAATCATCGTAAAACGGGAGAACGACTCCCCTTCCCTTGCTAGAAGAGAGGAACAAATTTCACACCCCATTTGACAAGGAGCGGGGATTCAACCTAGTTTGCCCTTCCCGACGCAAAAGTCGGTCCAATTTACTATGAATATTGTTGTCGAAAAGCAGCCAAAGTGCACCGCCACCCTGCGCGTTGAAATCCCAGCAGATAAAGTCAAAGGCCAACGCGACCGGATTGTCAAAGGCTACGCTAGCCAAGCTCGCGTCCAAGGTTTCCGCCCCGGGAAAGCACCACGCGCTGTCGTTGAAAAGCGCTTCCAAAAAGAGATCACCGATGAACTCAATAGCGCTCTCATCAACGAAGCATTTGGTGAAGCGCTCAAACAAGAGTCGCTCAAAGTCATCAACTTCGGCAATCCAGAAGATCTGACAAATCACGAAAATGGGAGCATGACTTTTGTCTCAAAGCTCTTGCTCGCTCCCGAAGTAAAGCTTCCAGAATACAAAGGAATCAGCATTCAATCCCCGCTTCCTGAAGTGCCTGCCGAGGAAATCAACGCACAATTAAAAGCGCTCCAAGAGCGTTTTGCCGATTTCACTCCCATCGAAGACCGCGCCGCTGCAATGGAAGACTTCGCCGTGATCGATTACAGCTCAACGGTTGAGGGACAGCCGACCGAAGAATTTCTCGGGAAAAATCCAGGTCAACTCGGGAGCGGAAAAGCATTTTGGGTCCGCCTAACCGAAGAAGCATTTCTCCCAGGTTTCACCGCACAACTCATCGGCATGAATGCAGGAGATTCCAAGGAAATCACCGTCACCCTGCCGGAAGATTTCCCGATCGAAGAGCTTCGCAATAAACAGCTCGCTTTCCAAACAACGGTCAATGAACTCAAGGCCGCCGTGCTTCCCGAGCTAAATGACGAATTCGTCAACAAAATCGCTCCCGGAAAAACCCTAGAAGAAATCAAGGAAATCATTCGCGAAAGCATGGCGGGCGAGCGAGCACGGAAAATCGCGGATTTCAAAGTCAATCAAATCGTCGAGCATTTCAATTCACAGGCCGACTTCGAACTTCCTGATGATCTCGTGACTCAGGAAACGCAAAACCAAGCCAACGCCATGGTCCAACGCGGTGTGCAAGCAGGCTTGAGTCAAGGCGATATCGAATCACAGCAAGATGACATTCTCAACACCGCTGGCCAGCAAGCCGTGATCAATCTGCGGACTAATTTCATCCTTCAGGAAATCGCTCGCGAGGAAAAGATCGCCGTTTCAGATTCAGAATTAGTCAACCACCTCGTTCAAATCGCGAATTCCCGGAAGGTAGCGCCCAAGAAATTTATCAAAGATTTACAACGCGCCAATCGCATTGAAAACATCCGCAGCTCGATGCTAATTGGCAAGTCGATTGACTTCCTGCTGGAGCACGCGAATGTGGAGGAGTCCGCAGACACCACATTCGATGTTTAATTTCCAATCTCCTAACATGAGTTCCCCTAACACGCCGAAAAATTACTACGTCCCAGTCGTCGTAGAACAAGATGGCCGCGGCGAGCGTTCCTTTGACATTTACTCGCGCCTTCTCAAGGACCGCATCATTTTCATCGGCGTTCCGATTGATGATTTTGTGGCAAACTCGGTGATTGCGCAGTTGCTGTTCTTGCAAATGCAGGATCCAAAAAAGACATTCACATTTACATCAATTCTCCCGGTGGCTCTGTCACCGCAGGATTGGCAATGTATGATACGATGCAGTTCCTGACATGTGACGTGAATACCTACTGCATCGGGATCGCCGCATCCATGGGCTCCGTGCTTCTAACCGCTGGAACAAAAGGCAAGCGCTTCTGTCTGCCAAATTCCCATGTGATGATTCACCAAGTTTCTGGTGGCGCACAAGGTACAGCCTCGGATGTCGAGCGCACCATCGGTTTCATGTTCAATTTAAAGAAGCGCCTCAATGGCATTCTGGCTCACCACACGGGCAAAACCGTGGAGCAAGTCGAACATGACTCAGATCGTGATAACTACATGACGGCGGAGGAATCAGTTGCTTATGGTCTCGTGGATAAGGTTCTCGAAAATCGTAAACAGCTGCCAGATGCAGTCGCAGCTGCAATCGAGGACAAAAAGTCCGATGCTTGATTTCTCCTAAATTCCTGATTTATATACACTCATTATGGCCCGCGCTTCTAACCTAACGATGTGCTCATTCTGCGGAAAGAGTCACTCAGAGGTCAAAAAACTCATCGCTGGTCCCGGTGTGTATATTTGTAACGAATGCATCGAGGTATGTTCTAACATTCTCGATAAAGAGCTCAATCGCGGTGGGCCAAAGGGAAAAAAATCCACTGAGAAATCAGTATCCAACATAAAAAAGATTATAGAGAAGTGTGGTTTTCAGTTAGAGACCTTCGTGATCAATTGGCCAGAATTTAGAGATTTACAGCGTTCGTTTTTTAAAGCTGGTGTTGTAGATATAGAAATTCTCAGT
>JAAURL010000234.1 GCA_012032235.1 Akkermansiaceae bacterium | reverse complement strand
GTCTCATCTAAACAGATTCTTGAGATCTAGGATGCTGCTCGGACTTGGAGGCCAGGAGAGCCGTGTGATGCCTTATCTTGTTCACAGACTCATCTGCTTTCGCAGAGGTCTTGCCGCGCCACCAGATTGCATCACACGGCCGTTTTGGGTTCCATTTCGGAACGATTGTTGTAGCCTCTTTCGTGGCTGGAATCCAGCTTATGAGATGCACCATCCAACCCCTAGGAGCCGCCCTTTTTACATGCTCTCCCGTAATTTTAACCTCAACTTCACTTCAGGCTTCCGCTCCCGCTAGCAGTGGTGTATGAGCTTGGTCGTTCGACCGAAAAACAACACTTTCATGATGAAACTAAACAGCACAAAAGCGACTGCCTTTGCCGCCACTTTAATCACATTTGGGTCTCTTGCAGGGGGAGCTAATGCTGTAAATCTCCTTCTTAATGGAGACTTTGAAGGAAATAGTCTCTCTAATGGGTCGATTGGTTCCGGGGTTGACCCGGTGGATTGGACCATGGTCTCTGGTGATGTCGACCTCGTGAACAACAATCTAGGCGTTTTGGGTAGTGACGGCCCTACATGGCTTGAGATCGGAGGTAGTGATGCTGGAGTAAGGAGTACGATCTTGGAGCAGAATGTTCTGATTAACTCGACTTCATTACATCAGTGGTCATTTGATTACTCGAGTTGGAGTGGTGGCGGTCAGTTTGCGATCAATTTTTCGTTGTTTGATCTTACAAACTCACAGCTAGTTGACAGCGTTTCAGTCACCCCTAGTCAGGGCGATGGCGTATGGCAAACCTACCAGGGGCAAGGGCTATTGCAGGCAGGGAATGAATATCGTTTTCGATTTGATGATTCGCAGGGAGCAGCTAATTCGGTTCAAGGGGGGATAATCGACGGGGCTTCCCTATCTCAAATCCCGGAGCCCTCCTCAACGCTTCTTCTTGGGCTTGGGTCATTGGGATTAGTCTTTTGTCGCCGAAGGATCAACTAAGTCGAAAAAGCCGGTGGACTCAACACGCTACCGCGTGCGAGTCACCTCAAACGTTCTGCAAGAAATATACGAAATGAAAATAATGCCACCACA
The DNA here is from genome assembly GCA_012032235.1 of Akkermansiaceae bacterium. Lineage (GTDB taxonomy): Bacteria > Verrucomicrobiota > Verrucomicrobiia > Verrucomicrobiales > Akkermansiaceae > Luteolibacter. The sequence continues at coordinate 2,673 of JAAURL010000234.1, read as the reverse complement.
AGCTCGCTCCCTGACAGCGGCTATTCTGACAATCGGATCACTCGTTGGGGGAGTGAATGCAGCAACCACCGTTGGTTTCTCGAATTTCACCGCGACAACGAGCGTTACCCCGCAAGCAGGATTTCCAATTAGCATGATCAACGATGGAATCACAGGGACTGCGTCATCGCTCAATGGTTTCGCGAGTAATTCCTTGGGTGTGATTTCATTCTCGCTCAATCAGGATTACAATCTCAGTAGCTTCCTTTTGTGGAATGACATTGTTGTTAACAATGAAGGAATTGATGACTTCTCACTTCGATTCTACGATTCTTCAGACTTGTTAATCACCACATCAGCCGCAACGAATTACGTTGGGCCAGTCGGGCAGGTAGCTGTGAGAGAATACATTTTTCCTTCCTCAGTAATGGGGGTTCGTCGGGTGGAACTCGATGTGGCCAGCGGACAGCTTGGAACAAGAATCGAGATTAGAGAAGTCGATTTTGGCGTGGTTCCAGAACCCACATCGGCGACGTTACTTGGATTAGGCTGTCTAGGTTTGATGCTCCGCCGATCAAGAAAATAAGAAGCAGAACAAGATGCGTGCATGGCAACACCCACTAGCCCCTCTGTTTTCCATGTTTCCACTTGATTTCAACCTCAACCCCGCGATCAACGTTGGCTCCCGCTAGTGGGTGTGCCATCACTTTGACGTTCTCTGAAAAATGTATCTCTACCTCTCATCGTTTCTTATAGGCGATCAAGGCCACAAGCTCGCGGAACTCGCCCGAGAGAAGACGGCTCTCTTGGTTTCTAACGCGCTTGATTGCTCGAACAATTCCGAGCATCTCAGGCTCAAAAAGGAGCGAGAGATTGGCCTGCTGGCCGATCTCGGGATTCCTGCAGAGACCTTGGATCTCCGCGACTATTTCACTTCCCAAGACATCCTATCTGAGAAGCTCGATGCAGCTGGTATGTTGTGGGTGGTCGGGGGAAACACCTTCTTACTACGTAAGGCGATGCACCTCAGCGGACTCGACCAATTGATCCATAGCAAGGTTGACGATGAGCATTTCCTCTACGGAGGCTACAGTGCCGGTGCTTGTGTCCTTTCCCCTTCATTGAGAGGTATTCACCTTGCTGATGAACCGGAAGCTAAGTCCAGCGGATATGACCACCCCACAATATGGGAAGGACTTGGCGTAATTGACTACTATATTGTGCCTCACTATAGATGTGACCACTTTGAATCAGAAAGCATGGAGGCTGTCGTAGACTACTACCGTGAGAATGACCTTCCGTATCGAGCAATTCCGGATGGCGAGGTCATCCTTGATACAACCCATAAGACAGAGACGCTCCATCCAACGGCGGGTAATGCTCCTGTTTGAATTCGGGCTTTCCTCTGAGGTAGCCCTGAAAAAGAGAGAGGATGATCTGTATCTGTAGCGGAAGTTTTTTCTTTATTCACATCGAGTCCGATGTAGAAGGCAGGTGTCGTGTCTGAGTCCGTTTTCATCATACGTAATGTGTTGAATGTGGATAGGTCGCAGCGGCACCACGCCACTGCGATATCCCACGACTTGAACGAGACACGGCACCTCTCTTTCAACCTTCAAATCGACCGGAGGGCATCTGGCTGGAACCAGTCGCAGCCATAAGGTCTATCCAAAAAATGAAACCACTGGACTCACCCGCATTGCAGACCGTGCTAATGGCAGAGCTCGATGCGGGCGCGAAGATCGTCGAGGGAACGTTCAATCCCAATTGGGGCACGTTGAAGCGGTTGATTATTCTCGACGCACCATTTCGGACTACTGCTTGGAAGGAGCATGGAAGCCTCACCTTTCGCGACATCAATGATCCGCACTATTGGAAGGCTGAAGTCGAGGATTCCGGAACCCACGAGCTATTGGCTTGCCGCCTCTGACCATGGCCAGCTCTCACGATCCAGAACTCTTGAATGCCGCCATGCGGAGCTACGTGCATACATTCTCGCGACAGGATCTCCTCGACGCATTTCTTGCAGAGAAGGAACTCGAAGATCAGCGACAAGGGATCAAGAGTTATCTTTATTCACTACTGAAGACTGCTGAAGACCACCTCTACGACTACCCTGGAGGTGTGCCATGGGACAGTGACTTTGAGCAGAGCTACCTCATACTTCTTCGCCAGAGTCATCCTTGGATTGATTCAACCTCCATCGAACGAGTGCTTTCCTTTTCACGCTGGTTGTGTTGGCATGAAGGCCTCAACAGAAATCCAAAGGACTCGTTTCCCTCCACAATCACAACGAAGCCCGCCGTGCGCCAGAGCTGATCGCCGCCGCCAGAGCAGGAGAACTCATCGCCGTCATCAGCGATGCAGGAATGCCCGGCATCTTCGATCCTGGTTACCGTCTCGTTCAAGCCTGCATTGAATCGAGCACTCCATTAGAAGTTCTCCCTGGTCCGTCCGCCGTGATCACTGCGCTCATCGGCTCCGGATTTCCCTGCCACGCTTTTCGCTTCGGCGGGTTCCTTTCCGTGGAATCCGGAAAACGCCGCAGCGCCCTAACAGCGACTTTAGAATCGGGAGAAACCGGGATCTTTTTCGAGTCACCACATCGCATGATGTCCACTTTGGAAATCCTAACAGAAATCGATCCCAACGCCAGAACCTGCGTTGCTCGGGAGCTCACGAAAAGTTTGAAAC
>JAAURL010000233.1 GCA_012032235.1 Akkermansiaceae bacterium | reverse complement strand
AAATGTCCCTCAGCTATTAGTTTTTCTAGTTTTTTATGGTCTCCTATGCGGTCCCAAATCCAATGAAAACCAACCTCGGCATCATCACTCAAACCATCAAGGCTTCTGATGTCTTTTATGGTCATTTCAAAGGCTCCTGGGAAAAAATCATTCACATGAAAACAGCATCTAATGAGGTAGTTTGAAGTCTGCTCCGTTAGTTGTAATGGAGGATCAAAAGAGTAAAGAATTCTAAAATCTCTCGCAATTATGACATATCCATCGGCTTTGTATTCCGCCATAGCGAATGACCTAAAAAACATTAAAAAAACATGCTCGTATGTCATAGTCAATTAAATGGCTCGATTTCCCAGTTCCCATTTCGCCAAACCTCGATTTTTGTGACAACGCCTTCCTCGGACAGGAGTTGTGTCGCGCCTCCCGGTAACGGATCATGAGTGACCGCATCAACAGGCCAATCTCTCGTTCTTGGTTCAAGCCGATTTGATAAGACAATATTATCCTTGTCGGCACTGTAGCAAACTATTGATTTTCCATTCAAAGATTCTTTCTGGATAGTAAACCGAACTTTTGCATCGCTCCCCCAAGTGGAGTTAATTTGATACGCTTTCAAGGTTTCTTGCGGATTTCCAAAAGCCTCGGTTCCGATATAATGCCCCTTGGGGCCAATACTTAAATCATCCCCGAAAGTCCTTAGAGGCAATTTACGTTCTCGCTTAACGTAGTCCAAATAAGTTCAGTATTTCCACCTCCGACTCGCGTGGCAGAACCCTTAACACAGAAAAACTCATCGTAGAGATCAGATGGCCGGGGAATCTTGATTCTTGGAAAGACAGCACCAGGATTCTGGTCCATCACAGATGACAGATCTTCGAGCGCCTCTTTGAGATTGAGACGCCCAGCAGGAGAGGTTTCGGCTTTGTAGAGTGCCAAAAGATCATCGGACCAGTCAGCGGTCAGTAAATCGCCATCAAATCGCAGGGTTCTATCATATGCAGGAATCCAGCCTTTGGACGCTCCGGCGGTGGCCTTATCATTCATCACTTCAAAGAAGATGGCGAATCTGTGCCAAAACTGCCCCTCCCGTCCAGGCGTGAGTATCAACTTCTTAACGTAAAGCGCTTTAAGAACTTCATCAAGCACCTTGGAGTTCGAGAAAGCGGTTCTTTCAAAGGTTGCCCGTTTCATGCCGCGCTCGATGACCTCGGCGGCGGAGTCTTTGACTGCTAGGGAGAGCGGTGTTTCCGCTGCGATGATGAGGCCACGCTCGACGGCGACTTTCATCTCGATGCTGATCGCCACGCTTGCCGCCCATTTCTTGACGAATTGGAGACGGGCGACGACGGGCAGCACCCGGCGGGCGGCGAGTTGTGTGGCCATGGCCGCGCCGCCTTTGGTCATTACGGCTCCGATTTTCACAGTGCCTCCAGTGAGGATTCCCACCGCCACTTGCTCGGATATATATCCAAAAGTGTAGCCAAATGTATAACTCGCCTGTCGCGTGATTTCGTTCAGGTCGCCGCCGATCTTGTCCATGACGAGCACGTTCTCACTCCAGTGGGCTTTTTCCGCTCCTTCCATCATGCGGTCGGCGAAGTCGTTCACCCAGTCTTTGAGACCCGTTTTGATGCTGCCCCACGAGTCTTTGGTCAAAACCCAGACTTTATTGGTGGTGCCTTTGACGCTGTTCCAGGTTTGCCAGCTTCGTTTCTTCCAGCCTTCCCAAGTGGATAGATCGGCTTGGACTTGCTCCATGGGCTTGAAGACCCATTCCTGGCACAGGCGATCCGCGGCTTTTTTGAGTTCCGCAGCGCGTTTGAGTGGATCGTCTCTCCATTTGTTAAGTTCTTCCTCTGCGGCTTGGATCGCCCAACCTCCGGCACCTAGCACACCGCTTTTGATGAGGACGAGGAGTTTGTAGTCGTCACTCACACCTTCCTTGATTCCATCGAACAGGCCGAATGCGACGCTGCCCAAGCCCTCGACGTTGTTGACGACGTTAAAAAATGGAATAAGAGCGGCGCGGGTGAGGTTGTGAATTCCGCCACCATCTGCGGCATTCATGCTCATCGCACGCATGGCAAGGGGAGGCGTGATGACACCTCCGGTGAAGTCGAAACTGGTGCCTTTTACCCATTTGTCCACGTAATCGATGACGGCAGCGAAGTCTTGTGCTGGCGTCAGTGCATGGGTGATTTCTCCCAGCGGCTCGGGTTTTCCATTTAGATAGAGCTTGATCTGAACGTTGCCCGTGGAGTTGAAGCAGGTGTAATAGTTGATCTTTCTGGCATCGGTTGAATCTCTAACGAACCAGACTTTCTGACTATCGGCCTGGCCTCCCGCCGCGTAGTCCGAATCCGCCATGATGTCTTCTACCTTGTCGTAGATTTTGGTGCTGCCGCCCCCAAGGAGGTTGCCGTATTTGCCGAGGCTTCCGTCCGGGCCGACGAATTCCATTTCAAGGCTATCCCAACTCGTTGGAATGCTAAACGACCCAGCAAGATACTTGTCGCGGGAGATTACCTCCACGGGCAGGAGGATATGATGGTTTCCATCTCCTTCTGTAAGATCGTCTGTAGAAGAGACGGTTACCACATTTGATTGAGTTTTTCCTGTAGGGATTACGAAGTCAAGTTCTAGCGTTGGGGGATTTAAAAACTTATAAACAGGGATTTCACCGGCAGGTCCGCCCCATGTATCTTCATTTATCCTGATAAGGGTTTTCTTCACTGTAGTTTGCTCGGATATGGCTCTGTCAGATATCACTAGAAATTCACGATCTACCAGTATCGTTTCATATACATTTCCATATTTCCAAAAATAACCATTGTTTAATATTCTTCCATCGACTTTATTCCAATCATCAAAATTCTCGGAATTGTTGATAGTTGGTAGTGCAAATCTCTGACGAAGCGCTTGTCTGTAGTCGTTGATCGTCGCGGCGCCAAGATATTGAGTAGAGACACCTGAATATGGAGTATCATAAAGGACATATCTCTTCTGGTCGGGGGATATGTAGGGCTGCTCCGAATCATCTAATGGGGCAAGTATCCAATGACCTGCGTAAACATCTAATGTATATGGTTCGGGAGTGTGATACGGAAAACTATATTTTAGACGTCCCTCGCTCCCTAGGTGAATGGAATCAATTGTGGAAAAGTGTTTTACAAGCGACATTGACTCAAGATTGATGGCGTTCTGAAAAAGACGACCAGCAGAAGGGTATGAGTAATCCATGTAAGAGTAAGTCTGAATCTCTCTATTCCTCTCCACTAAGGTTTGAAATGGTGGACTACCCGGACCACCCGGACCACCCGGATTGGTGCCGTTGATGATTTCTTGGATGTTGCTTATGCCGTCGTTATCGAAATCGTCAGCATCATCACGCAAGCCATTATGATTTTGGTCTTGATCGGTGATATTTAAGCCGGCGGCATGCTCAAGGCCATCTATCATTAGGTCTCCATCCGTGTCGCTTTGGATGGGGTTGCTACGCAATTCAAACTCTCGTAGATTGGTTAGGCCGTCGTCATCTGAATCTTGGGTGCCGTTATAATTCAAGTTGCCAAAATAGAGTATCTCCCAGCTATCTGGCAGACTGTCTTCGTCAGTATCACCATCAATAACAAATGATTCAAACCTCAGTGAAAACACTGCTTTGAGCTGGCCGATGTTGGCGATGGTTTTGTTGGCAGCAGCGGGTGTGGCGGGGTTCCAAGGGTAATAGCCGCCAGCGGTGTAGGCGGGATTTCCGGTGACTTGCCAGTAGTGTTGGCCGAGGGTCGCGGTGCCGCCGTTATTGAGTTCGATTTGGGCTTTTACCCAATTGGCGTCGGCCGTATTGAGGGC
>JAAURL010000045.1 GCA_012032235.1 Akkermansiaceae bacterium | reverse complement strand
CGCTGGCCCAGGCACTGATGAGATGGATGCTGTTATCAGGATCGCCATCCTTGAAGCTATGGCGCACGGTTTTCCCATCAATGGCGATGAGCTCGCCAGCCAGCTCGGGGCGAAGGGTGGTGACGTGGGCGATGAAGCATTCGACGAAGCCTTTTGGATCAAGGAGCGTGAAGATTCGCCGAAAAGTATCGTCGCTCGGCGTGCCGTTAGGCAGTTTGAGGTGCTTGCGCAACCAGCCTTCCTTGAGCTTGGCGAAACGCTCGAAATCATCAAAGCCTTCCAGGCCGCAGGTCATGGCGGCCAACGCAATGAAGAGCACCTCTCCGAAATAGTGACGTTTGGATCTTCCATTGCGGGGATCGGTGAGAGTTTTGAACGCTTCCATGCCAGAAGGAAATCCCCCGGCGTATTGCTCATTGCGAGTTTTCTTGTGGGCCATCCGGCCTCTTTAATTCAAACGATCGTTTAGTACAAGCCTTGATTGGTACCAAAATGAGGTAGCCCTGAGCCTTTAGCCCCTTAAATTGACGCGAATGGGCAAACGGTCTACATCACATCCCTACTAAAAATATCTTACGCATTCAGCCTAGGCGATTCGCTCCCCTTGCTTTGCACGTGCTGCCATAGACTAGCTCAAAAATCGGGCTGGCCATCACCGTGGTGATCACTGCCATGATGACGAGGATTGCGAACAGTTTAAGTCCGATGATGCCTTTTTGTAGGCCGATGTTGATGATGATCAGCTCCATCAGCCCGCGGGAATTCATCAATGCGCCGATGGCTAGTGAGGTGCGATTGTCTTCACCATGCAGACGTGCAGCTGCCCAACAAGCGACGCCTTTACCCATAATGGATGCCATGAGAACCACTACAGCCACGAGCATGACTGACGGTTCCAAGACTACTTCGAGCTTCGTGCTCAGCCCCGATAAAGTGAAAAACATTGGCAGGAGAAAGATGACGGTGAATGGTTCCAGTTTTTTGGTGATTTCCTCAGTCACGATTCCGCGTGGCATGGCAATGCCGAGAAGAAACCCACCAAATACCGCGTGAACCCCGATGACGTCAGAAAACCATGCGCTAAGGCAGAAAAGCAGGAGCACGATCCCAAGAGTCGTGGAACTCACACCGCCATCGCGTTTAGCGATGGTATCGAGTTTTTCCAATAGTTTTTTACCTCCTGTTAGCATGAAAGTGGCATAGCTAGCGCCACCAACAATCGCCAACGCAGCAGGATTGATCTTCATCCCGAAAATCGAGACATCACCGCCACCGAAACTCGCGATAACGATGGCCAGCACGCACCACGCAGCAGCATCGTCAATAGCTCCCGCTGCCAGAGCGAGCGTGCCCAATGAGGTTCCTGATAGTCCGCGTTCGTAGATAATCCGCGCCAACATCGGGAACGCCGTAATGGCGATAGCAGCTCCTAGAAACAGTCCAGCTTGGTAGACATCAATTTTCTCACTGAAGAGACCAGGAAATTTCAGTAACCATGGAGCCAACAAGCCGCCTAAAATAAATGGAACTAACATCCCTGCCACTGACACGCTGACCGCGCTTTTGATCCGACTGCGGAACAATGCGGTCTTAAATTCCATCCCGACTAGGAACATGTAAAGCCCGACACCGAGCTGGGCTCCCACCTTCAGCACCACGCGGGTTTCTTGTGTAAAAAGTAGTTTACTAGCTTCCGGGAAAAGCGATGGCCCTAACAAAATGCCAGCGACCATTTCTCCGACGACTTGGGGCTGACCAATTTGTTTTCCTAACCAACCCACCACACGGCATGCCAATAAGATGACAGCCATTTGCAGGAAAAAGTAAGCGGCGGGTTCGTGCATGTCACTCGTTTCTAGATCAGGACCATTCGGGTGCGAATGGTTTTCGGAGTTTCAAATCTCCTTGGGATATTCCCGCTGCCACTTATTTCTTTTTTCTGAGGAATGGTGGCAGGTCTAGATCCTCTCCTTCAAACAGGTTAGGAGTTTCTCCTTCAAAGCGACCGCGCGGCGAGGAGTCTAGCGAAAGTTCGTTTTCTGCGCTGGTTGGCTTTACGCCGAGCTTGAGTTTTGGTGGTTCCGCCTCGGGAAGCGGTGCTGGCGTGGCCGCTTTCGGGACGTCTTTTGCGCCAGCATTCATGTCTAAAGGAGGGAGCTCTTCTAAAATTTCTTGGGCGCTTTCTGATTTCCTCCAAGGAGTGGTGAGCAGCGGTTTGCTTTTCGGCTCTGGTGATAAACTTGGCGGCTCCTGCTCTAGATCGGAGTGTTCATCAACGGGAGCAGGCTCTTCTTTCGCGGGAGCAATCGTGAAAAACTCTGCGGATAATGAAACGGGAGCAGGCGCGGAAACTTTGGCTTCTCCTAACGGCATCTCCCGCTCTGGTTCTCTTTCTTTTTCAGCAAATGGCAACGCCTCTTCTTCTAGCTCTGCTGAGATTTGATCTTCAATTTCTGGTGGAGAAATCAGTTCGGGTTCTTCGATTTCTTTTCCGAGGAGCGGAGTCATTGAAAAAATCGATTCTGATGACTGATTGCTAAATCCTTGGCTCGGCTCAAAGGCTGGGATCTGTTGCGTGCGCTCGAGGAACGAATCGCGTGGAGCTGCGGAGAGCGAATCTTCAGGGAGGGCGCTGATTAAAGTAACCGAAAGTGAATCTCCCATCGCTGGATCCACGGCTGCACCGAAAAGGACGTGTGCTTTTTCCGGGACAAACTTTTGCAGACTTTGCATCAGTAGCTCGATCTCGAAAAGTGTTAGATTCTCACCGCCGGATAAATGCACAAGTACGGTCTGAGCATCTTTGAGCAACGCTCCTTGATCTAGCAGTGGACTGCTGAGTGCATTTCTCAAGGCACAAGCTGCACGGTCAGCGCCTTCTGCGATGCCAGATCCGAAGAGGCAGCGGGAGCGATTCGTCCGCAGCGCGCTCATCAAATCATCCAGGCCGACATTGATCAAACCGGGGCGAACCACCAAACGGATCACCGCTTTGATGGATTCGTAAATCATTTGATCAGCAGCAGCGAAGGCTTCATGGACACCTTGTTTGGCAACGACCAATTCTCCCATGCGGTTATTATCAAACGTGACGAGCGCATTGGATAGAACGGCGAGTTCGTTCAATGCGGCTTCTGCCTGATCACGTCGGCGCTTGCCTTCAAAGGCAAATGGCATGGTAGTGAAAACGACAACGAAGCAGCCCTCTTCACGAGCGATCCTCGTTACAATCGGCGCAGCCCCTGAACCCGTGCCGCCACCCAGTCCGGAGCAGAGAAAAACAATTTTACTGCCTCGCAGCGCCTCCCGGATCTGCGCTTCTGCTTCGAGAGTGGCTTGCCGGCCTAGTTCTGGATCACCCCCAGCTCCGAGGCCTTTGGTGAGATTCACGCCTAATTGAATTTTTTCTTTCGCAAGACATCCCGATAGGGTGCGGGCATCTGTGTTGACGGCCAGTAGCTCCGCGCCTTCCAAGCCATCGAAAGAAATTCTTTCTAACATATTTGTCCCGGCACCACCGAGACCTATAATTTTCACGGCAGAGCTAGCGATGGTTTGCTGGGGGGTGCGGTTATAAGCGATCATAAATTTGTCGGATTTTCGTGATTTTCCTTATTTTCCAAAAGGCCAAAACAGGCTGCCGATCTTTCCGATCAAGCCGGGAGGAGTGGCCCGCTCCGTTTCTAAAATTTGCGCGTAGCGGATTAAGCCGATAGCGGTGGCGTAGTGCGGATCTTTAAAACTGGCCAGCGCCCCGCTAATTTCTGGGGATTCAGGGCGATAGATGTCACGCTTGAAAACATCAAAGGCCAGTTCGCTAAAGCCACGCATTAAGCTCCCGCCGCCTGTTAGGAAAACTCCAGCGCCGACTGCTTCCATCGCTCCACTGGGTAGACGTTGTAGGACGAGCTTTAGCGTTTCTTCTAATCGTTGGCGGATGACTTCATTCAACATGCTGCGACTGACTTCTACTTCCGCAAAGCCGCGATCATCTGTTAGTTTGGCGGAGCCTATGGACTTCGCGGGATCTGCAGAGGCGTTGCCTTCCTTGATTTTCAGGCGATCTGCTTTAGAAAATGGCAGCCCAGTGACGAGATGAATGTCATTCGTGACATGATCGCCTCCCACGGGAATACAACCCGATGCGGCGATAGCTCCATTTAAATAGAGCGCGTAATCTGTCGTGCCTCCGCCGACGTCGATGACCAAAGCGCCGCGCTCACGTTGCTCACGATCCAACGCCATTTGCGCGGTAGCGATTGGCGAAAAGACGATGTCATCGACTTCTAACGGCATTTCACGAACGAGCTTGATACTATTCTGAATGCGCGTCCCAATACCGTGAACGATGTGGAAATCTGCTTCTACCGTTTTCCCGAATAGTCCAACAGGTGAGGCTGAATGCTCTAGGCCATCGAGCAAATAATTCCGAATGATCGGGTGCAGATAGACGTGATCTTGTGGAATGTGGACGTCACGGGCAATCGTGCGTGCTTCCTCCACGTGTTCTGGTAAAACGGTGGGCTGGCCGTCCGGCAAACGATACGTCCCACGGTGATTGACTCCTTCGATATGTGAACCTGTCACCGCCAAATAGACGCTGCCGATTTCAACGTCACTGGCATCTTCCGCTTTGGTTAGCGCGTCTTTTAAACAAGCACGGGCTTGAGTAAAATCGAAGACTTCTCCTTTCCGCACGCCAGCAGATTTTGTCACCCCGATGCCTAAAATTTTGACCGCGCTGTCTGCCTTCACCTCACCGACGACCATGCAAGTTTTGCTGGTGCCTATTTCGAGTCCGACATGAATTTTTGCGCGACGTGCCATGGATGGTTAGATGATTGAAAAGATCAATTACGATTGAGAAGAGTATCGATATCGCGAGAACGGCGGTCTTCTCGGGTTGGTTTAGAGCCAGGATCCGGAGTGGCAGGCCGCCGTGAAGTTGGAACTTCATGGCTGACGGTGACTGGGATATTATGCTTTGGAATGAGGTTGATCGTATTGATGGTGTAGCTTTTTTGTGAGGCGTGATCGATGGCTGCTCGGAAGCTGTGCATTTGCCGATCATGATCACCGAGACCAAAGGTGGCTTTGGTGCCTTGACGCGTTGCTAATTCCAGAGACCATTGGTTTATTTGTTTGATCGACTCGATCCATTGAATGGAATCTGGGTCAGCTTCAATCGCTGAGTCTAATAGACGAAAGCAATGATCGAGTTCGGGTAGTGTTATTTTTTGCCCCGCCGCGATCGGCACCTGTTCGGAAAGTGGTAAATAAATGATCGGCAGACTTAACGCGGACGTGAGCTGCATTTCAGGGCATGGATAGGCAATGCCAGTTTGATCCACAAGCATCGCACCTACTTTACGAACAGCGGATGCGTCACTATCCATGTGGAAAAGCCACGCTTTTGGAATACGTGGCGTGACGCGAACGACTAATTTCCCTGGTAGGTGGCGCTCCGCAGAAGCATCGGCGATGCCTGGTTGCTGCTTCAGTCGTGCGGCGACTTGGGTGACATCGATTTCAAATAAGCTGGCTGTTAGGTTAATATCCGCGATTTGAGCGACGTCAGCTTCGTCGATGACAGAGTTTGGATTCAGATCGATGACTTGCAGGCGGAAATCCGGATTTTGATAGAATGCGCGTTGGATTCCCTGCCATACGCCCCAGCCGATGCCAGTAATGACGGCTAAAATACAGGCGATTTTTGCGAAGAATCCGAATAGCTTTAAGAAACCAAACCAAGCGATGCGTGGCGAGAGGACGCGGACTTCCAGCACTTGCTGGCGAGTGCGGCGGCGGGATTTGCTGGTTTGACGTTTCGACATGTTAGGAACGGAGTTGAAGGGATAACTCGGCAATCGTTTTACATAATTCAGGGAAAGTGATTCCTGCGGCGGCGGCGGCTTTTGGCAGCAAACTCGTTTCCGTCATGCCAGGAATGGTGTTTGCCTCCAGCACGAACGGACGATTTTGAGAATCCAGCAAAACATCGACTCGCGAGTAAATTTCCACGCCAAGCGAACGATGCGCTGCTACCGCTGCGGCTTGCACTCTGAGAGTGGTTTCCAAGTCCAGATCCGCAGGACAAAAATATTCACTGCCTTTCGCGCCACTGAGCCAGGGATATTTGCTGGCCATGTCATAAACGCCATCCGGCGGCGCGATATGAACGATGGGCAATGCGGCACCATTTAAAATGCCGACTGTGAGTTCTTTTCCTTCGATGAATTCTTCGACAAGGATTTCATTTCCATACTTCGCGGCATCCGCTATTGCAGCTTCTGCGTCTGCCTGATTGCGGACGATGTGAACGCCTACGCTGGAGCCTTCACGCGGTGGTTTCACGACGAATGGTGCTGTGAAAGAGGGAAGGCGTGGCCCTTTAGAAAAATCGATGATTTCGGCACGCGGTGTCGGGACGTTAGCTGCGACGAAGGCGGCTTTTGCTAAATTTTTATCGAATGCGATGCGGCTACTCTCCACGCCAGCACCGGTGTATGGTACTCCCAGTTCTTCCAATCGCTTTTGCAAAGTGCCATCTTCGCCGAAGGTCCCATGAATCGCGTTAAAAGCCAGATTGGTGCCAGTGGGTAAATCGATATTTGCGCTGGTGACATCCACCGCGACAGCATCCAGCCCAAGTCCTAACAGCGCCCTAAGTACGGCGTTTCCCGTAGCTAGAGACACTGCTCTTTCTGAACCGGGTCCACCCATCAGCACTGCGATTTTTTTTCCACTTAGCATCTTCGTTTTTAGTTTTTGCTTTTTAAAATGTTGCCTCGTCTTCGCCGAGAATTTTGATTTCTGTTTCGAGCTCTACATGGCGTTCATCACGGGCTTTTTCTTGGATGAATTCAATGAGCGTTAGAATTTCCAGCGCCGATGCGCCGCCTTGATTGATGATGAAATTTCCATGCACTTCAGAGACGGCGGCTTTTCCGCAAGTGCTCCCTTTCAATTCCATGGAATCGATCACGCGACCTGCGGGCACCTCTTCCGGATTTCTAAAAGTGCAACCTGCGGATGCTGCGATGGGTTGCGATTTCTTGCGTTTCTCGCGTGATGCGTCCCAACGTTCTTTGATGTTAGCGGCGGTGTCTGCTTTACCTTTAAAGACGGCTTGCAGAGCGAAATTTCTGCGCAGTTCTGGAACATTGCGATATTGCGAAACGATTTCGTCTCGTTCACGAGTGCGGATGACGCCGTCTTCATCGAGAAACGTGACGCGCACGACTTGATCAAATGTTTCGATTCCCATCGCGCCCGCATTCATCCGTAATGCGCCACCGACATTGCCGGGAATGCCTTCCATCCACTCGAAGCCACCGATGCCATTTCCTCCCGCGACACTGGCTAACTTTTTCAATCTCACGCCTGCACCGGCGGTGACATGACCGCGACCATCGACGGAAACTTCGGAGAAAACCCCGCCCATAGGATGAATCACTGCGCCACGGATACCGCCATCGCGGACTAACAAATTAGATCCTCGCCCTACGACGCGCACCGGGATTCCGCGCTCACGGCAATAGTTCACCAAAAACGCAAAGCCGTAAAAACTGTGCGGCTCTAACCAATACTGCGCTGGCCCACCGACAAGCATTGTGGTGTGGCGGTTCATGGATTCGTAAAGTTTCCCATCGATTTCGCCTGCTGGCATCAACGCGCGCATTTCCTCTAAAATCTTGAGATCTGCGGCGATACGTGTGCCCGCTTCATGGACATTTCCTGCACCCAGAGTGATGAGTAAATCACCGGGTTGAAGCGCATTTCCAATCACGTGGTGCGCCGTCTTTAAATCAGGTAAATAAGTCGCAGGAACATCGCCGTGAGGTTTCATCGCATCGATGAGAGTCTGGCCAGAAACGCCTTTGATCGGCTTTTCCGAAGCCGCGTAGACATCGGTGATGAATACCATATCTGCCTCTTGCAGGACTTTCCCGAAATCGTCTGCTAGAGCCTGCGTCCGGGTGTATCGGTGAGGCTGAAAAAGAACGACGAGCCGTTTTGATTTCAGCGAACGCGCAGTCTGCAATGTGGCGGCGAGCTCTGACGGATGGTGGCCGTAGTCATCGATGATACGATAATTCGCGGATAAATACTTCGTTCGAACGGCGCTTTGCTCCCGCAAAAGTGGCTAGTGCACGAGCGATGTGGGTGAACTCTGCACCGCAGCTATCTGCTAGAGCAATCGCAGCTAGAGCATTGAGAATATTGTGATTTCCTGGGATACCGAGCTCAACATCGCCTAACACGTGACCTTTCCGTTTCACCGTAAATGCAGATGAGCCTTTCAGATCGCGGATATCAGTCGCGGTGTAATCGCCATCTTCCCAACCGTAGGAAATGGCATTTTCGCGGCCCGCACAGATCTCGGTAGCTACGGCATCTTCCGCGCAATAAACGAGTTTGCCTTTCGTTTGATCGGCTAGTTTTGTGAAAACCTCACGGATATGATCCAGATCGCGATAGAAGTCGAGATGCTCGGCCTCGATATTTAAAATGACGGCGTGTTCCGGATGATAAAGCGCCAGTGTGCCGTCGCTTTCATCTCCCTCGGCAACCATGTATTCTCCCTCTTCAGACCATTTGGCGTTCGCTCCTAGGATCGGGATTTCTGCGCCTACGTAGTGACTCGGTTTTAGCGCCGCCTCCCGCAAAAGATGGGCCGTCATCGAGGAGGTCGTCGTTTTCCGTGGGTTCCAGAAACGATGATTCCTTTGCGAGTGTGGAGAATCGCTGCCAAACATTCAGCACGGCGGAGCAGGGGAGTGCCTGCTTTTTGGGCCGCCGCGTAGGCTGGATTTTTCGGTTTAATGGCAGATGAATAAACGACGATATCAGCCTTTTTGACAGCGGCGGCAGTATGCGGTGAGGAGAAATTTAAGCCAATGCCTTGCATCCGTACGGTCTCAGCGGTCGTGACTTTATCCGACCCACTGACCTTGTGGCCCATGCCTAACAGTAACAAGGCAAGTCCGCTCATGCCTGATCCTGCCACTCCGATGAGGTGAATCTGGAGCGGATTTTTCCGGTCTGTTAGGCGCTTGCTGAGATCGTTCATGATAGTGTGGCTTCGATGGCGGCGCATACACGGTCCGCAGCATTGGGGATCGCGAGTGAGCTGGCCGCTTTTGCCATGCGCTGGTGAGTTGGCAAGTCTTGCAGGATGGAAGTTGCAAATGAGGCGAGTTTTTCTGGGTTTAAATCGCGCTCTTGGACGAGTTTCCCGGCACCTGAGTGATCGAAAACCTCAGCATTACGCGTTTGGTGATCGTCGGCGGCGTAGGGATAGGGAACTAAAATCGACGGCAACCCCGCGATGGCGATTTCAGTGAGGCTGGATGCTCCAGACCGCGCGATGACCAGATCGGCAACGGCGTAGGCGGATGGCATTTGATCGCAAAAGCCTAACACTTTATAGCCAGCGCGGCCTTTGGTGATTTCAGAAACGCGATCAAAATCACTGGCTCCCGCGATGTGTAGCACTTGGGTTTCTGAAGGCAAGCTGGCTGCGGCTTGCGCGCTGAGTTCATTGAGGCGATGCGCACCCTGGCTGCCGCCAGTGATGACGATGGTCTGCCGGGACGGATCGAGGCCGAATATTGCTGAGGCACTTTCCCGCGATGGCAGATCTAAAATCTCCGGCCTCACAGGCGTGCCGGTATTCACGGTTTCTCGATTTGGGAAAAAGGCTTTCGCCGCGTCCAGTCCCAGAAAAATCTGAGTGCAAAAGCGGCTGGTCATCACATTCGAGCGACCCGGACGGGCGTTAGAATCGTGCACAAAAGTCTTCAGGCCCAGCTTATGCCCAGCATAAACCGGCGGCAGCGAAGTGAATCCGCCCATGCCGAGGACGGCGTCTGCGCCGAATTCACGAATGATTTTTTTGCATTGTCGGGTCTGCCGTAGAGTTTCCACAAAAACGGCACCATGCGCGGCGATAAAGTCGGTGGCTTGGCAATGGCGGGAACCGTCTTGAAATTCAGGTAGCGATATTTCGCGGACGCTTCGGAATCGACTTTTTTTTCCGAAATCAAAAGCATGACCTGATGACCGCGTGCACGCAGCGTTTCCGCCACGGCGATGCCGGGAAATAAATGGCCGCCAGTGCCACCACAGGCGATGAGAATTTTAAGAGATTTAGACACGGAACTGCACGGAAATGGATCGAATCAGACGTGAGAAAACGATTTTTCACACTCTTTCTGAAAAAGTAAGCAAATCCTTACTATCCGGCAATCCTCAAAATGATCCAAGTGCAGGAATTTTTCCGTGGAACGATCCACCATCACAACGGCTAATTTTATCAGTTCACCGTTCCCTCCAAGTCAGCGCTAAATTTAGACTCCTCAGCATTACTTGTGATAAAAAGTGCAGCTTCAAAGTTTTTAGGTGCAGAAGTGTCTGGCTTAAAAGTCACCTGAAATTCGTATTTAGAGCCCGGGTCGAGAGTAAACGGAATAGCCGGAGTCATCGGTTTCACAAGTTCAAAACTGGCAACGTCCATACCGTCAATCTCGATTTCTGTGATGGTCAGAGTCGCTTTGCCCTTATTGAGAATGGTAAATATTTTAGGTGTGCGAGTGTCATTATTTCCGACATTGATTAAGTCAAAAGCTATTTTTTGGTCTTGAATCGCTTTATCTGGCTTTTCTGTAACGCTAATCTCTGGTGCCATGACCTCACCCTCAAGATTAAGACTGAATTTAGATTCATCGGCATCGTCGCTGTTGATCTCCAGCGTTGCCTTGAAGACTTTAGAAACAGAAGTGGCTACGGGTTTAAAGGAGACACTGAAATTACGAACAGAATCTGGAGTGATCACATTGGGTGGAGTCGTTTCAGTGAGTGTGAAACTGCTAGAATCACCGCCAGTAATCGTTATTCCTCCATTGATCGCTAGGTTTTTGAAGCCCTCATTTTTAATTGAGAAGTCAATGGTCCTTGATTGATCTTTTCCATCGTTGGTATTGATGGGTTCAAAACGAACTAGCTCGCCGTTCTTTTTTGAAATCTGGCCTTCTAAGACGCTGATCTCTGGTTCCACGGCAAAAGCGTAAGCGGCCCCGGCATTGGGCGCGTCGTTTTTAGACGGGTTCGTCTGGTTCTTACTCGCTTCACCCGTGGCTCCGGCTAGGAGACCCTTTTCGCTCAGCGCCACTGAGTATCCGAAGTGGTCTTGCGCTCCTGTGTTGCTGGCTTTGACGTATTTCTGCTGGACTGGTTTTTGTAAATCCCGACGAAGTAGGTAAACTGCACCAGAGTTTTTAGCTCCTTTGTTTTTGAATTTCCATCGATTCCAGTCGCGTTGCTGTCCTCGTTGGTAGCGCCGATGGCAATATGTTCGCCGTTGATGTCGACAGAGCTGCCGAATAGATCTCCTTTGTCGGAGTTGCTGGCCTTTAGATAGGTATCCTGTTTCCATTTTTTCCCTGATGGAGAAAAAAGATAGGCTGCGCCCGCCTTAGGAGCCAAATTGTTAGTCGCCTTGCCATCGACTTCCCGCGCATTGCTGCTTTCAAAGGGTGCTCCCACGAGTGCTTTCTCTCCATGAATCGCGACGGCTTTTCCAAATTGGTCACCGTTTTGCGCGTTTTTGGCTTTCAGCAAACCCTTTTGTTTCCATTTCGTGCCGCTGGTTTCGTAAATGTAAGCAGCGCCTGTTTGATTCGCATGGAACGGTGCGCCAACGATCACTCTTTTTTCATGGATGCAGACGGAGTATCCGAAGAAGTCACCGCGTTGACTGTTGCTGGCTTTCAGATAGGATTGCTGAGACCAGTTGGTGGAAATATTTGTTCCGCTGCCAGTCGTGGTGCGGGCAAAGACATACGCCGCGCCAGCTCGCAAAGCTCCGTTTTTCCTTTGGCCGCCATTGATATCGTTACTACCGCTGGCTTCTCCCACAGCGCCGACTACGATTCTTTCCCCAGAAATACTGACCGAATAACCGAAAAAGTCTCCAGCCTCTGCATTACTGGCAGTGAGGCGCGCTTGTTGTGTCCAGGCAGAGTTCTCAGTGGAGATAGCAGGAAAAGTGTAGACGTAAACCGCTCCTGAATCGACCAAAGTGCTGGAGCCATCTTCGGTAAATGCGCTAGCGACGATCGTATTTCGATCAATCGCAACCGCGAAGCCAAATCGGTCATCTTCTTTGCTAGCCACTGAAGGCGTGAGTTTCTGTAAAGAAGCCCCCATTTTTTATCGACTAAGCGATAGACAAAAACAGCTCCCGTGTTCTTTTTCCCATCGAATGGTGCACCCACTACCGCCCATTCGCCGGAGATGGCGACGCTCCCAAAATAATCATTCTTTGTCGGCGTGTCGGATTTGAGATAGGCGACCTGTGTGACGCTTTGTGGAACGTCCTGAGCATGGAGCCAAGGCGCAGCAATTAATGTCAAAAAGGCGGAGAAAAAGAAGTGACGATTCATCGCGGGGAAACTGGCAGAAGTAGGCAGGCATGCAAGGAAAGCCGCATGTCAGGGAAATTGTCCGCCAAATCTTATTTTGGTAAATCGACTTTTTCGCCGAGGTGCTTGGGCCGCGTTTTTAGAAAATTCACGTCTAGCCACATCTTCACCCTTGCCCCGATTTCGCGGATATTGGTCTTCATCCCAGTCTGGGCATTCACATCTTCTGCATTGAAGCCGTAAGCATCCATGCCGTGAGCTTTCGCTAAATAAATAGCCCGCTCGTTTTGAAAGCGCTGGCTGATGAATAAAACCGAGCGCAATCCGAAAATCTCCTTTGCCCGGACCACGGAGTCCAAAGTCCGCAGCCCCGCGTAGTCGCACACGATCCGATTTGCGGGGAGCCCACGCTCGACCAATGCCTGCCGCATTTTTTCCGGCTCGTTATAATATTGCGTTCGGTTGTCGCCAGAAACGATGAGCGTTTGGATTTTCCCGGATTCCCAAACTTTCATTGCAGCATCCATGCGGTAGCGGAAATAGAGATTTTCTCGCCCCTCGATTCGATCCGTCGTGCCAAAGACGAGGCCCACTTTCGTCTTCGGGAGATCTGCAACTTCCGTAAAAAGCCGACCGCGAGAGGCCCAGACCGGCGTGATGTTCGCATACACCACGATGCCGGCAGCCAATAAAATCCCCAGCAAGGCGACGACAAAAAGGCGCCTCATCCAACGGCGGATCCCACATTTTTGGGCAGGCTTCACTGACTGCGATTGGTTTGGAACTCTACCGCAGGGCGCGGCCAATGCAGGAAAGATTTCAGCATATCGCTAAAATTCCCGATCAACGGCTCCTCCGGCGCTAAAACGCGCAGCCGGTGATTGGTTTCTTTGAAATGAACTTCTGGAAAACGCCCAATCAATTCGCCGTCCACCTGCACAGGCACATCGCGGTCGGCTTTTACCGTGAAGGACTCCGTCTGGAAATAGCTCGTCGATTCCATCAGATCGATGCCGCCACATGCTAAACCACGCAGCGAATCGATCACTAGCTTATAACCCGCCTCTTTATAGACTAACACATCCAGCTTTGAGTCGTGATTATTCGCATTGCGGAAAAACTTAAATTGTCCGCCATAGAGTGATCCATTTCCCGCTAAAATCGCTACGCCTTCTTCACGCCGACCATCGGCACAAACGACTTCTAGCTTTGGTGGATCTTCTCCCAGTAATTTAAATCCAGCTAACAGATAAGCCAGTGGCCCCAGCTTTTTCTTCGATTCCCAGGTCGTTTCTTCGATGACCATTGCATCGAATCCCACGCCAGCCATTTGCACGAACGGTGCACCATTGGCTGCGAATAAATCTACATCTTGGACAAACCCGCGCTCGATCACTTGAAAAGCCTCTTCTAGCGAATGGAATGGAATTCCCATTTCCCGCGCAAAAACATTCATCGTCCCAGCTGGCAATACACCTAACAGTGTCTTAGATCCCGCCAGGCCACTTACCACTTCATTCAGCGTTCCATCACCACCAGCGGCGATGACTACTGGCTCTCCTTCCGCTGCAAAGCGCGCTGCCAGCACGCTCGCCTCCCCAGCACGCGTGGTCGGAAATACTGCGAAGCGGTTTGCATGTTTCATGAAAAAGCGCAGCACCTTGGCACCCTTTTGGCTACGAGCCTTCGGGTTGAAAATAACCGGATAGCGGTGCGGCTGCTCCATGGCGAGATTCTTCACCGCTGGAGCCAGCTTCTGCAACTCGATTTCACTGTAATGCTGCCAACACTAGTTTCACTGGAAGCCCCATGACATTGTCGAAATCTCCGCAAATGCTCGCCACGATCTTGTCGCCGTGTTCCTGAATACCGTAGGCTCCCGCTTTATCTAGCGGATTCACGAGGGCGAAATAGCCATCGATTACCGACTCATCGAGTGGCAAAAACGTGACCTCAGTGAGACCGTGAAATGTCTTTTTATCACCTGAAGGAGAAATCACGCAGACCCCCGTGCAAACTTGGTGGCTGCGTCCTGACAAACGCCGCAGCATTTCCCGAGCATCCTTCATATCTCTCGGTTTTCCTAACGGCATGTCATCGATGAAGACTAATGTGTCCGCGCCGATTACCGTGGCATCTGGCCGGATCGCAGCCACTGCCTCAGCTTTCAGCGCGGCATTTAGCTCGCAAAGAGCTTCTTGCTTCATCGCCGCATCATGAATTTCCTCTGCTGGGGAAACGATGATTTCAAAAACAAGCCCGGCAGACTCTAATAATTCACGACGCCGTGGAGAAGATGACGCAAGGATGATCGGCATATTTGACGAAACCAAAGCTCGCTTATCGGTGCATAGAAAGAAGTTTCTTTAGGATTCCATGTTCGATGGAATGAACGCTGGACGATAGCGCAAGAGACAGCCTACTCCTCCGTGGGTGGCTAACAGCTCATCTCCTTCGCAGACTTCGATCGCCAGATTTCTTGCTGTTGCCAAATGTGTGAGTTCCTCGCGTTTGGCCGCCGGTAGTTCTTCGGAAATCACTAGCTCCGCCGCATAGCCGCCGATGATTGCATCCCGAGATGCATCGACTCCTACAACAGCAAGAGCTTCCCGCCTGACTTGTTCGTGCAATCGCTGAACCGTGTCTCTCGACTCAGAGCGCTCGACTTCGATGAAAGTATCGATGGCTTGTTCTAACACGGCGGAATAGTCGCCGCCAGACGGTGTTTTATGGAGTTCGCCAACCAGCTGTGCGCTGATTGATTTCGGTAAAGCTTCGCGTAAGCCAGCGACGTGCTTGGAATTACCCGCTAGGATCAAGTGATTGTGGCCGCGCTTTGCCATCAGATTGGTGATGATGGTGACTTGGTCACGATGAAATTTTAGATCGTTTTCCCGTTTCTTTTGGTGGAAATGTTCCCGGCCCCATTCACGTCCAAGTTGGCCGCCTAACTCTGGACGACGTGCGAGAATGGCTTCACTAACAGCTCCCAGAGTCACTTCAAAAATCCTTGATACGTCTTCTGTCGCGATGGCAACCACGAATCGATTGAAGCGGTCCTTTAACTGCACCAAAGGAAAAATCGAAGGCATGGATGACACATCAAAATGAGTATCTAACAAGGCGCCGAAAGGAATCACCATGTGCACTTGGCTATTTCCTCTACGACTGAAAACCGCAAGGCCACGGGTCTCTTCAGGCCATTCTTCTGAAATCGCATTTACAACATCTCGGTGTGCATCATCAAATGCTGCACGCTCCGTGCGATTGAGAGTGACGCGGGCCGCGATCGCCCAATGGCTAAACTTCGATTGTAGATGTTCTTTGGATTGGCAGAGATCAAAATAGGCGCTGATGAGTGGATCTCCTGATTCAGTTAGATTAACGAGCGCTGAAATGCGCTCACTCATGAAATCCATTTCATTAACGGCTGCGGGCAATGTGTTTTTTACAGGCATCAGTCCACATTACATCGCTCACGAAAAGTGCATGATGGAATCTGGGCGTAATTTTCCACAGAAAGGATCACGCCACCGCTTTGATACGTCCCAGCGATCCAGGAAACGCCTATCACATTTTATCGTGACGAGTAGCGCCTATCATTTTTGCGGCTGGCGTTGCTGTAGTCGCGACCACCACCGCCGCCGGAGCCACTGCGATTTCCACCACCACCACCACCACCTCCGCCTTGACGGCGACCACGGTTCCCGCCGCCACCTTGCACCATTCCTCCGCCGCTTCTCACGCGGAGGTGGCGTTCAGCGAGAGCCGCGTCGTGCCAAGCATGATCATCCCAGCGGGGAACTGGCATCTTAATCACTTTTTCGATTTCCCGTAAAAATCGCGCTCGTCTTCTGCGCAGAAAGAAACCGCACGGCCTTCCGCGCCAGCACGGCCCGTCCGACCGATGCGATGCACGTAGGCTTCAGGCTCATTGGGAAGATCAAAGTTCACCACGAGCCCGACGTCTTTCACATCCACGCCTCGCGCTGCGACATCCGTAGCAACAAGCACAGGTGTTAGGCCTTTCTTGAAGCGCTCTAACGCTTTTTCCCGCTGGGCTTGTGATTTATTTCCATGAATCGCATCTGCTGGAAAGCCAGCGGCGCAGAGGCTTTTTGCGAGTTTATTCGCGCCGTGTTTTGTGCGGCTGAAAACGATTGTGAGCTTCCCAGATGTGGCTTGGGATTGATCGCGTAACAGTTGCTCTAACAGTGGCTTTTTATTTTCACGATCCAGAAAACAAACTTGTTGGTCGATGCGCTCTGCAGTCGTCGTTTCTGGCGCGATGCTCACCCGGGCCGGATTACGCAGAATCGAGTTTGCGAGTTCCACGATATTTGGTGCGAGGGTCGCAGAGAAAAACAACGACTGACGATTCGCTGGAATTAACGAAACGATGCGTTTCACATCGCGGAGGAAACCCATGTCTAACATGCGATCCACTTCATCAAGGACGAAGAACTCCACACCAGAAAGATCGACAGCGCGTTGCTCAATCAAATCTAACAAACGGCCCGGCGTCGCAACGAGAACATCCACACCGCCACGCATGGCAGAAATTTGAGGATTTGCCCCGACGCCACCATAGATCAGTGTTTGTTTAAAGCGGATATGCTGACCGTAGGTGCTGAAACTTTTTCCAACCTGGCCAGCTAGTTCACGTGTCGGCGCCAAGACTAAAGTCCGGCAACATTTCGGACGGACTTGTTTTGGCTTTTCACTCAGCGCATGGAGAATCGGCAGCGCAAAGCTAGCGGTTTTACCCGTGCCAGTTTGCGCACAACCTAGCAGATCGCGGCCTTCTAGTAGCAGCGGGATCGCTTGTGCCTGAATCGGTGAAGGGGTTTCGTAGTTTAGTTCGCGCAAAACGCGGTGGAGGGGCGCAGCAAGTGGCAACGCCTCGAATGAAGTCGGTATCATGTTATTATAAGTCGCTCGCCCAGTCCTGAATCGGTGGCAAGCAGTGTCGATGAGCTGTTCGGTATTTGCCTCAAACAATCTCTCATCGATGAAGACCGGAAAAGGGTGGAGCCAACAAACCGACTCCAAGACGGCAAAAAGCGCATCTGCTTTCGGGTGATAGTCGCTTCTGCGGCGATAGCAAGCACTTTTAAGTCTGATTAATGTTAGGCACCCTGTTCAGCATCTGAGCACCGGCCTCCGGGCAGTTGACAGGGACCGACCTCCGGGCGGTCCGGTGCGTGAGATGAGAGTGAGCTTGCGAATGCAGAATTTCTTCTTGGATCGTCTCATTCTTTCCGGATCCAATATCCACGCTAAGGACCGTTCGGAGAACGGTCCCTGCCTTTGGTTC
>JAAURL010000044.1 GCA_012032235.1 Akkermansiaceae bacterium | reverse complement strand
ATTATCGATTTCGTGCCAAATCATGTGGCGCGTTCTTATGAATCTAATGTAAGGCCAGAGCTCTCATTTGGGCGGGATGATGATCGCAGTGTGTTTTTTCATCGGGAGAATCATTTCTACTACCTCGGGCCAAATGATCCAGGGGGTGGTCCGCCATTAAGATTACCCACGGCTGGGCTGCCGGGATGCGATGGGTTTTTCCCGCTGGAAATGGACTATGGGCGGGTCACGGGTAATAATGTCATTTCATGGCTACCTTCGATTCACGATTGGTATGAGACTGTCAAATTGAACTATGGACATGACTTCACGCAAGGCCGCACAACATCGTTGCCAGGGACAGATGCACTTCTAGCAGATGTACCAAAGACATGGCGGTCGATGGATGCGATTTTAGCCTATTGGCAGGAAATGGGAGTCAGTGGGTTCCGTGCAGACATGGCTCATATGGTCCCGATGGAGTTTTGGCGCTGGGCGATAAAAAGGGCACGAACACGCCAAGCAGATGTATTTTTCACCGCAGAAGCTTATGATAATGACCCAGCAAAACTGACAGATGGAAATGTGTTAGATGAGTTGTTCAACGCGGGATTTGATGCCGTTTACGATGATCCGGCCTATGATTTGCTAGAAGGGATTTATGATTCAGGAAAATGGGCAAACGATCTGGATGATCTAACATTTGGGAGATCAAACTTTCATCAACTTCTGCGCTACGCGGAAAACCATGATGAGGTTCGACTGGCGAATCCCAAAGAATGGGGAGCTCTGGGGATGAAAGTTGGCAAACCTGTATCTGCAGTTCTATTTGCAATGGGGCGCGGTCCGGTGATGCTTTACAATGGTCAGGAGATCGGCGAGCCAGCGATCGGGAGTGAAGGATTTTGCTCCGACGATTCAAGAACAACAATTTTTGATTACTGGTCGATGCCTGAATTTACGAAATGGGTGAATGACTCAAAATATGATGGTGGCCGACTGAGTGATGAGCAAAAAGAACTGAGAAGTTGGTACGGAAAACTCGTTCAAGTGACCCAGAGCTGCGCTTTCGTCCAAGGAGAATTTTATGGGCTGAATCATTCTAACAGAGAGAATCGAAAATTCGGTAGAGTAGGAAATGAAACAGTTTCAGGGCATTGGCTATACGCATTTTTACGGCATGATTCGACGAGTGGAGAATCCTTTCTAGTCGTTGTAAACTTCCATGGCTATGAGCCGATGCGTGATGTCGTCATCGACATTCCCGATCACGCATGGGAGTTTATGGGGCGATCTAGTAGCCAAAAATGGTCCTTCGTGAATAGACTTGATCGCGAATGGTGCGGAGAGTCGACTTCAGGAAAAATCGCTTTGCCAGAGTTAGCACCGTGTTCAGCAATGCTGTTAGAGATTGCCAGAAAATAAATCGTTGGATTGGCGAGTGATTTCGTCATGCAGCCTCTCGCGTGCCGTTTCCAAATAATAGGGATCCAGCTCGATCCCTGTGAAATTAGCTATTTTCTGGCGATGGGCTGCAATCGCAGAGGTGCCGATTCCTAGGAATGGGTCTAACAAACGTGTTGCTGCTCTTTTACCATGGATAAGGATGCATTGCTCTACTAGCGCGACAGGGAAGGTGGCTGGATGAGGTCGTTCTTTATCGCGTGATTGAATCGTTTCGTAAGGAATGAACCAAGTATTTCCACGGCAGCGTAAATCCTCACCACCAGTATGGCCCCAGCGGGAGATGTTAGATTTATCGGCATACGGCACACCTGCTGCGCGGCGATCAAGATCAACATTGCCATTTTTTGTTAGGTGAAATACATACTCGTGGCAATCGTTGACAAAACGTTTTGAATTGATCGGTTTAAAATGCCCGGCGCTGATTTGCTCGTTAGCGCGGGTTTCGATCGTGATGGATTTCACCCAGTGGAATGTATTTTGCAGTGTGAAAAGTGGGCCGCTGCCATCGGTGAGGGCTAGGATCAGCTGATGAGGCATCAGTGGATTTGCTGGCGCAGCTCCTACATTCAGAAAGAAAGAGGCGTCGTCAGCCATGACGCGTTTTAACTCAGCGGCCCATTGGCGACACCAACTCAGAAACTCTCCGCGAGGCGCTGTGTCTTTGAAGCTTTTATAGTTAATCCCGAGATTGTAGGGAGGAGAAGTCACGACCAGATCCATTGATGCAGCTTCTAATTTTGGAAGCTGAATGAGGCAGTCACCTTGAAGGAAATTCATGAGCAAGTAATGCGGAGCAAGAAAGAACGAATCAAGCCAATCAGTACGTTTAGTCGATTATTTGAGATGTTTTTGTGGTGAGGCAACATACTCCCGAAACATTCGTAGAAATCCGCTTGCGCTCGGCGGAGTGAGGCTACAATCTACCAACCACCAAGGCGGCTTGGCGGAATTGGTAGACGCGCTCGACTCAAAATCGAGTTCTAACGAGTGTGGGTTCGAGTCCCACAGCCGCTACTTTCATCATTCACGCGATCGCCGGCTTTTTCCCGACATACGCAGTAAATGGCAGACCCTCGCACTATCGGAATCATTGCAGGCAGCGGAGTTTATCCAGAAACTTTTATTGCGGCGGCGCGGCGGCAAAGTCCCGGAATTCGCCTGGTCGTGGTGGCATTTCATGGCGAAACAAAGCTGGAACTAGCTGAAAAAGCCGATGCCATCGAGTGGGTGCGCGTGGGACAACTGAGCAAGTTGATCAAATTTTTCCTGAGAGAAGGAGCAAAAGAGGCGGTGATGATGGGGCAGATTTCTCCAAAGAATCTATTCGATCTGCGTCCAGATTTGCGGATTCTCATGATGTTAGCGCGAGTGAAAGAGCGAAATGCGGAAACATTATTCGGGGCGATCGGTGATGAGCTTGCCAAGGACGGTATCACACTGCTTCCGGCTACGACTTTTCTGGAAGATCACTTGCCTGGGCCAGGGCCTGTTTGTGGACCGGTCTTTAAAAAACGCCAGCTCAGCGATGCGGAATTTGGGTTTCGAATCGCCAAACAAACCAGTGCATTGGATATCGGCCAAAGCGTCGTCGTTCGTCATGGAACCGTTCTGGCAGCTGAAGCATTTGAGGGAACAAATGCTTGTATCAAACGTGGTGGCGAGCTGGGACGTGGAAAAGAAGTGATGCTAGTCAAAGTATCGAAGCCTAACCAAGATTTCCGTTTCGATGTCCCCGTCATCGGTCCACAAACCATCGAAACCTGTGCTGCTGCCGGGGTGGCAAGTATCGCTATCGAAGCGGGAAAAACTCTTTTATTGGAAAAAGAGCTGATCGCCGAGCTATGTGCGAAACATCGAATCGGTATTCACGCAATTTAGAGGTCTCTGGTCTCAAGCGCGCATTTTGGAATAAGCTCTGAGATAGCCTGCACATTGGGCGATTTCAGGGAGGCTGGTCTTCCAGTTGTGTTCGTATTCGATCGTGACATTACCCGCAAAGCCGTGTTTACGGACTTCATCGAGGATCGCCATGTTATTGATCACTCCTGTGCCGAATGGACGGTCGTGAGTCCATTCGGTGATCGATGCACGATCCTTCATGTGGAAAGAGTGAACTCGTGGTGCGATCTTTTTAATGACTTCTAAAGGATCTAGCCCGGAAGATGCCCAGTGTCCGATGTCGGCGCAGTAGCCGATATTTTTGTGACGGTCTTTAATCACATCCCATACGGTTTTGGGATCCCAGAGCGCGGTGGGTTTTGGGTGATTGTGGAAACAGACTTTGATGTCGTATTCTTCCGATAGTTTTTCGAGTGTGTCGATTGCATCGAGCGACTCAGTCGTCACGCCGTAGAGGTCGAGTTTTTTCGCGAGTTCAAACACTTTCCGTGCCTCGGCTTCGTCTTTCGAAATTCCTATTACACCGATATTCACTGCTGCGATGTTGTTCTTCTTTAAATGATCAATGATGGCTTTTAACTGATCATCTGAGATGCCAGGGCCAAAACGAGTATCGCCAAAAGCACCGCCGATTTTCTGATCAGGAAAAACCTCTACGCCACTAACCCCCGCAGCAGCAGCCATTTCGATTGCTTGAAAAAGGGTGAATTCTCTGAATGACCAGCATTGCACCGTGATGGCAAATCCAGCATCTGTTAGGACGGTCTTACCAATGGGTTCAGCATTTGCCTGTGAAGCTAAGAGGACAGATGCAGCAGGAATAGCGGTCAGGAAAGAGCGGCGATTCATTAGTCTATTTGATGGCAAGTGAGAGTTGATTAACTGTTCTTTTTGATTAGAGCTTTTTTGAGCCTTTTATATTCGCTGTCGGTAATGATCCCGTTGCGATGCGCGCTTTCGAGATCAGTCAATTGTTGCCCAACACTAATTTCTTTGGTGTTGGTAATTTTGGTGTCACTGCCACAGCTGCTGAGAGTCGCGGAAGTGCTGATGATCAAAAGTCCGGATATGATAAAGTGTTTAAGCATGATAAGGTAGGAGATGTTACGTACTAAAAATGCCAACTTATCAGAAAACTACAAAGGGAAAATCCGAGGTGATCGCGTGTCGTGTGGATTTGTCATGTGAATAGATCTCGCTGGCTATTGTGATTTACTGAACATAGTCAGTGGCTGTGCAAGAGAAAGCAGATGTGCAAAGAAAACCGGGAGTGATCTTTGCTTGGATCTGGGTGGTATTTTTCCTTCAGGGGATGGGGCCTGGATTTTGGATTCCTGCATTGACGAATATCCTGAAGGCGGAAGGTTTGGAGAATTGGGTAGCGATTGCATTTTTGGTGATTCCCTTATGCGCCTTGATTTCGCCCTTGGTAGGTGGGGCATTAGCAGATCAGAAAGTTCCGGCAAATCAGCTTTTGGTAGCTACTTCGATTTCAGGGGCGACGTTACTTTTTCTCGCTTTTGCAGCACTAGATGCGAACTGGCATCCTTGGTGGTTTATCGTGTTTCTCGGCTTAGCTTCGATTGCTTCTGGTCCAGCTGGGGATTGCTTGCGACGATCTCGATGACACACTTAAAAAACGGCGAAAAACAGTTCCCTTTGGTGAGGCTAGGGGCGACTTTGGGGTGGATGGCAGCAGGATGGCTGACGAGTTATGTGTTAAATGCGGATAACAGTCC
Source organism: Akkermansiaceae bacterium (assembly GCA_012032235.1). Taxonomy (GTDB): domain Bacteria; phylum Verrucomicrobiota; class Verrucomicrobiia; order Verrucomicrobiales; family Akkermansiaceae; genus Luteolibacter. Next base: position 12,947 of record JAAURL010000044.1, on the reverse strand, counting down.
AGTGGTAGGCTATGCGGCGGCGGCGGCAAGAATCATAGGGGGAATTTGCGCACTTTCTCTGCCACTTACTTTGCCTTTAGGCGTTGCGACGTCTTGGCGGAGTCGTTTAGGATTTAATGCATTTTCGCTTTTGAAACAGCGAGACCACTGTGTGTTTTTTGTGGTGACAGCTTTATTTTCTATCCCACTGGCGGCATTCTACATGTATGCGCCGGAGTTGTTGGAGGCATTAGGAGACCAACATCCGATGGCCACCATGTCAGTTGCGCAGATTTCCGAAGTGGTGGCGATGTTGTTGGTTGGGTCGGTCATGTTGAGATTCCGGTTAAAAGTATTGTTGATGTGGGCTTTGGGTTTTTCGGTATTGCGATTCGGAATGAGTGCTTATGCGGGAGAAAGTGGCTTGATCGATTGGCACGTCGGAGGCATCGCGCTGCACGGAGTTTGTTATACGTTTTACTTTATCACGGCGCAGGTTTTTCTGGATCGGCGAGTCGCTCCGGGGTTACGTGGTCAAGCGCAGGGTTTGCTTTCCCTCGTTTCAAATGGTATCGGACCGCTAGTGGGAGCGGTGATGTGTGGCTGGCTTCACCAGCACTATGTTAGGGGAAATGGCCAGGGCTGGATGGAGTTTTGGGCGATTTTAGCGGCCATGATCGCGGCATGCTTGATGATCTTCGCGATGTTTTATCGTGGAATTGGAAAAAATATAAAAGTAGCGAAGTGAATTATGCATCAGAGGGTGCGAGTTCGCAAGCTAGGCAAATGGCGGCGATCATGGAGGACGGATCTGCTAGATTCTTCCCAGCGATGGAAAAGGCAGTCCCATGGTCAGGACTTGTCCGTGGCTTCGGAAGACCGAGGGTGACATTGACGGCAGTGTCAAAATCTAACAATTTGAGTGGAATCAAGCCCTGGTCATGATACATCGCGATGACGGCATCGAATTTACCTTGTGCGGCGTCGCGGAAAACGGCGTCTGGCACAGCAGGCCCTGTGAAGATAGCGGCTCCCGTGGCGTTGAGCTGTGCGATTGCTGGGCAAATGATGAGGATTTCCTCGTTGCCAAAAGCGCCGTTTTCACCGGCGTGAGGATTTAGTCCCGCGACAGCGATGCGGGGCTGCAGAATGCCGCGGCGTTTCAGAAAATCAGCGGTTAGCAGGCCAATTTTTGAGATACTTTTTGAGTAAGCAGCTCTGGAACACGGGAAATCGGTTCGTGGATCGTTGCTAGGCCGACGCTCAAATTGGCTCCAGTGAGCATCATGCCGTAGTCATCCACACCGAAGGCATGGGCAAAAAATTCAGTTTGCCCGGGAAAGGAAAAGCCAATTTCCTGAAGATTTTCTTTAGAAACTGGGCCTGTGACGACGGCATCGGCGTTTCCATTTTGGAGTTGATGGACGGCTTCATTTAAGGCGGCTAGAGCAGCAGCTGCGGATCTGGAGTCGGGATTTCCCGGAATTCCGGCACTTCGGTCGCCTAAAATTTCGATTTCATAGCCTACGGGGATTTTGCCAGAGGCAAGTGCCAAGTCGATGACTTCAGGGCCGATTCCGGCAGGGTCTCCAAGTGTGATGAGTATGCGTGGCACGGGGAAAGAATCGGTTGATGCCAGGAAACTGCCAAGCCAGGAAATTGGCTAACTTTGGTTCCAAGCTTGCGTAGCGGTAGGGTATCTAATTACGGTCTGCCTATGCTGATTTCACCCACGAAACTATTGCTGTTAATCACAGCATGTTGTCTATTAACACAATGTGGGACTTCATCTTCCACAGGCTCCGGAAATTTGCTCGGTGGGCCGACAGTGGAGGAACGTAATTCGATGATCGCCAATGAGCCGTCAGGCAATTACTACTATGGCAGACGTTATGTGATCGAGAAAACCCGTTTCTGGGGTTATCTGAGAAGCCAGGCCAATCTTGGAATAATGCCAAGCTAGTCATGATGCGTGAGGACCGCAAAAAGGTGCCTGATCGGCTACCAGAAAATGGTCCAGAAGGTCAGCGTTATGGATATGATCAAAACTACGAATATAAAGTGAGTGGCAGCTATACAGGGCGCCAAGTGTATGATCCAAATAGCAATCAATTTCTCGATGAGTTCATGCCCACGGGCTTTGAATTGATGAATCGTCAACCGGGGTGGATCTTTAAGCCAACAGATCGATATGACTCTAAGCGAATTACGTTAATTCCTCGCTAAGTCTCAAGTTATCAATTCCATGAATTCTAATCGATCCATTCGGACTGTCCTGCTAAATCGACAAAACCGATCAGCAGGGGATGCTCCTGCAATTGGCCCCCTGATAAAAACGTCAACAATCAAGAATCCTCGGCGGCGGCGGCGGACTCATCAGGATGGAATTGTTTTACACGAGACTCATAAAGTGAGTAAATTCATACAAAAACTAGGATTTGGCCTCTTGTTTGTAGCAATTGTCGCTTTGTTAAGTGTCGGGGGTTGGCTGGCCCTTAAACGAAATATAGATGCTGCCAAAGGCGTGGGCTATAAGGACCCTAAAGAAATTGGACAAAATGTTGTGCAAAAATCGATTGTTGAATCTTTAGGGGAAGATCAGGCCAAATCTTTCGTGGAATCGGCTTTAGCAGTTAGGGTTACAGCAGATGTTGATAAATATTTTAGAATTGGAGAAAATAGCCCTGATAAAATTGTAGCTTTTCTATCAGCGTTGCAATCGAAAGAGGGTGAGATCGCGAAGATCCAATGGCGTGGCAATAATTCAGCCGGTCGAGTCGCACGTGATGAGTTAAGCGTGATGTTCAAAGTTTCAGGAGCCTTAAAAAATCGAGTGGCTCTCTTAATTCCAGATGGGATTGGAAAGTGGAAAGTGGATTATGATGCGTTTGCGAGGACGTCCACACCGTCATGGAGTGAACTCATTGAAGGCAAATCCAATATCGGCGAGGTGAGGGTTTTTGCGTCCACAGACAATTACTACAATGGTCCATTTTCTGATGAGAGAGAGTGGCAATGCTACAGCTTTATATCGCCGGATACGGATATGGTTATGAAGGGCTATTCTAAGATGGATTCCGCTCAAACAAAAGCAATGAACTCACTCCTTGAGGACAGAAAGGTAGCCCGTGTCACTTTGGAGATCCGCCGCGTGAAATGCGGTGAATCGCGACAATTTGAAATTTCTAGAGTTCTCTCTTCAGACTGGGCAAAAGAAGAAGTGATATTTGATGAAAAATTCCAATAAGTCATAGGGAGTTTAGCCCTACAAAAAAACGCCATGATCGTTGAAGAAAATGGCGCTCTTTGTTAGTTTGAGTTAGATTTTTTCTAAGAGTATGAAGATTCTACACGCTGCGCGACGTCGCGGTAACCATAATCCACCTCGTAAATTTGCTTAAAGCAATCGAGAGCAGAAGTTTGATCTCCCATCTGGTTGTGGATAAGGCCTTTTTCGTAAAGGACTTCTTTTTTCGTATTGTCCATGGCGACGAGATCCGCCAATGCGTCCGAAAGCTGTTTGATTGAGAGGTCAAACATGTCCTTCGCCTTAAAGGTCCGCGCGAGAAGCAATAGCACTTTCGTGCGGATGTGTGGATTACGAGTTGCTTGTTGTAGGTGCGGAATCGCTGCGCTGTAGTCCTTCGCATTGTAAAGTGCTGAACCGAGCTCGAATCGAAGTTGCGGGTCAGTAGGATTTTGGTCGACGCGCTGTTGTGCTTCGACGACTTGCTCAGCGATACGATCCGCCTGGCGAGCTTCGAGCGCAGCCTTGAGCTCTGCATTGTCCGGATCTGCTGCCACTGCTGCTGCTAGATTTTTCAGGTCGGTTTCTAGCGCGCGATCTTTCATTGCGGCAGCCTTGGTAGCCAGAGCGACGTCTCCATTACTAAGCGAGTGAGCCCATGAGAAAAACGTATGAGCATGATGCCAGTCTTCGAGCTGTTCATAAAGTCCCGCAAGATCTTTGACGGTGGCGAGGTGGTTTGGATCAGCATTGTATTTTTCGACAACGCGGTCGCGGCGCTCCTCCAGCTGTTCTTTGGTAAGGCCGGTGCGAGCGGCTTTTTCGAGTTCTTCAAACTCTGCCGAGTTTCGCATGAGGTCACGCATGTTGGCGTTTTCATCCCACTTTTGCTTCTTCATGGATGCTCTGGCAGAGCAATCTTTGGAGCCTCTGATAGCGACACCATCAGTCGGGTGATGTTTTAAGATGTCGTTGTAGACTTCAGAAGCGAGCATCGGCTCATCCCGGGAAATATAAAATTCAGCGAGCTTGTGGAGGAGCTTGCTGTTTTCCGGGGCGTGTTTACGAATCGTTTCGAGCGCGAAGGTCGCAGTTTGGTAAAACTCCAATTTTAAGGCAGTTTCGAAAAGCAAATCGTTTAGCTGATCATTTGCTGGATCTTTCTCAAGCTCCTTTTCGATCAATGCGAGCGTGCCTAATGGATCTTTTTTCGCTTGGCTATTGAGTTTCATGCCTGCGCCACCACTGCTCATGCCGAAAAGTCCTTTTTTCTTCCCCGCGCCATGGACTTGGATTTCACAAGTGCGAAGGATCTTGCGACCTTCGACGAACCCTGGATTTTCAGCTAATATGGGTTGAATGATGCTGATGGCATACGAGAAGTTAGACGCTTGAACAGCACTCAAAGACTTGAGCCATAGTTGTTTGTGGCTCGCGGGCAGTTCTTTTTCAGTAATCTCAGGCATTGGAGTTAGATATTGCGGTTTTTTGCTTTGGTCAGTTTGAAATGAAGACGTGGAAAAACGTGAAGTTTCCGATGCGGCTTGGCAAGCGTCAGGTTCGCGAAGAATCAACAGATGATTGATTTTTAGGATTGCTGAATGAGATCAGATCGATTAACAGCGCGTTGCAAGTCCATCATTAGTCTCCTTTCTTGCTTCATTATTTCATCCTATATGCCTCCTCCACCAAAAAATACGGGTCGCCGTTTTAATCGTAATCGTTATGGTCCACCGAAACGTTCCACAAAAGACGATGAAGAAAAGGCCGTGGAGGTGGATGGTGAGATTTCCTCAGTTCTTGCGGGGACCATGTTTCGCGTAAAATTGGAGAGCGGTCACGAAGTCTTGGCTCATATTTCCGGGAAAATGCGCAAGCGGTTCATCCGCCTAGTCGTAGGTGATAAAGTAAAAATGGAAATGTCGCCTTACGATCTAACGAAAGCGCGAATTGTTTTCCGACTGAACTGATTTTCGACTGATTGGGAATTTCCCAGAGCCCAGCAGTGACTCAGTCAAATTCTGAGCCTAGTTCTGCTGCTTCTAGCGCTGCTACGGATTGATTGCTGCGGCGTTCAATAACGATTTTGCCCAATAGCTCACTTTGCCGCACAACGAATTGGTTAAGTTTCATCAATTCGAGTAGTGCCAGAAAAGTAACGATGACTTCAGCTTTAGTTGTGGCGCTTTGGAAAAGATCTTCAAATCGAAGTGATTCTCCTGGAGAGAGACAGCGGAGAAGTAGCTCGATCTTATCGGAAACCGTGTAGCGATCATCAATGATGTCGCCAAAATCATGCGATTCTTCAAAGCGTTTTAATACGTTCTGAAAAGCACGGATGAGGTCAAATATGGAAACTTCTGCGAGTGAGGCAGGCTCTTCAGCTGGTTTTTCGGCTAGGTCTGGCTGGTGGGCAAAACGGCCTTCTTGTTCCATTTCTCGAAGGCTGAGGAACCCAGCTGCGTCCTTAAATTTTTTATATTCAATCAGCTGGCGGATGAGCTCCCAACGCGGGTCGTCTTCTTCGGCATCTTCTTCTGGCGGTTGATCCACTTTGGGGAGAAGTGTCCGGCTTTTTAAGTACATCAAATTGGCAGCCATCACGATGAATTCAGAGGCCAAGTCGATGTTCAACAGTTTGAAAGTGTTGATATAATCGAGGTATTGGCGGGTGATGTGCTCAATCGAAACGGAGTGAATATCGACTTCGTCTTTTTTGATCAGATATAGCAGGAGATCGAGCGGACCTTCGAAAATTTCGAGACGGACTTTGTAATCGTTAATTTCCACGACGCAGGGGGTATTGTATCGCTAAGCTGTGGGCGAGGGTAAATTTGCCTCGCCTGATACGAGTCAGGTAGTTTTACTCCCGCCGTCATGAAAAATGACAATTTATGGAATCTAAACAATCGCAAGAATTCAATGAACGGCTCAGCCAATGGGTGTCTTCTCAAGGGCTGTGGTTTCAAATTCGCTATTCGCTATCGGGCAGCGGTGGCGCAGGAAAAGCGTTCTTTCATTTGCTATGGGTGAGTTTCCGGTTGTTGGTTTTATTGCTGATTATTTTAGCCGGGATTGGGCTTTATTTACTGAAGCGGACGACTACAGCAGATTTCAATAGGAACCTAAATGCGTCGCTCAAGTCGGGTATGTCAGCAACCGAGCTAGAGGCGATTGGACCCAAAAAAGAAGGTGGATATTTGACGCTGAGCCACGTCTTGGCGTTGGGCGATGGGAATACTTTTTTTAATAGTCTGGAGGCCAAAAATGTCCGTTGTAAGATGGGCCTGTTTGATGAATTTGTAGGAAAATGGGACACCGAAAATCTTTTGATTTCCCGGTTTCAAATGGAACTACGGCCTGGAGCTGATGATGAAAAAGCATCAAAGCGAATGGGAGATGTTATTTTTAGGCAGTCAGAAAAAGTGACGATCAATTCGTTGGAAATTCATGATGCCTCGATATTCTGGGGGTATTCGGCAAAGACGCGCGGAGCGATCAAGAACAGTCACTTGGTGGCTCGTCGCTTGGGCGACACGTGGAGGTTGGATTTTAAGGGGGGAACATTGACCCAAAATTGGCTGAAAAATTTGGAAATCGAACACTTAGAAATCACGTGTAATCGGGAAGGAATGATTTTTGAAAAAGCCTTACTCCGGAAAGGAGAGGGGAAAGTCGATTTTTCAGGTCTAAAGCTTGTTGGTGGAGCACTGCCAAAGATAGAGGGCATCGCTAAAGTGCGATTGCTCGACCTAGAAAATATTCTTCATCCTTCTCAAAATGAATTGGTCGAAGGCAGGATTTCTGGAGATTTCAAAGTTGCAGGATCCACTAACAGTTCAGAAGGTGTCGGCTTTTCAGGAAAAGTGATTTTGAACTCAGACGAAGAATCCCTTTCGAAAAGTGAAGACTTATTAGGCCGAAATGCATTCATCATTTTAGACGATGATCACGTCCCTGTATTAAAAGCACTGTCAGTTGTTGACTCTGTTAGAGATTACCGTCGGACAAGCTTCGTGGAAGGTTCATTTGAGCTTAAAACTTTAAACAGCGAGCTTCATGTGAGTGAAATCCAACTCAACTCAGATTTGGAGATGACCGATGACAAAGTTAAAGTCGGTCACATGATGCAAATCAATGGCGCTTTACATGTTAGGTTTGCTACACAAGAAGAAATTTTAGAGGCGGAGGAGACAGCAAAGTATACTCGACTGGAAGGTGAGAAAAAGAGAGAGGAACCAGCGCTTACCCCGGTGACCAAGAAGGATTCGTCCAGTGGCACTTCCGGTAATGAGAATCCGATCACGAGTGCGCCTAAGCTTAAGAATTTTTCAGGCAAGGAAACATTGATGACGCGAGTTACCAAAAGCTTTGACAGCATCTATGGAGATTGGGACCAAGCGGATCGGTCGATCAGCAACCTTCGATACGTAGGATCACTCGAAATCAGCTTGTTGCCTAATGCATTTGATCAAGCAGAAGCCTTAAAAGCAAAATATCCAGTGAATCCAAGTAACGGTAGAATCCCAATTAAGGTCGAATTCTCAGATAGTCTGGGCAATTTGACATCCTCGCAGGCAGATGAGATCTACCGTGAAGGACAGCGCAAAAATTAAGCGTGGGCGGCTGCTAGACCTAAACTGTTGTAAATCTCTTGGGTCGCGTGGCTTTTATTGAGCGTGTAAAATGAATGCCGTCGACGCCCTCGTTGAGTAAATCTGCACATTGCTGAGCAGCGTAGTGGATGCCGACGCGTTCGACAGCGCTTGGGCTTTTGGCGCGCCCCAGAGCCTGCATCAGTTTCGCTGGATACCTGGCTCCAGCAGCTAGTTCAGCCATGCGCCTCATTCCAGATAGTGAAGTTACTGGCATAATGCCGGCGATGATTGGCACGTGAATACCAACGAGATCACAACGGTCGCGGAAATCGAGAAAATCGTGATTATCAAAGAACAGTTGCGTGCAAATGTAGTCGGCTCCCGCATCAATTTTAGCCTTTAAAAAATCCAATTCGTCGACGCGATTGGGGGTCGCGGGATGACCTTCGGGAAATCCTGCCACGCCGATGCCGAATCCACGCGAGTCGGGGTGTTTCCCAGATTCATTAAATTTGCGGATGAATTTCACCAAATCAGAAGCATGGCGAAATCCACTTTCACTCCAGTCATAATCGGGACGATCTTTTGGCGGATCACCACGTAGAGCCAGGATATTGCTGACACCAGCAGCTGCGTAAAGCTCCAGAATTTCGCTGACTTCTTGTTCTGTGTGTCCGACGCAAGTGAGATGGGGAACTGGTGGGATGGAAGTCGTTTGTTTGATGCGAACAACCAAATCATGGGTAAGTTCGCGAGTACCGCCGCCTGCGCCGTAAGTCACTGAGACGAAAGATGGGCCAAGAGGCTCCAATTCCCGGATTGCCTGGTAGAGATCTTCCCATGCAGATTCAGTGCGCGGCGGAAAAAACTCAAATGAGAGGGAAGGCTTTGAATTGGAAAGAATGTCTTGAATGTGCATATTTTTTAAAATTTGCGTGTGGTCAGTTGAAACTTTTTAGGCGATCTGATATCCAGTCGCCGTTGGTTTTGCTACAGCGCAATCAATCAAGCCAAACTTTCCCATGAAAACAATCTCTGTTTCTCTTATTCTTGCTGGATTATTACCAACGTTTTGTTGGGCGCAGCCAAAGGATGAACTGGAAATTCCTTCCACGGGCATTGGAAGCTCTCGTCAAGGTAAGTCATTTGACGAGACTTGGAAGGCGTTAGACAAAGACGGTGACAATTTAGTATCTGCGGCCGAATTTGCGACTTTGCCCCGAGTTCAGAGAATTCCCTCAGAAAAACGTGCTAAAATTTTCACGCGCTTGGATAAAGATTCCAATGGCAACTTATCCCGTGTAGAGCTAGAAGAGCTTGTCAACCAAGGTGAAGGATTTCAGATGAAGCGTCTATGGGCGTTGGATCTAGATGGAAATGCCGGTGTGAGTTTTGAAGAATTTAAGCAAGGGTCGGTTTGGCAGAAGCTGCCTTTGGAGAAGCAGCAGGAAATGTTCAAAAAGTTGGATAGTAATCGCGATGGGGTGATCACTAAAAACGACAGGCCCTACGCTAGTCCATTGGACCTGGCTCCAAGTCCAAATGAATCAGAGCTGAAGCTGGATGAAAATAAGGATGGCGCCTTGTCTTTTGAGGAATTCCGCCAAGGCCCCCGCATGAAAAAACTGGGTGAGGACCAGCAAGAGGCGAGTTTTGAGGCCTTAGACACAAACGGTGATTTGAAAATCACATTCGAGGACTTTGTGGTTACAAAACCTTAGCCTCAGAAGTCAGGACTAATTGCCACTTTTGCTAAGTAGTCGGCAGACGCTTCGATTTTTCTTCCGCCCTGCGCGTGATCTGTTTCACTGCGGGTATGAAATCAAGCATCGTGGTCATACTGATGACAGTTTTCCTAGCCTTGGCTCCTTCCGTTTTCGCCAGTGGCAAGAAGGAAGTGAAGTCATCGGTCTCGTTTCACCTAGAGTCCGATGGTAATGATAACCCACGGATGATCTCCGAAATGGTTCACAATGGGAAAAAGCGCTATTTCCGCCGCTTGCCAGAGATCAACACCAAAGACATCGTTTCCTTTAATCCATTTCCTTCCGAAATAAACGATAGCTACGGGATTGTTTTCCGCCTGACTCCCGTGGCGACTGGCCGTCTCGCTGCTGTCACTGCCTCGAATCAAGGGAAATATCTGATGGCTCAGATCAATGGGCGTCTCGTGGATGGCGTGCTGATCGATAAAGAAATTAACGATGGTTTCGTCGTCATTTGGAAAGGAGCGACGCTGGGAGATATTCAGTTGTTAGATCAAGACAAGCCACGCCTTGGCGAAGAGGGTAAAAAAAAGAAAAATAATATCTGCTCCCGATGAGTCGTTTTTTTGTTCTGATTTTTTCTCTAACAATATCGCTTGTTGCTGCGCCGATTGATCTCCGCTTGCCAACGGAAAATCGCCACCTTTTCACGGGAGAGTTTGATCGATTCTACATGTATGTGGATCGGAACTTTGAAGGGCAAGCCACCAGACCTTGGCAAGCTGGCTCCTTCGGCTATGTCCGCACCGCAGTCCGCGTGAATGGTGAAGTTCTACTCACCAAATTCCACGAAGGCATCGATATTTCACCCATCAAACGCGACGCAAAAGGAAATCCGTTAGATCTGGTTTCCAGCATCGCGCCGGGCCGTGTCGCTCACATCAGCCCGAAGGCAAGTGGGAGTAATTACGGAAAATACGTCGTCGTGGAGCATGCCTGGGAAGGCTCCTCCGTCTATTCACTTTATGCACATCTAGCAGAAATTACTTGCCAGCCGGGAGATCCCGTCAACGCCGGGTCAGTTCTAGGTCGCATGGGTTTCACGGGAGCTGGCATCGACCGCACGCGCGCGCATTGTCATTTAGAAATCGGCCTGCTCATGAGCAAAAGATTCGACGAATGGGCGAAGATCCATGGCCCAAATCCCAATGGCCAAGGGCTCTTTAATGGCATGAACATCACTGGAGTGGATCCCGCTAAATTTTTTCTCGATCATAAGGTAAATCCAGCCCTCCAGTTTAGCCAATATATCGCGTCTATTCCGGTTTATTTTAAAGTAACCGTGCCTCACGCGGGAACGCCGGAATTTGTGACTCGCCATCCGTGGATCAGCCAGGGAGTTGCTGCTGGAGCGCAGTTTTGGGAAATCAGCTTCAGTGCCACTGGTTTTCCAATCGCAATCAATCCCAGCAAACGCGAAGTCACCGCGCCGACTGTCACTGCCGTGCGAGACTCCGCATTTCCTCATCGGTATCTAACAAGAAATCTCATTTCGGGAGAAGGAAAAGTCGCCACGCTCAGTAAAAACGGCGAGAAATTAGTCGCTCTCCTCACCGACGATTTCCCAGCTTCTCCCGCCACTCCCGTAACAACCACACCTCATGTCAATCCTCGATAAAATCGCCGCTCTTGGCCTCACACTTCCTGCGGTTCCCACCCCAGTCGCTGCTTATGTAAACTGCGTCCGTAGTGGAAATCTCCTTTTCCTATCAGGTGGTCTCCCGCTTGATGGCGACCGCAAAGTCATCGGGAAAGTCCCAGTCGATGTCTCCATCGAAGAAGCGCAAGAAGGGGCACGGATCATTATTTTAAATCGCCTCGCTGTGATTCAGGAGGAAATCGGCTCCTTGGATAAAGTGAAGCAAATCGTCGCTCTCAATGGCTTCGTCAATTCTGCTCCCGATTTTTACGGCCACCCACAAGTCATCAACGGCGCTTCAGAACTGCTCGTCGAAATTTTCGGTGATAAAGGAAAACACTCCCGCACCGCCTTGGGAGCTGCTGCGCTCCCGCTCAACGTCGCCGTGGAAATCAATCTCATCGTCGAGGTGGAAGATGGGTGACCAAAGGAAAGGGATGGAATGGTTAAAAATTCTCCTAAATCGAATTTGATATATGTGAGAAATATCAATTTTTCTAAATTAATCTAACCGGTATTATTAAATAATGCACAACAGTTCAAATTTATGATAAATCATAAAAAGGCAATTCAAATTTAGTAACCTTGGGAATTATATTATTAATTAATTTTCCTAAAAATGGAATATGCCAAGAAGATCATAAAATGGTCTCTGATACTATCTTAAAAACGCATAAATATTTTAGTAATTTACCTAACTGTAAATTTCGTTATTCCGTAAAATATAAAAACTCGATTAGATAATATTGAGTTTTGTTTTCATCAAGGCAATTATTATTTTAGACGATATGATAGTTCTTGGGATAATATAAAAGATTGCGTAAGTTACAACGGCTCTAAGTTTTTTTGTTTACACGGTGACCACCTAGTGATTGGAACTAACCACAAAACTCCCACTTTCGTAGGTTCTTTCTTTTCGAGGAATCCATTGTTTAATCCAGTGTACTATTCTCTTTTAGATAGCGAAAATTTTGAACTGCCTTATTTAATATCGATTGAAAATATTCAGCGTGAGTTTGCCTCATACAAGATAGAATTGAGTAACAAATCTAATAGCCTTAGCGTAAAAAATAATCAAAAGATTAATTACACATTAAGTTATTTAAATGACTCAATAATTCCATCTGAAATTTTCGGAGAGCTAAATAAGACAAATTTCAAATGGAAGTTGTTAAAAAGTTTTAGTAGTGAGCCGTTTAGCATTCCATCAGATATAATCTGTAACTACTATGATAAATCAGGAAATATTACAAATGATTCTTATAGCATCGAAATGGACATTGCAAGTTTCTCAATTTTGACGAGTAAGCCAGAATTAAAAATTTTTGAACTGCCTGCAACAATAGCAAAATTTTTATACGATACAGATATTGGAGTAACTTTAAAAGATGAATGTTGGAAATGAAATTAGTTATTCAAAATAAATTAACTATATTAGTTTTTGTATATTTATAGTTTTTTTAATGCTAATGCGGAACCTCTAATAGAATGTACAAAAACAATAAATCTTGGCTTGGTGAACTCAAAAACAAATGTTCCTATAAACCCATTGCCAAAAATAATTTCCGAAACTTAATCTAACAACTTGTAAGACTGTTTAAATCATGAATGATTCATGAATCGCTCGTCCTCGCCAGCTCCCGAATCCTGATACTTGCAAGCTCGAAGAGCTTGAGCAAGCGATGGATTGTGGACGTGATCATAAAGTCTATCGGCGC
>JAAURL010000232.1 GCA_012032235.1 Akkermansiaceae bacterium | reverse complement strand
CGTCCTAGTATGGGTATTGCGGATATTGCCCTCACTGAAATCATCGAAGGCAAAATCAAACTCATCGACAGAGAGGCTCCCTAGCAGAGCTGACCTTCTAAAAATCCTCTCATGAGTGCGGAAATCGCTACCAACCGGAAAGCCGGGCGGGATTTCCATATCTTGGAAAAATATGAGGCTGGACTAGACTAAAAGGCACCGAGGTCAAATCGATCCGCGCCGGGAAAATCAATGTTTCTGACGCCTTTGCACGTGTCAAAATAACCAAGTTTTCCTTTACGGCTGTGACATCCAACCCTGGCAAACGGCGGGAGAATGGTTCAACCACACCGCGAAACGCCCGCGCCGCCTGCTCCTTCATAAGCGGGAAATTCTCAAACTCGCTAACGCCACCGCCGTCAAAGGTTGCTCCCTGCCACTGCTGCGGCTCTACTGGAAAGACCGCCGCGTCAAAGTAGAAATCGGCGTAGGCAAAGGCAAAACCCACGCCGATCAACGCCACGACCTCAAAGAAAAAGTCGAACTTCGCGAAGCCCAACGCGAAATGTCCCGCTTCAATCAGCGTTGATGTAGCTGCGATCACCGGCCGCCGCTTTTTGATCTTCTGATTTCGGAAAAAGCTCTGCGGCTCTGCGCGAGAAACTCTAAACCACAAGAAACCACTTTGACGCGTAAGACGATTCCTATCAGACTCGGCTCCACATGACCTCCCGCGAAGCGATCATTGCTCTGAATATGTTGCCAAAGATCGGTCCGGTGAGGGTACGGCGATTGTTAGAAAATTTCGGGAACGATCCCGCATACATTCTCGGAGCTGCGAAGGATCGGCTGATGCGCGTTGATAGCATCGGCGAGGAAACGGCGAAAATTTTGCACTCATGGCAAGATCACGCGGATCCGACCACCGAGCTACGCGAGGCCACTGAACGTGGGATTTCCGTCATCACTCAACAAGATGAAGATTACCCTGTGCCATTGAGGGAAGCTTACGATCCGCCGCTACTGTTATATGTGTGGGGGAAATTGGAAGCGCGAGATCGCCACGCGATCAGCGTCGTCGGCTCACGGCGGGCGACGAATTACGGCAAACAAGCGACGAAGAAAATTTCCTATCAGCTCGCTCAATCTGGCTTCACGATCATTTCCGGTCTCGCCCGTGGGATCGACACCGCTGCTCACGAAGCCGCCGTGGCTGCGAATGGCCGCACGATCGCTGTGATCGGCTCAGGATTAGGAAAACTCTATCCTCCGGAAAATCTCCCACTAGCCGAGAAAATCGCCTCTGGCTTTGGTGCAGTGGTCTCGGAATTTCCTCTCCACACTTCTCCCGACAAACAAACTTTTCCCATGCGGAATCGCATCGTCGCCGCATGGGCGCGGGCTGTCCTCGTCGTGGAATGTCCGGCTTGGTCGGGCTCCCTCATCACCGCGAATCTTGCTTCCGAGTACGGCAAACAAATTTTCGCCGTTCCCGGCCCCATCGATAAACCGACCTCTGCTGGCTGCAACCAACTCATCCGCGACGGAGCCACACTCGTCGCGGACGCATCACACATTCTCGATGACCTCGGCACGCTCCCTTTCGCACGGCAAGCCAGCTTCACTGAACCAGCTGCCGAAATCCCTGAGTTGCCAGAGGAAGAAGCCGCAGTTTTCTCTGCGGTGACTTCGGATGAATCTCCCGTCGATCTCATCATCGAAAAAACCAAGCTCCCTGCGCACGTCGTCACCGCCACTTTGATGAAACTAGAAATGAGGAAACTAGTTAGAGCATTTCCCGGATTCAGGTATGCAAGAAGGTGATGTGTAAAGCTTGAGACGGAAACTCTCTCTGCATTTCGTTCCGCCTGATAACGTAGCGTGCATTCTAACAAAATTTCCTTTCGGGGCGTTTCAATGAGGCAACACGGTTGTTGAAAAATCCAATTTTTTCCGTTGGCGCGGCTCTGATTGGCGGCGCAAGCTTCAGCTTAAACCAGCTCATCATGTCAGATCCTACAGAACCCGCGATTATCGCTACTTTCAGTGTTGCGCTGGGCATTTTTGCGATCACGGCGACGACTAGGAGACAGCTAGGGAAAAACGAGTTGCCTGTGATAGAACCTACGATCATCCCAGAGATGATGGATGATTCACCTTATGCTGCTCCTCAATCTGCTCCCGCATCCATACCGCTGCCGCAGAAAGGCGTGCCGACTTGGTTTTACAACCCGTTAGATTTACTCGGTCTGGGTTGTATCTTTTTAATTTTCTCTGGATTGATCATTGGCTCATTGCGGATGGCAGAAAAAGCGGAGAAGGTCATGGATGCGAACGGGCTAATTGGCTCGATCATTTTTCAACTCATCATTGCTGGCATTGCTACATCATTTGTCATTTCCCGAGTACGTCCGGTTGAGTGGCTTGGTCTAAAATGGCAACGCTGGCCGCAAGTGTTTTTGATCGCTCCGCCTGCGGTGTTTCTAATGTGGATCGTTCTCGGTAGCCTCAGTGCTTTGGGCTATATGCAGTGGATCGACTCACTAGGTGTGGATTCGATGCAGGATTCCGTGAAGCTTTTACAAGAAGCAAAAGACCCTGTCTTGTTAGGCCTGATGGCGATTGCCGCAGTGATCGCGGCTCCAGTGTGTGAGGAGATTGTCTTCCGAGGCTACGTCTATCCCGCAGCGAAAAAATTTGTGGGGCCATGGATCGCAGGTCTCTGCTCCGCGCTCGTTTTTTCCGCAGCACATGGCAGCCTTGTGGCGTTGTTACCGATCTTTATTCTCGGAGGATTGCTCGCGTTCATCTACGAGAAAACAGGTTCGCTGTGGGCGCCGATCGCAGTGCACTTCTGCTTCAATGGAGCTACCGTAGCCATGCAATTCGCTGCACGTTTCCTCAATCTCCCACTCGATCCTCCCCCATGAAAACGCTGCGCGACATCGGTGAGGATGCATTGATCGAACGGCTGATCCGCCTAGTCCCGTTAGATGAAAAAGCCGCCGCTGGTCCTGGCGATGACTGCGCTGTCATCGATCAAGGAGGAGAAATTTTGCTGCTTTTAAAAACCGATGCGCTCGTGGAGCACGTTCATTTTCTCCCTAGTGCTCCTGCCAGGTCCATCGGTTGGAAAGCCGCTGCCCGTGTCATATCAGACTTCGCAGCGATGGGTGGCCAGCCGAATCATTTTCTCGTCACGCTCGCTCTCCCGGGAGAAACGGCGGTTTCTTGGGTGGAAGATCTCTACCGTGGTATCGGCGATTGCTTGGAGAAATTCGACGGGGTCCTAGCAGGCGGGGAAACTTCAAGTGTCCCGACAGGCTCCGCGGCTGTCATTTCCATCGCAGCTACTGGAACTGTTAGGCGGAAAAATGTTGTTCTCCGCTCTATGGGAAAACCGGGAGATCGTATCTTTGTCACTGGTCTGTTAGGCGGCTCTATCCACGGGAAACACCTCGATTTTACTCCGCGCATTCGGGAGACGAATTGGTTAGTCTCTCATTTTAAACCAACGGCAATGATGGATCTATCAGATGGCCTAGGGAAAGATCTCCCGCGCCTAACAGCGGCATCCAACTGTGGTTTCAAGATCGATGAGATTTCTCTCCCGATTTCTCCCGGAAGCACGCCTACTCAAGCCATCAGCGATGGAGAAGATTTTGAAATTTTGTTCACCATCGCTTCTAACAAATCTAGAGAACTCATCGCAGCTTGGCCATTTCCTGATCTCCCGCTGACAGAAATTGGAGAACTCGTGGAAAAAGAGAAATCACAATCTCTCGCCGGTGGTTGGGAGCATTTTTCCAAGTAGTGGCGATCACTGGTCCCCGCTCATTCTTTCGAGCTCTTCCCAGCGGCTGTAAAGCGCTGCCATCTTTTGCTTTCGCAGTTTCTAGCTTTTCTACCAACTGCATGGGATTTCGGTAAAATTTGCAGCTTGGAAATCTGCATCGTTGAGTTCGC
>JAAURL010000043.1 GCA_012032235.1 Akkermansiaceae bacterium | reverse complement strand
AAAAAAGCTGCAATCAGCACCACGATCGACGTCTTGTCTCTCGGTCGCCCTTCGTCGTGGCGACAGGCGCAAGCTACCCTGCCCCAGCCGCACTCGTCAACGCATTTTGTGAAAGTTTTTTGACGAACTCCAAATTTAAACACTTAAACCACTTATTATCAATGACATAGAGAATGAAAAATTTACCTAAATCTAACAAATACCACCCCGAAAACTACCCTTGAATTACAACACGGATCATCAAAACCATTTGGGGAACTCTAAATAAGTTGGTAATTCGAAAGTCGAGGATTGATTGAAGGCTTTTTTGTTTATCAACTACCATTTCACTTATGAGTCCCCTTACCATTGCAGCCGTCAAAGAACAATCCGGTGAAATCCCGATCATTGCGGCGGTTCACGCTCAGCTTCAGTCCCGCGCCACTCGTGTGACAAAAGGCGGGAAACCTTACTTTGAGCTGGTTTTCGCTGATTCTACGGGGAATTTCACGCTGAAGATCTGGTCAGACTCGCCATTGCAGGAAGCGGCAGAAAAATTAACTGACGGTATCATCCTGCGGCTGGAGGCGGAGTGGACTCAAAACCAATACGGAGTAAATCCTAACAACCTCGCGTGGCACCATCTCGATGACGCGGCGAAAGCAGATTTCCTAACAGGTGATCCTGAGACTCGCCAGAAACAGGAACATGATTTTGCTGAAATCCAGCAGTTTTGCGCTTCAATCATCGATCCTAGGCTTCACGCTCTATGTGATTATTTTCTGTCGCAAATGGGAGATCGCTTCCGCCGCACAGCTGCTGCGCGAAAAATCATCATGCGCGGCGTGGCGGGCTCGTCGAGCATGTTGCACAAATGATGCGCTGTGCAGCTGCGCTTTGCCCGGTTTACCCGGAGCTGAATCGTGACCTTATCATGACAGGGATCCTTTTCCACGATTGTGGGAAACTGTGGGAAAACTCCTATCCCGAAGACGGTTTTGCGCAAATCCACAGTATCCACGGAGAAATGTTAGGGCACATCCCGCTTGGGATCGAGCTAGTGAATAAGCTCTGGAACGATCTCCTTGCTAGACCGGAAGCTGAGGAATGGATCGCGCACAAGCCATCTGCGGAGATGACGCGGCTTCATCTCCTTCATCTCATCGGGAGCCATCACGGGCAGTATGAGTTCGGCTCGCCCGTTCTCCCGCGCACACCAGAAGCCTTTGCTCTTCATTACATCGATAATCTCGATGCTAAACTGGAGATGATTCGTGATGCCTACGCCCAATCCAAGGAGATCGCTCCCGGGATTTATGATCGCGTTTTCCCGCTCCCGACGAATCTTGTTAGGCCGCTCGCCAACTTTGTCCCGCCGATTTTATTGGCAAAGGAGGACGAGCCATCAGAGCTCGTTTAAGCGGTAGCTTTAGGAATGATTTCACCGATCTGCCTTGCTGCTTGGAGGGTATTCTTCATCAGCATCGCAATCGTCATCGGGCCAACGCCACCGGGCACAGGAGTGATCGCGGAGCAAAGCGGAGTAACTTCGGCGTAAGCAACATCTCCTGTTAGGCGATGGCCAGATTTTTTAGAAGGATCTGGAATGCGATTGATCCCGACGTCGATTACGACGGCTCCCGGCTTTACCCAGTCTGCTTTGACCATTTCCGGGCGACCGACAGCGGCGATGAGGATGTCTGCGCGGCGGCAAATTTCGGGCAAGTCCTTGGACCGCGAGTGGGCGATCGTCACGGGTGGCATTTGAGTTTTTCGCGACTAACAAAAGCGCCATGGGTTTTCCCACAATCATACTACGACCGATGACGACGGCTTCTGCGCCATTCGTATTGATGCCGGAAATTTCGAGTAATTTCATGCAGCCAGCCGGTGTGCACGGGACGAAACCTGATGGATCTTCCAGCACGAGTTTAGCGACATTCTCCGGATGAAATCCATCGACATCCTTGCGTGGGTCAATGGCGCGGATGACGGCCTCCTCATCGATATGTTTAGGCGGAGGCGACTGAACTAAGATCCCATGGACGGCAGGATCGGAGTTAAGATCTCTAACTACTTTGAGGACTTCTTCTTGCGTGGAGTTTTCTGGCAGTTCGATTTTTACGGAGTGAAACCCGAGCTCGGCGCAAGTGCGTGCTTTAGAGCCGACATAAACATGTGATGCGGGATCGTTGCCAATGACGACGACGGCGAGACCGGGTTTAATGCCTTTGGCTAACAGCTCGGCGGCTTCTGCGCGGCATTCTTCCAGCACAGCGGCAGCTACGGATTTTCCATCAAGAATTTTCGTTGAGTTCATAAATAAGATCAATGTTAGGCATCGTCCACGCCAGTGAGGAGAATGGATTTGACGTTTTCTAACTGCGTCACAAAAGCAGCATCATCAAGCTTTGGAGGAATCACAAGTATCTCGTCAAAAATTACGGTTACTTTGCTGAAAGGCTTGGGAATGACGAGCATATCCCAGGTCTTCAAACGCCAAGCAGATGAGTAGGCTGCATGGACCGCCACGATGGGAGCGCGGGAGGATTCCGCTAATTTGATAATGCCTGGATGAAAGCTATATTTCGGCCCACGTGGTCCATCAGGCGTGATGCAAATATCGATCCCTTCCTTTAAAGTGCGCCTCATCCCGATCAATGCGGCCACGGCCCGCCGCGACGAGGAGCCACGGACGGATTGAAGCTGGAAAACCTCCATCGCTCTCGCCAAAATTGTGCCGTCTTTACTGGCACTTGTGAGGACTGCTGCGCGGCGGAATCTCCCGCTCGTCCGCGCCCAAATAGGCGGGATTGTAAAAATTCGATTATGCCACATGGCATAAATGACTGGCGGGAGCTGGCTGTTAGGGAGAGTCACGCCACAGCGATCATCGATCTGGACACGCAGCGTTTTCGCCCAGCCACGCATGAGCCACCCTACAAGCGTTCCGAGAATCTCCTCCTTGCGACCACCGCGGATTTCAGTATTTTTCTCGGAGTTTGCCAAATTTCTGGGAGCGGGTTCGGTTAATTCGGGAGCGACACGACGTTTGCAGCCGCGATAGTTCATGTCGAGTGTTTGGCTAAAATGTTAGCAAAAGGCTGGAATTTGCAGCAACTTCCCACCTCCGCTCTTGCACGCTGCCTAGGTCGCCGCTAAACGTCCGCCGCCATGGCCACGATCAATTCCAATTTTCTCAAGCTCAAAGCAGGTTATCTTTTCCCAGAAATCGCCCGCCGGGTGAAAGCATACACCGAAGCAAATCCCGATAAAGCCGCTCGCATTATCCGTTGCGGCATTGGAGATGTGACGGAGCCGCTCCCGCCGGCAGTGGTGAAGGCGATGCACGAAGGCGTGGATGAAATGGCCTCCCGGGAGACGTTTAAAGGCTACGGCCCGGAGCAAGGCTACGAGTTTCTCCGTCAGGCGATTGTGGAGAATCAATTCGCCAATCTCGGGATTTCCGCAGATGAAATTTTCATTTCTGACGGCTCGAAGTGCGACACGGGAAATATTTTAGACATCTTCGGAAAAGGCAATGTCATCGCGATCACCGATCCCGTTTATCCAGTTTACGTCGATACCAATGTGATGGCTGGGAACACCGGTGACGCTGATGAAAAAGGAGCCTACGCAGGCTTGCTTTACTTGCCGTGCAATTCGGCCAATCAGTTCGTCGCAGATGTCCCCACCGAAAAAGCGGATCTCATTTATCTCTGCTTCCCAAACAACCCGACCGGGGCCGTTGCCACCCGCCCGCAGTTAGAGGCTTGGGTAAAATATGCGAAAGCCAACGACGCGATCATTCTCTTCGACGCCGCCTACGAGGCCTTCATCCAGGATCCAGCGATCCCGCGTTCGATTTTCGAAATCGAAGGAGCCCGCGATTGCGCGATTGAGTTCCGCTCCTTCTCGAAAAACGGTGGTTTCACCGGCGTCCGTTGTGCCTACATCGTCATCCCGAAAACGGTGAGTGCGAAGTCTGACACAGGTGAGAGGATCCCGCTCCATCAGCTCTGGTCCCGCCGCCACAGTACCAAGTTCAACGGTGCCAGCTACCCAGTGCAAAAAGCTGCTGCTGCTGTTTTTTCTCCTGAAGGAAAAGCCCAAGTCAGCGCACTGATCGAACACTACATGGGAAATGCGAAACTCCTCCGCGCAGCCGCAGCCGCTGCTGGTCTGCCCGTCTTTGGCGGAGAAAATGCGCCTTACGTTTGGGTTGGTTGCCCGGCAGGTCTAAGCTCGTGGGATATGTTTGATAAAATGCTCGGCGATGCCCAAGTCGTCATCACTCCCGGCTCCGGCTTCGGCTCCGCAGGGGAAGGTTACTTCCGCATTTCCGCATTCAATTCCCGCGCCAATGTCGAAGAAGTCTGCCGCAGATTAAAGGCTCTGGTAGCTTGAAGAAACTTCGCCGGAAATCAGCGTTCTTCAAAGATTGACAATCTTTGAAGAATGGGCGAAGTAATTTTATGCATGTTTCATTGACTCCCGAACTTGAGCGCCAAGTCAAAAGTAAGGTAGATTCAGGTCTCTATAATAATGCCAGCGAGGTCGTAAGGGAATCTCTGCGACTCCTCCTGAAGCAGGACGCAATGCATGAGCAGCTCCGTGCAGAAATCAAAATCGGCTATGACCAACTGAAACGTGGAGAGGGCATCGCCGTGGCAACCGAGGCGGATTTCCAATCATTGGCAAAATCTGTACGATGAGTCTCATCCTCTCGCCTGAAGCGATTCGCGATTTGCAATCGATTGCGACCTACACCTTTCATGCTTGGGGAGCCAAGCAGGAAACGATCTACCTTCGTGGAATCTGGAGAAAGCTCGAAGAAATTCGGGATTTTCCTCAAGCTCATCCATTACGGAAAGATCTTTTGTCCGGCTGCGCTCAGCTCGCCACGAAAAACATGTCATTTTCTTTATGGCCGAGGAGGAGGTGGTTCGAGTCATTCGGATTCTCCATGGCGCGATGGATTTCAACAATCACCTGTCAGGAGATATCGGTTAGAAATCACTCTAAGTCTTTAGGATCTACCTCGAACGCGTCCTGTTCCTCCTCTCTGATCACGGGAGCTGGGACGTTACTTCCCAGGACTGCGGGCGGTGGATTTTGCCTGCGGAATTCTGCTTCTGCCTCTGCGCGGAGCGAGTTTTCCCGCATCCTTTTGAGAGTCGCACGGCGCTCATGGACAATGGCCTGATACTGTCCCATTTGGCCGCCGGTGAGGACTCCGTCGAAACATTTTAAAATCTCCTCCAATTCGCGGCGCTGGCTTTCCATCACTTCTTGGTGGACCTTATTTCCATCATTGCTAGTCGGCTTGTTACTCATTTTTGATAGTAAGAGCAAACCGTCCACAGAGAGCTCTTTGTTGCTCGTTGGCAGGATCGATTTATCAAACAAAAGCGTCGCAGCCGCAGGGATGGGTTGCAAATCGGATCTCACTTTCTCCCGCAATCGAGCCATCAGTTCTTCGCGCTGATCTGGTCCCACATCGATGTCTTCGAGGGCGTCCGCGAGCATTTTTTGTGCCCGTAGCTCCGTGCGATTCTCCCGCTCCCGAATACGGATTTCCTGAAATTTCGCAAGCTGCTCGGGCGTTAAAATTTGCTCCAGCCCGGCCTCTACCATTTTCCCGCGATTTGTTAGATCTTCCAATACTGGCAATTTACTATCCAGCTTGGACTGCACGTCTTCGATCAAGCTGATGATTTTTCCTTGTTGATCGATGGAAAGCCCCAGCGCCTCCGTCAGGCGGAGCATCCGCGCCTCGTCGCGGGTCTTTGGTCCTTGGTCAAATTGATCGGCTAGCGGGAAATCACTGGCGTTGACGTCCTTGGGCTTTGGTCTCACGGAACCCGAATTTCGATTTTCTGATACCATCCGCGGCGATGGCACCGGCTTGGATGTTGTTTCTTTATGATCAGTCACTGGCGCTGGAAGAGACGTGCCCGCAGGCTTCGCAATCCAGGCGATGGAAAATCCTAGGACAGCCGCGAGAGCGGGAAGAAGGTAGTTTGGTTTCATGCGTTGCGGATTGCAGTGACGGCAGCGGCCATGTCTGGAGCGCGGAAGGTGGATGAGCCAGCAACCATGACATTTGCTCCAGCGGCATAGCAACGGGCAGCCGTTACTGCGTCAATACCTCCATCTACTTCAACGTGATATGAGAGATTTTTTGTCTCTCTTATTTTCACCGCTGCTTGGATTTTCTCCAAAACCTCCGGCATGAATGCTTGACCACCAAAGCCGGGAACTACCGTCATGCATAACAACAGATCGATCTGATCTAAAAACGGCTCCACCGCACTGATCGGCGTGGCGGGATTCAGCGCTAGTCCCACTTGGCAGCCAGCCTCCCGGATCCGGCGCAGCGTTTCTGCGACATCGTGGTCTGCCTCCACATGCACCGTGATGAGGTCGGATCCCGCTGCGATGAAACGTTGCAAGTAGTGATCTGGCCGGGAAATCATCAGGTGGACGTCTAGGAAAATGTCATTCGTTTCATGCACCGTCTGCACGATCGCTGGGCCAAAGGAAATGTTATCCACGAAATGCCCATCCATCACGTCCAGATGCATCCAGTCCGCACCTGCATGGATCGCCCGGCTGACTTCTTCGTGAATACGGGAAAAATCTGCCGCCAATAATGATGGGGCGATGACTCGGTCGTTGAAATTTTTAGCAATCACGGCAGCGATACGAAACATGGATCATGCCGCTAGACACGGAAAAATTTTAGAGATTTCACAAGAACCGGTGCGGTGAATTTTGTGGAATTAGAATCTGTTAGTATTGTTTCCAAGACCGTGAGTTTATTACCGATTCATTTCCGAAGGTTGACGGGATGAATTTCACGTGCAAAATCCCGCCGCCGGGCACAGAAACTGCATCGGCACCCCAGAAACACCGCCATGACTACTATTGCCATCAACGGATTCGGCCGCATCGGTCGTCTCGTCTTCCGTGCCCTCGTCGAACAAGGCCACCTCGGAACCACTTTCAACGTTGCCGCCGTAGGTGACATCGTCCCCGCTGACAATCTTGCTTACCTTTTGAAGTATGATTCCACACAGGGTCGCTTTTCAGGGACCGTTTCATCGAAGAAATCTTCCCCAGAACTAGAAGAAGACGACATCATCGTCGTCAATGGCCACGAAATCAAAGTCGTCAGCGCCCGCAGCCCAGAAGGTCTGCCGTGGAAAGAGCTAGGCGTGGATGTCGTCATCGAATCCACAGGACTTTTCACAGAGGCAGACAAAGCAAAAGGCCACATCACCGCTGGCGCGAAAAAAGTCATCATTTCCGCTCCTGCAAAAGGCGAGGACATCACTCTAGTCCAAGGCGTCAACGATCACCTCTACGATCCTGCTAAGCACCACATCATTTCAAACGCAAGCTGCACCACCAACTGCCTCGCTCCACTGGTGCACGTGCTTCTCAAGGAAGGTTTCGGTATCGAAGAAGGCCTCATGACCACCGTTCACTCCTACACCGCTACGCAGAAAACTGTAGACGGTCCTTCTAAGAAAGATTGGAAAGGTGGACGCAGTGCTGCGATCAACATCATCCCATCCACCACGGGTGCAGCAAAGGCTGTTGCTCTCGTTTGCCCAGAAGTCGCTGGGAAACTCACCGGGATGTCCTTCCGCGTGCCAACACCTACCGTC
This sequence comes from Akkermansiaceae bacterium, assembly GCA_012032235.1. Taxonomy (GTDB): domain Bacteria; phylum Verrucomicrobiota; class Verrucomicrobiia; order Verrucomicrobiales; family Akkermansiaceae; genus Luteolibacter. The sequence goes on along the minus strand of JAAURL010000043.1, from coordinate 10,589 downwards.
TCTGTCGTTGATCTCACCGTAAAAACCACCAAGGAAACTTCTCTCAAGGAAATCACCGCGGCTCTCACCAAGGCTTCGGAAACTTACCTGAAAGACATCCTCGGCGTAACCAGTGATGAGGTTGCTTCTTCTGACTTCATCCACGACAAACGTTCGTCGATCTTTGACGCTGGCTCATCCATCGAGCTGAATTCCACTTTCTTCAAGCTGGTCAGCTGGTACGATAATGAGTGGGGCTACTCCAACCGCGTCATCGACCTTCTTGACGACATCGTCAAAAAAGGCGTTTAAGCGACCAGAGTCTATTTTTCGCAAAAACGGCAGCTTTTCCAAGCCGCCGTTTTTTTTGCGGGCGTGAGCTGGAGCATCAAGGCTTTTTCTCAATCCTCCCCGCCTCATTCAGGGCTCGCCAGCCACCATAGAGAACGGAAATTTCAGCACCAAGCTGCAGCGCGTTGATTTTCTCGGCAATTTGACGGCTGAGTCCACAGTTTTCATTGCCGCAGTAGACAATGACACGTGGCGTCTCGATGATTCTAGCTGCGATTTCAGCTTCAAAAGTTTGCGTGTCTTCGCCCGCATCGAGGTTCCACAAAACAGAACCCGGTAATCCATCCCGCTCCCAATCTTTCCTGGAGCGTGCATCGACCCAGAGAACTTTTGCGTCAGCTAGAATTTGCTGGATGCATATCTCGTCCTTTTTGATTGCCGCAGGGTTACAGGTCAGTTTGCGTTCTGGCCCACCTTTTAATAAGTAAGTGCCTGCAACTGCCGCGCCGGAAACAAACGTAATCGCTACTAACTGGCCGAACGCATTCATTCATCAAAAAATCAAACTGATCCTTTTAATAGATAGACAGATCGCTGCCCGCTGGAGCTGTCGGTCTCCTAACCACTCCGAATACCTGCTGGATACGGTGCTTAGGCAAAGAGCAATCCGTATCGATCCGGAAAATGGCTAAATGAGCATCTTCCGTGCTCTTCGGCGTGACAACCAATTCGTATTCACTGCCATCTTTGATTTTTTTGACCTCCTGGGTAAATGCCTCAGAACTGGACTCCACATTCGTAATATGGATGGCTTGCCCTTCAGCCATGCTGATTTTAATCGTCTTGGGCTCTGCTTTATCGCCGACTGTCCATTTCAAGGTTCTCGGCTCTAATTTCACCAAAACCGGAATCTTAAATTTCATGAAAAGTTTAACCGACGGCACTTCTGGCGAGTCAGAATCTAACCAGACTGCGAGTATTTTTTCAACCGTCTCAGAATAGTTTCCTATCTCGAATGTTGCACGGATTGTTCCAGATTCACCGGGAGCGTAACTAAACTTTCCTCCGGAAACTACCGCAGAGACGCAAGTGCAGCCAGCGTCACTTCTCTTGATCGTGATGGTTTTATCACTCTTATTCGTAAACGCAAATTCCGCAGTCGCCGTCTCAGCATCCATGGCAACTGCGATCTCCTTAGAGGTTTCCGCAAACTCCAAGCTTGCTGCATGCAAAGACGCAGTCAGCATCATCAATAAAATCATTACTAATTTCATATAATTGTTATTTGTTGATTTTCTCCTTCGATGCAAGGCTTACGGAAATAATTAAACGTCCACCCCGCCATTCTGGGCCTAGAACAATAAGTGGACGGTCTCCCTCCAGCCAAGCATCCATTTTTAAAACTTTCTTCTTACTGAGCCAAAGCTCCAGATCCAGTCCCGTGACTTTTTCCGTGGGTAAAGTGCGGGCTTCGAAGCGCACTAACACTTCGTCCGAGGGCTTCAACGGTTGCGCCCAGCTTTCGTAACTGCGCAATAACGGCTGAGTATCTTTCCCCAGCGTGCGATAATTTTTAAACCGTAAGCGCTCTTCGCTTTGCAGGCGTTTCACCATTTTCTCGGGAACAGGCTCGGTCTTCTGATCTGCAGCACTCACCTCTCCATTACTCGCGTAGTAGACGCTCACATTGACGTCACCAATGTTCGCTTTGCCAGGATCTTCTTGGGAAAATGCGGCGTTTGCCAAAGCCAAAAAACTGGCCGCGGTGAAGCATCGAATCCATTGGCGGCGTCTCATCATGGTGCGCTTTCCGTTGTGGACTCGGCTTCTAACTGCACGGTCGAGTCGATCTCGCTCTCTGTCGGCAAATAAACGGTTTTGCTGAAATCCATCGTGTCTGGAATCGCCGCGACACCATTTAAAACAATCACCGATGCGGACGCCTGCTCACTCGCGAACCAATCCGCATTCACTCCAATCTCCGGCGTGTAAAGCACGGGCTCAGCGACAGGAATCGCCCTCGGGATATTCGCGTATTCGACTTCGTTCGAGATGTTCGCTTTTGAATTTTTCCCAGCCAGGAAAGTCAACGCCATGCCAACACCAGCCGCGACTGGCATGAGTAAATGTCTCCAAGAAAACGATTTTTTCACAGGAGCCACAGGTTGCGAAATCGGCTCACGAACCGCTTGTAAAATTTTGTGATTAAAGAAATCTGGATACGGCGGCTCCTCGCTGGCAGGGAGCGCCGATGACATGGTCTTTCGCCAGCTGCGGATTTCCGCGCGCGCCTGAATTTGTTCCGGCTGGGTCATCGCCCACGCCTCGACTGCGGCGAGATCATCTCCTACCAATTCATCATCTAGCCACAGGGCTAGAGTTTCTTCATCGGGCTTCGTATTCATCTTTTAGCAATGTTTGGAGTTTCTGGCGTGCGTAAAATAAGCGGCTCATCACCGTTCCCATTGTACTCGACATCGCATCGGCGATTTCCTTGTAAGACAGGCCTTGCACGTCTTTTAAAATGACAACTTCGCGGTGATCCGGGGAAAGTTTGGCGAGTGCTTTTTCGATCTTCACTCGCAGCTCGCTGTTAGACATCGTCGTATCAGGAGACTCTCCGCCAGAAGGCGTCGTCGATGAGCTAGAGTCGATGCTCTCACGTTCAAAAATTTCATCATTCAGCTCGCCGATGCTTTCGATTTTCCGTTTTCGCACCCAATCATAAACCACGTTATGAGCGATCCGATAGAGCCATGTGGAAAATTTTGCTCTCGCTTCGAATCGCGGCAAAGCCCGCCACGCCTTGATGAAGACCTCTTGGGCGAGGTCCCAGGCTTCGGCTTCTTGATGAATCATATTGCGGATCATGGCGAAAATTCTTCCACGGTGCCGGGTCACAAGCTCGTCATAGGCATGCATGTCGCCCTTTTGAGCCAGTGAAACCAAGCGGAGATCATCATCCGGAACATTCATGGAGTCATCCGAATCGATGGTGCCGATAGGCTCCAGCGCGATCTTGGACGGTTCTCCAGGTGAGTTATTCATCGTTTGGTTTAAAAAATTTATTTTCCCTGATAGCCAGTCGGACTCGGTAGAACCTGAACCAACAAGGGCTGACCGCGCAACCCAGAATATACGCAATCTCAGCCGATATGTGCCATGGCCGTGGAGAAATTCCAATCTCACAGACCCGACATACGGGCTTGCCTAGCACTGGGAAGGGACTAGATCTGGCGCGCCACATGACGATGCAATGGAATTACCCGAATGAACTACCCGTGGTGGAGATGCGGGAAGAAATTCTGGCGGCGATTCGGGAAAATCCGGTGGTGGTGGTGGTCAGTGAAACCGGTTCCGGGAAAACGACTCAGCTGCCAAAAATGGTCGCGGAGGCACTAGGAGAAAACGGCGGGCGTATTGGTTGCACGCAGCCACGGCGGATCGCAGCGGCCAGCGTTTCCAAGCGCGTCGCGGAAGAGCTAAAAGTTCCGCTAGGGAGCTACGTCGGATATCAAGTGCGTTTCGAGGACAAAACCTCCCGGGAAACGCAGATCAAATTCATGACCGATGGAATCCTGCTGGCAGAAACACAGGGCGACCGGGATCTGAAACAATATGAAGCTCTCATCATCGACGAAGCACACGAACGCTCCCTGAATATCGATTTCCTGTTAGGCTACTTAAAGCGTCTGTTAGGCAGGAGAAAAGATCTGAAACTCATTATCTCCTCCGCCACTTTGGACGCGGGAGCGTTTGCCGAATTTTTCTCCCACGCGGGAAATCCCGCGCCAGTGATCGAAGCTCCCGGGAGAATGTTTCCGGTGACAGAATTTTTCCTCCCGCCCTTCGATGACGAAGATCTCCCACAGCACGTCTCCCGCGCAGTCGATTATCTAGCAGATGGTAGAGCCAAACGGTGATGTACTAATTTTCCTCCCTGGTGAGCGGGAGAGTTCGCGAATGCGCCGACGTTCTGAGCGGGAGAAACGATCGTAACACGGAAGTTCTCCCGTTATTTGCACGACTGGGTTTGGGAGATCAGCAGCGGGTTTTTAATCCCGGAAATCAACGCCGATTGATCCTTGCGACCAATGTGGCTGAGACTTCCCTAACCATTCCGCGGATCGCTTGTGTGATCGATTCCGGCGTGGCACGCGTCAGTCGATGGAGCCCGGGAAAAGGCGTGCAACGGTTGCAGATCGAGCCTGTTAGCCAAGCCAGCGCACGCCAGAGAAAAGGCCGCTGTGGCCGGGTGCGCGATGGAGTTTGCGTGCGACTCTATGAGGAAATGGAGCTAACAGATCGCCCAGAATTTACCGATCCAGAAATCCGCCGCAGCTCCCTGGCAGGCGTGATTTTACGGATGAAATCTCTAGGACTGCCGGAGATCGATGAGTTCCCGTTTCTCGATCCTCCCGCGCCGAAAGCCATCGCAGAAGGTTACCGAACTTTGCGCGAAGTGGGCGCGCTGGATCGGGAAAAAAACCTAACTGATTACGGGCGTCAAATCTCCCGCTTGCCAGTCGATCCACGGTTGGGACGCATGCTGATCGAGGCGCGGAAGGAGCACTGCCTCGCAGAAGTTTTACCCATCATCGCGGCGCTGGAATCCAACGATCCCAAGGAGCGCCCAGCGGAGAAAACACGGGAAGCCGATGCAGCGCATGCCCGGTGGAAAGACGGTGAAAGCGACTTCATTTCCCTGCTACGGATGTGGCAGGATCTCTCCCGTTTTCGCGATGAGCGGGGCCGCTGGAAACGCAATGCGCTGCGGAAATACTGTGGCCCAACTTTCTTAAATGCTCGGCGCGTCATAGAGTGGGCGAATGTTTGCGATGAACTCACTGAGCTGTTAGAGCGCGAGTGGAAATTCAAGCTCGGCAAAATCGGGAGCGATCTATCAGGAGCGGCGGCCTACGCGACGATTCATAAGGCGCTCCTCTCTGGAGTCCCGCGTCAGTTTGGCATTTGGGATCGAGAATCGAAATCCTATCAAAGCGCGAACGGCGGATTTTTCGCGATATTTCCCGGCTCTGGATTGTTTGGTCTTTCAAAACGCCACGAGTGGGTCATGGCGATGGAGCTAGTGGAAACATCCCGATTATGGGCACGGCGAGTTGCCCGGATCGATCCTGCATGGGTGGAATCCGTTGCGCCGCATTTGTGTAAAAGTAAATATGGAGAGGCACATTGGGACGAAAACCAGGGAGCGGTTTATGGCAAGGAAACGGTGATTTGTGGCGGCCTCCCGATCATCGCTGGGCGGCGTGTGCACTATGGCCGCGTTGATGCGAAAGCTGCTAGAAATGTTTTTTTGCGAGAGGGAATCATCGGCGGAGGCATCCGAAAACGCTGCAAATTTATCGATCATGTCGCGGAAATGCGCACGGAAATCGAAGCGATCGAACACAAGCTGCGGCGGCCTGGCGGCTTATGGAGTGACGAAGCGCTATTGTATTTCTACGCGCAACGCATCCCGGGAGAAATCAATACCGCCGCGGCATTTCACCGCTGGTTAGAAAAAAATGAAGACCTATTATTGTTAGGCATCGCGGGTGTCGTCGATGAAGATTTGGAACATCTGGAGCTTGCTGCATTTCCTGATTCTCTGAATCACGCGGGAGAATGCTATTCTCTCTACTATCATGCGAAACAGGGAGAGCGCGATGACGGCGTAACGTTGGGCGTGCATGTCGATCAACTCCCGAAATTACCGGATTGGTTGCCCGCATGGGGAGTAGATGGGAATTTGCGCGAGCGAGTGGAGATCTTATTGCGCTCCCTGCCGAAAGATTATCGCCGCGCTTGCCAGCCGATCGGTCCAGCAGCGGATGGATTTGCGGAGCTGTGGAAATTTGCGCCAAAGGATCAACCGATTTTAAATGCCTTGTCAGAATATCTGAAGGAGCGCACGGGCGCTGTCGTTCCTGTTAGTGAATATGATTCTAGTAAATTGCCACCAGAACTAGTGACCAAGATTTGGATCTGCGATGATGATGGAGAAGAACTGGCGATGGATACCGATGTGGCGGTGCTAAAGTTGCAGCTCGCCGATCAGATGCGAGTGCGTTTTGAAGCCGCCGCAAACGTGAATATCGAGCAACGCGGGATTTCCTCATGGGATGGAGAATGCTTGCCAGAGGTGGTCTACACACCGGGAGGAGCGGCTTATCCAGCCTTGGTGGATGAGGGAAGTTCCGTCGGTGTGCGGGCCTTCACTTGTCCAGCAGAGGCTGCGGAATCTCATCGTGCGGGTGGTGCTAGATTGCTGTGGCTAGCGCACGGAGAACAAGTGAACTATCTGAAGAAAAAATTCCCGTTAGGCCTGATGGTAAAGGTGGAAATGCCGCGCCTGGGTGTTGGTGGAACTTCCCTGGAGAAGTTGATTTTGTTAGCCGCAGAAGGAGCGGCAGGGAAAAATTTCCCACGTTCTCCCGATGAGTTCCGCGCAATCACAGAGAGAGCGCGAGGACATTGGTATGAAGCGGCAGCGGTCATCGGGAAATCGTTAGATGAAATTTTCGAGATTCTCCCGGATATTCAAAAATGGATTTCCGCGAATCGAGAGAATCGAAATTTGGGAGAAATCGCCGAAGATCTGGAGGAGCAGCTCGCCTGGCTTTTCCGCAAAGATTTTGCGTGGTTAGCAGGCTATCATCGGCTGAGTGATTATCCCCGGCGGCTGAGGGCGATTCGCTCTCGATTGGGCCGTGTATCATCGCTCCCGATTGTGAAGGATCTGGAAAAAATGGACCGGCTGCGGCGGTTTTGGCTGCCGTGGTTTCGGCGTTGGACGGGAAATCAAGAAGAACCGCGTATCTGGGATTACGGTTGGGCACTGGAGGAATACCGCATTTCCTTGTTCGCTCCAGATGTGCCGCTGTTAGGGAAAATTTCCGAGAAGCGGCTGGAGGAAATGTGGGAAAAATCTAATCTAACAAATCAGGATAATGCTTGCGAGCCAGCTCCATCGACATATCCAGAATTTCTTGGCTGCGTCTGGCTTGCTGCGCTTCACCAGCCATAGCTGCACATTCAGAATAACTCAGCGAGCGGATGGCTTGGCCGACGCGCGGAACTTGCTGCGGACCTACCGAAAGCTCCTCGACACCTAGACCTAACAAAAGCGGAGTCAGGCGAATATCTCCCGCCATTTCACCGCAAACACCGGTCCAAATGCCATTCTCATTTGCCGCATCAATCGTGCGCTTGATCAGACGGATAACGCCTGGATGAGTTGGGCGATATAGATCTGCGACATGAGGATTTACCCGATCTACTGCCACGGTGTATTGGATGAGATCGTTCGTGCCGATGGAAAAGAAATCGACTTCCGGGGCCAGAATGTCTGCACAGATGGCAGCGGCTGGAACCTCAATCATGATCCCGATAGGAAGAGAGCGATCAAAAGGAATTTTCTCTTTTTCCAATTCATCCATGCAGCGGCGGACCATGTCTTTGGATTCATGCACTTCTGCTAGGCCGGAAATCATCGGAAACATGACAGCGGTTTTTCCAAATGCACTGGCCTTGAGAATGGCCCGGATTTGCTCCCGAAACATTTCCGGACGTGCCAATGAAACGCGAATACCGCGCCAACCTAGGAATGGATTCGGCTCCGTTTCTGTTAGCGGCTCGACAGGTAATTTATCACCGCCTGCATCTAGCGTGCGAATGATCACGCTGTGGGGTGACATTTCACGAGCCACTCGCGAATAGGCTTCTGCCTGACGTTGTTCGTCTGGTATTTCATCACCATTGAGGAGTAAAAATTCCGTCCGATAGAGTCCAATGCCTTTTGCGCCACTGCGCTTTACCAAGGCCAATTCATTGACTAGCTCAATGTTTGCGGAAACTGTTAGCGCGCGTCCATCGGTCGTCTGCGTTGCCGCACCGCGCATCGCATCCAGCGAGTGTTTCACCCGCTCTTTTTCTAACGAGAGCTGGCGATAGTGCTCAATCGTTTCCTTCGTGGGATGTAAAATCAGTTTCCCCGCATATCCATCGATAATCGCGGGAGACAATGCCATGATGTCGATGATCGCACCATCCAGCCCGACAATCGCCGGAATCCCGAAAGAGCGGGCCAGAATCGCGGTGTGCGAGTTCACGCTGCCTTGCTCGGTGGCAAAGCCTAACACATGGCGACGGTTCATCGAAGCCGTGTCGGAAGGTGTTAGATCATAGGCGACGAGGATGTGCTTATCATCCGGCGCGCTGATTCGCGTATCTCCTTCGCTACTGAAATTTCTTAATACACGTTCTGCGACATCGCTGATGTCCGATGTCCGCTCCCGCAAGTAGGTATCAGGAATACGCCGCATCGCCTCTAGGAAATTTTGCATCACGGCGTAAAACGCGAATTCTGCATTTTGTAGGCGAGAGCTGATCGCGTTGTGAACTTTATTCAACACGGAGCTATCTTCCAGCATCATCACGTGCGCCTCGAAGATTTCGCTTTCATGATCGCCAGACAGCTCCTCCAGCCGATCTCGCAATTCGATCAGCTGCCGCTTGGTAATTTCCAAGGCGTGTGAAAAACGCTCACGCTCACGTGGCACTTGGTCCTCAGTGATTTCATAGACTTCTGGGGCAGAAAAGCCCCGCGCCACGACATGCACCGGAGCGATGGCAATACCAGGGGACGCAGCGATCCCTTCGTAAATGATTTCCTGTTCCGTTTCAGTTTTAGACATGCCGTGCGAGAATCATGATTCTGACACAGGATTCGGTTCAAGACACAAATTCCTCCGCTTTTTTACCGGAAAAATTGGTGGCGGTTTCAAAATCCGTCGTAAGATAAATCAACATGAAGCAAATCACTCAAATCCTCAGTGCCGTTGCCACTACCGTTTTCGCAGGCAACGCCCTCGCCGATCCTATCGTGGTCGGCTCTGCGTTGCCAACAGTTGGGCAAAAGAATCAAGACGGCCAGATGGTAAAATTAAACGAAGCGGGAGCAAAGGGCTACACACTCGTCTATTTTTATCCAAAAGCTGACACTCCAGGCTGCACGAAACAGGCCTGTAGTTTGCGCGATTCCTACGCAAGCCTAACTGATAAAGAGGTGAAAATTTTCGGCGTCAGTGCTGACAAAGTGGAATCTCAAAAGGAGTTCAAAAACAAATACAAGTTGCCCTTTGATCTTCTGGCGGATGAAAACGGAGCTGTCATTAAAGCCTTCGGGGTTCCGACCATGGCTGGCTTCCCGAAGCGCCAAGCGTTTCTCTTCAAGGACGCGAAACTCGTCTGGAGCGACAACAAAGCCTCCACTGACAAACAAGCGGAAGATGTTCTGAAATTTCTGGCGGCGCAGTGAGGGCATCACGACTCAATCCCCTTGCCAGCTGCTATTGGCAGGGTTCAAATCCTCGAGATGAAAAAAGATGATCGTGATTTTCTGTTCCATTTATTAGAAACGCCTAGTCCGACTGGTTTTGAAATGCCCGGCCAGCAGGTATGGGCAGATTGGATCAAGCCGTACGCACAGGATGTCACGTGCGATTCTTATGGCTCCACTTGGGCGAGCTTTCCCGGGAAATCAAAACGCATCATCATGCTAGAAGCTCATGCAGATGAGATTGGCTACATGGTCAAGCACATCGATGATCGAGGATTTCTCCGCATCGATCGCGTAGGCGGCTCTGATGCCGCAACGGCACGAGGTCGCAGACTCACCATTTTAGGAGATCGTGGGAAAATCTCCGGCATCATCGGAAACACAGCGATCCACCTCCGCCGCGATGAGGCCGGCACGGAAAAATCTCCCGCCGTGCATGATTTATGGGTGGATGTGGGAGCATCAAATCCCTCCGAAGTCGCCGCATTAGGAATCCGTGTGGGACATCCCGCCGTGTATCAAGACGGCCCGATGGAGCTGTCTCACAGGCGCTTGATCAGCCGGGCATTGGATAATCGAATCGGTGGCTACATCATCGCGCAAGTGATGAAGCGCATCGCGGAAGGAAAGAAAAAACCCGCGTTCAGCTTGATTTGCCTCAATGCAGTTCAGGAAGAAATCGGCGGCCACGGAGCGATGATGGCAACTTACCGCCTGCGGCCGGATCTTTGCATTTGCCTAGACGTCACTCACGCGACGGACACCCCAGGATTAGACCCAGCAAAGCACGGCAGCGTGAAACTGGGCGGCGGACCAACTCTCACCCATGGCACGGCGAATCACCCGAAAGTCGTGCAACGACTCATCGACACGGCAGCGGCGAAAAAATTGCCGATCCAACACGAAGCCAGCAGCCGCTTCACCGGCACCGACACGGATAAAATTTTCCACACTCGCGACGGAGTGCCCAGCGCTC
>JAAURL010000231.1 GCA_012032235.1 Akkermansiaceae bacterium | reverse complement strand
CGCCTAACACCCAGCGGATCGCATTCGACGACGTTTGACTTTCCGCAGCCGTTCGGCCCGACGATGCCGGTGACGCCTTGGGGCGAATTCAAACACGGTTTTATCCGCGAAGGACTTGAAACCGTGGATTTCGAGAGTTTTGAGATACATAGACAGGAGTAGTTGGAAGTTCGTCCGCGAGGGAAGTGGACGGTCCAAGATTGACTCATCAAAATGACGGATGCAATCTGGGAGATGCAATAAACACCACATGATGTGTTGAAATTTGTATTTCAATACAGCATGTAGTATTTTTGGATATTTAAACGATCTGAACTAATTTGCAAAAACGGACTTTGGAGAACCATTTTCTCCCAAGGTGCCAGACCTGCGGGCGACTTGTTTTCATCAAAGGCTTTGCCAGAGAGCGAAATCATGCAACTTTCCCTACAGTTTTTATGAATCTGAAATATCTGCTCAAAACAGCTATCGCGTTTTTCCTGTGGAATACATCGTTTGCCATGGCTGCGCCGAATCCTCCCTCGGACTTCAAGGTGCAAGCCGTGGGCGTGAATGCGTTCCAGCTTACTTGGACTTCCAATTCGGCAGATGAAACTGGCTGGAGAATTTCTGCGGCTTCTAGAGACGAAAAGCCGCAATCCTACGCGTTAATTCCTACGACGAGCGTCCAGACTCTCCCTGACAATAAAAGATCCTTTTTGCTATTCACTCCTCCCACGACAGGCCGGACATTGGGTTTTAGTCTGGCCTCCTACAATGGTGCCGCAGGACAGGAGGCTTTTTCCAAGGAGACGGCTATCGCCACGGTGAAGGTGCCATCTTCCGAGACTTTCGGCACACCGACTAAGCTGAAAGCAAAAGTGATCAACGACGGCGCCGTCCTTCTTTCATGGAAAGATAACTCGACAGTCGAGAATGGCTACATCGTTCAAGTGAAGGCAGGTTCAGCGAAAGAATGGCAAGCACTCACTTTAGTCTCACCCCGCAAATCATTCAAAATCCCCATAGGCCTATTGCAACCGGGAACAAACTATTCATTCCGAATTCGGGCGTATATTGGAGATCCCAACGCGCCGATTCGCAGGACGAAATTCACGAAAGCCGTCACCGTGAAGACCCCGCTTTTCGTTGCACCGTCTGACTTGGTCGCCACGCCAGAAGGCGAGGGAGCCTTTTCGTTCAAATGGAAAGACAACTCTTCGTCTGAAATCGGATTTCAGCTCGAAACTAGAGTGAACGGTGGGGAATTTGTTTTAAGAGGATCGTCTGGAGCCAATTCGACTTTTGCCGACGCAGTTCCGAATTTTGAATTGAATGCGGACCATCAGTTTCGCTTAAGAGCATTTCGAGTCGTTAGCGTGAAACAAACCAAACCAGGCTCTAATCCACCCGTCGAAGAGAACGTCGAGCAGCTCATCTTTTCGGATTACTCAAATGTTTTTTCAGTCAGATCTACTGGATTGAAAGCACCGTCTGAATTAGTCGCTACGCCAGAAGGTGAGGGGGCTTTCTCATTTAGCTGGAAAGACAATTCCTCGATCGAAACTGGATTTGAGCTTCAGACTAGCTTGAATGGTGCTGCGTTTATCTCAAATGGAACGACAGGGGCGAATTCGACTTCCGCAAATGGCATCCCAAATTTTACCCTGAGCGCCGATCATCAGTTCCGCGTAAGAGCGTTTAGATCAGTGAGCGGAGTGAGAATTGATTCAGAATTTTCTAACGTTTTCCCAGCTAGATCTACTGGGCTGAACGCGCCAACGAATCTTGCAGCGACTGGCTCGACTTCGACATCCGCGACGGTGAATTGGAAAGACGAATCTGCTCGTGAAGGCAGAAATGAAATCGAGTATCGTGTCGTCGGTGATGCGAATTTCCAGACCTTCAATGTGAACTCATCTAGCGGGATTTCGGCTGCTGCACTCACAGGAACTGTTTCGAATTTGCTACCTTTCACGAACTACGAATTCCGCGTGCGGGCTGCGGCCAATTCATCCAATACAGATTCCCAATTCAGCATTAAATCGGGTTACAGCAATCTAGTGCAGGTCCGCACGAAAGATGGAATCATCGGTGACTTGAATCCACAGGCATTGACTGTAGGAACTCCGTTTCTTTACACCGTGCAAGTAACAAGACCCGCGGAACTCGTCAGCATCACAGTGACTGGGCTACCCGCAGGACTTGCTTACAATGAAGCGCCTCGGACGATCACTGGGACTCCCACAACCACAGGAACTTTTAACGTGACTTTGCGGGCGACATTCAGCGATGGGACGATCTCGGAAACTGTTTTGATGATCGCTTCTGCTCCGATAGTCGTTCAAGCGTTTTCTCCGGTGAACGTGGCTGCCTCAGCAAACAGCGTTGTCTCTACCACGGGAAAATTTTCTGATCCTGATACGCAAAGCGCGGCACGGATCAATACCACGAAAGGATCATTTGATATTATTTTCTACCCAATAGCCACGCCGCTGACGGTCGATAACTTCATGGATTACATGGATGCGATGAGATATGATAATACGTTTTTCCATCGTGCTCCTGCGAATTTCGTCGTCCAAGGTGGCGGTTATAAACATACAACGGCGGATGGCTTTAGCCGAGTGGTGACATTCCCTGCTGTGATGAATGAGCCAGGTATTTCTAACGTGCGCAGTACTGTAGCGATGGCAAAACTGGGAGGAGACCCCAACAGTGCAACGTCTCAATTTTTCATCAACCTCGGAGACAACTCTGCGAACCTAGACGTGCAAAATGGCGGTTTCACCGTCTTCGGTCGTGTTCCCACTTCCGGAATGGTGATCATTGATCAAATCGGCGCACTGCCACGCCGCAATTATAATGTTCCCATCGGCTCAGGCTCAGATCCCCTATCAGATGTCCCAATCGACGCTGCAACTGCTCCTGTGACACTGGATCCAGCGCTGTTAGTGAAAATCACCACAACCGGACCTGCTCCCATCCTCACTTATACCGCAATCAGTGCGAATCCAGCGATCGCAACGGCCACGGTGACCGGAACTGACGTGACGATCACCGGAGTCGCTACGGGTAGCACAACGATCCAAGTCACTGCCACAGATTTGGACGGACTAACCGTGAGCCAATCGATCACTGTGACCGTTCCTTAGTTGTTTTGACGAGATGTCTTCATTCGGGGAGCGCAAGCTTCTAGCGCACTCCCTACCGCATCTTGCGGAAGGGTTTTGAAAAGTCTCTCTGCGTAGCGCAAATGATTCACGACCCCATCTGGCTACGCCAAAAATCAAGACGTTCTTTGATCCGCTTTTCCATCCCTTGATCACCGGGCTGATAGTAAATTTTCCCTTCCGGTAAATAGGCTTGCGGGATGTAGGCTCCCTCGTAGTCGTGAGCGTAGAGATACGCCATTGCTGCGGGTGACTCACCGGATGCGGTGGCGATTTTCTTGCGAGATTTTGTCCGTAAGTGCACTGGAACAGCCAAGGTTCTGCCATTTTCCACATCGCTCATCGCTTTGCCGATTGCGGCGTAGGCGGTGTTCGATTTTGGTGCAGTGGCTAGATAAACCGTCGCATGGGCGATGGGGATTCTGCCCTCTGGCATTCCGATAAACTCGAAGGCATGATGTGCATCCATTGCGACTCGCAAGGCATTGGAATCTGCTAGGCCGATGTCTTCAGACGCTGAGATGACCAGTCGCCGCGTAATGAAACGTGGATCTTCACCCGCATGCAGCATTTTGGCGAGCCAATAAATGGCGGCGTCAGGATCGCTCCCGCGCAGGCTCTTGATGAACGCACTGATGGTGTCGTAATGACTGTCATCCCCATAATTGACCGCTTTCAACTGCAGGGCTTCCTCAACTTGATTCAAGGTGATGGACACCGACAGCATTCCGGTCATCGGTAGCGGCGGCCGGTCCTTGAGCCGGTTCTACGACGAGCATCGAATGCAGGCCTATGAGGGCGTCAGCGTGCCTGGTTACCCAAACTTCTTCTCCGTGTT
>JAAURL010000042.1 GCA_012032235.1 Akkermansiaceae bacterium | reverse complement strand
AGCCGAGTCTCTCGGCAAGTTTCCGGGCAATCGTGCTTTTCCCGGAAGCAGCGGGACCATCGATCGCAATCGCGAAACGGGATGATTGAGGAGAATTTTGACTCACGCTGGAAATGGAAAAATTAAAACGAGCAGGGAGAGTAAAGTGAATTACGACGATCTTTCGCAAGTTCGAGCCATTGCAGTGTTTGCTCCTGATGGCCACTTTCCAGAGAGGATAAAATCAGACGCAGATCGGTGATGGTTTCTTTGAGTAAATCCGTGAGGGCTTCGCGATTTTCCATCACGATTTCAGCCCACATTGTTGGATTTCCCCCAGCCACCCGGGTAGTGTCACGCAGTCCACCGCCGCCAAAGCGACCTTCTGCCGGATCTTTCAAACAGACCCGGGCGGTGCTAGCGGATAGAATGTGCGGCAAATGACTAATTCGAGCGACTAATTCATCATGAACCGCCGCTGCCATCCAAGAAGTGCGGCATCCTATGGATTTCCAAAAACGTTCTAAGGCTGCGGCGACCTCGGGCGGCGCGCTGTTATCATTGGTGAGTAAACAGGCGGCGTTTTGAAAAAGGCTATCAGTAATGGCAGATAAGCCATTCCTTTCAGAGCCAGCCATCGGGTGACTACCAATAAAGTGAATGTCGCGACCTTTTAAGAGGGGTGGGATTTTGCGGTGAGGCACGCATTTCACGCTGCCCACATCAGTAATCAAACTGCCATCCGGCAAGCCTGCTTCCAAAGCCGCAGAAACGAGAGACGCCATCGAGCCGACAGGAACCGCGAGGATGACCATTTTGCATCTTTCACTGCCTCCGCGAGATCAGCTGTGATATTCGAGATTCCAAGATCTCGGGCGGTAGTCACCGTGTGCTCACTGCGAGCCCAGAGACTGACTTGTGGCGCATCGTCTCCCATTGCTGCTAAGGCGAGAGTGAGCGATCCGCCAAGTAATCCGCCGCCCAGAATGGTGATTTTTGAAAAGTCGTTTTTCATGCAAAAAAACCGGGTCCAGATTACCGGACCCGTTGGTTTATCCTATTGAAAGGTCTACCGGGATTTTAAAATTAAGGAACACGGAAACGGCCCGAGCCTTCGCCGGAATGAGTCGGATCTTGCACGAGCGTGCCAGGAGCCATGCCTCGAACGTCCACCAGTTTATTATTGTAAGGGCTTAAAACGAAACCTTCTTTGCCCGGTGCTTTAGTCGCTGTAGGGTATTCCTTGCGTTTCTCTTTGACTGGCGGTGTCGTCGTGGTGACATCGTCTTTCCCAGGATCAGGAGCTGTGGTGGAGATTTCAGGAGAATCGCCTTGTTCAGCGATTTGCTGTTTCTTCGCTTCGGCTCGTGCTTTGCTCTTTGCTGCTGCTTTTTCCTTGGCAGCTTTCATCTCGGCCTCCGTTTTTTCTGGCGTTTGCTCGACGACTTTTTTCATGTCTTTTTTGCCATCTACTTGAGCTTTACGATTTTGAGATTCGTCAAAAGGATAGCAAGAGGCTAATGCGACGCAGCCGAAGGCTAATAGGATCGAGGGTAAATGAATCTTCATAGTGATTTGAGGGAAAGAAGTGTGAAAGCGACAAATCGCTGGTCAGAGAATGATCTTTCCTCGCTCCCCGTCAAGCAAGCTTGATGGGGATTTCGAGAAAACTTCAGACAGAATGCAGCGGGGAAAAGTTTAATATCTCGATTCAAAAATTGGTCCGTGCAAAACACTCGGATTTACATAGCTAGTGCGTCGCGCATCCAACAATTTTCAAAACATATCACCCATGCATTGGCTTCCCCGTAACCCGAGATTTTGGCTAGGAGCATTTATTTTCTGGTTCATTGTTCTGTTCACATTTTCCTCTTTCAAGTTGCCCGGACCTGAAGAGCCGCCCATCGCAAATTTCGATAAAATTGCTCATTTCGGCTTTTTTTTCGGCGGTAGCGGTTTGTTATGCGCTTATTTATACCGAAGGCAAACGGGGACGGTGAATTGGAAAAAGTTGATCCTCACTGCGGTCATTATCATCTCCATTGTCGGAGCCCTAGATGAATATCATCAAAGCTTCACCCCAGGCCGCACCGGAAATGATCAATATGACTGGCTTGCCGACATCCTCGGCGGGATTTCCGGTGCCTTCATCTTCAAATTCCTTCATCGCTGGCTAAAGTGAAATTCATGACACACCGCCACAAATCGGTTTTTTCCACTTCCCAAGCCTACATCGCGTGTCTACCTCCACCCCTACATGAGCATGAACCAACTTGATCAA
This sequence comes from Akkermansiaceae bacterium, assembly GCA_012032235.1. Classification (GTDB taxonomy): domain Bacteria; phylum Verrucomicrobiota; class Verrucomicrobiia; order Verrucomicrobiales; family Akkermansiaceae; genus Luteolibacter. The sequence goes on along the minus strand of JAAURL010000042.1, from coordinate 16,027 downwards.
CTAAAGCAGTTTACAACCGTTGTCGCCGATACAGGTGACTTCGAATCGATGAAAAAATATCAGCCGCAGGACGCGACCACGAATCCTTCGCTGATTTTACAAGCTGCGGCTAAACCTGAATACCGCCACTTGCTAGAACAGGCAGTAGCCGATGGCAAAAAATCCGGCAAAACTGGCCCAGCGCTCATGGAAACCATTTTGGATCGCATCCTCATCCTATTCGGGCTGGAAATTCTCAAAATCGTTCCGGGCCGCGTTTCTACCGAAGTGGACGCCCGCCTTTCCTTTGATACCAAAGCCACGGTGGCCAAAGCGCACGAACTCATCGCCGCTTACGAGGCGGAAGGATATTCTCGCAATCGGATTTTGATCAAAATTGCCTCTACGTGGGAAGGGATCAAAGCTGCAGAAGCTCTCGAAAAAGAAGGGATTCACTGTAATTTGACGCTTCTTTTCTCGTTTGCTCAAGCCGTTGCTTGTGCCGAGGCTGGCGTTCAACTCATTTCTCCATTTGTGGGTCGCATTCTTGATTGGTATAAAGCCTCCACAGGAAAAGACTATCAAGGCGCGGAAGATCCCGGCGTCATCTCCGTGCGTTCGATTTACAACTATTACAAAAAATTCGGCTATAAAACCGAAGTTATGGGCGCGTCCTTCCGCAATAAGGGCGAAATCATCGCTCTCGCTGGCTGCGATCTCCTTACCATCAGTCCTGGCCTACTAGGCGAACTCCAGGCCTCTGATGAGCCAATCACTGCCAGCCTAACCACTGCGGAAGCTGCTGCCAGTGATCATCATCAAATCTCACTCAACGAGAGTGATTTCCGTTTCATGCTCAATGAAGACCCGATGGCCACCGAGAAGACGGCTCACGGCATCCGTGCATTCTCTGCCGACATCGTCAAACTGGAGAAACTGATCGCAGAAGTGATCTGAAATTTCCTTTAGGCAAGGATGGATCGTTGCGATGTAACAACATTTTTACCGATCTATTCTTGCCTATTCGTTCAAACTCTGTTGCTTCTCGCTCCATGCGTATTCTTATCACTGGCGGTGCAGGCTTTTTAGGTTCACATCTTTGCGAGCGTCTTCTCAATGAAGGCAACGAAATTATCTGCATGGATAATTTCTTCACAGGACGTAAGCGAAATATCGCCCACCTGATGGACAATCCCTATTTTGAACTCGTTCGTCATGATGTGACTGAGCCTTTCAAATATGAGGTCGATCAAATTTACAATCTAGCCTGTCCAGCCTCGCCCCCGCACTATCAGCACAATCCGATCAAAACGACAAAGACGTCTGTGATGGGGGCGATCCATTGCCTTGGTCTTGCGAAACGCGTAGGAGCTCGTGTTTTTCAGGCCTCTACTTCTGAAGTCTACGGCGATCCGACCGTGCATCCACAGCCGGAATCCTACCACGGAAATGTCAACCCAATCGGGATTCGTGCCTGCTATGACGAAGGGAAACGCTGCGCAGAAACATTGTTCTTTGACTATCACCGTCAGAACGATGTGGACATCCGCGTCGTGCGAATTTTCAACACTTACGGCCCACGCATGCTGCCCGATGATGGTCGTGTTGTTTCGAACTTCATCGTCCAGGCGCTGCAAGGAAAAGACCTTACAATTTATGGCGATGGCACGCAGACACGCTCATTTTGCTATGTAGATGATCTCGTGGATGGCTTTATCCGCTTGATGAATCAGCCAAACATCACAGGTCCAGTGAATATCGGAAATCCTGGGGAGTTCACCATGTTGCAGCTAGCTGAAATGGTGCTGAAAAAGGTCAATGGCCCGTCGAAAATCACCTATCTCCCGCTGCCGGGAGACGACCCAAAACAGCGCAGACCTGACATCACAATCGCTCAAAAAGAACTCGGCTGGGAACCCAAAATCGCTCTCGACCAAGGCCTAGATGCAACAATCGATTATTTCAGTAAACTGTTAGCTGAGAAATAGTTTACCAGCGTTTTTTGAAACTAAGCAGTCAGTTCCGCTGCGATCTCTCTAAAGCGGCGGCGATGAAACCTGCAAAGAGTGGATGCGGGTGATTTGGCTTGGATTGGAACTCTGGGTGGAACTGGGCACCAATGTAGAATGGATGGTTCGGGAGTTCGACAATTTCCACTAATCCTTCGTTGGCAGAGACGCATGAAATGACGAGACCTGCTTCCTGCAAGCGGTCTTGATAGTCAGAATTGAACTCATAGCGATGACGATGGCGTTCTAAAATCCGGTCCACATTGTTGTAGAGATCGGATGCTTTGGTGCCTGCAAAAAGAATCGATTCCGAAGAGCCGAGGCGCATAGTTGCACCCATGTCTTCGATTCCTTTTTGTTCTTCTTGTAGGCAAATCACTGGGTGTTTCGTGGCTTTATCAAACTCGGTGGAGTTGGCTTCTTTCATGCCGCAGACGTTGCGAGCGTATTCGATGGTGGCGATTTGCATGCCCAGACAGATCCCGAAGTAAGGAATTTTTTGTTGGCGTGCATACTGAGCTGCCAGGATTTTCCCTTCGATTCCGCGATCTCCGAAACCGCCTGGAACCAAGATACCATCGACATCTCCAATGATGGATTTCGCACCGTGATCTTCGATGGCTTCTGCTTCTACGCGAATGATTGAACCTTGGTGTCGTGGTGGGCACCCGCGTGAATCAGGGATTCGTAAATGGATTTGTAAGCGTCTTGCAGCTCGATGTATTTTCCGGCAACGGCGATGGTGACTTTGTGCTTTGGGTGGATGACGCGTTGCACGAATTTTTCCCACTCTTCCAGTGCTGGAGACGGCGTGTGACCGAGTCCGATTTTATCGACGACGAGGCGGTCAATTTTATCGCGGCGTAGATCTAACGGACATTCGTAAATGGTGTGCGCTACATCGCGGAAGGCGACGACGTTCTTGCGTTCTACGTTGCAGAACATCGCGATTTTTTTGCGGTTGTCTTCGTCTAGGTCTGCCTCTGTGCGGCAGATGACGATGTCTGGCTGGATGCCGAGTTCGCGGAGTTTCGCGACGGATTGCTGAGTCGGTTTGGTCTTCACTTCTCCTGCGGCTTTGATGAACGGGAGCAAGGTGACGTGGATGAAACAGACATTTTCTTTCCCGACTTCTAGAGCAAATTGGCGGAGCGCCTCGATGAAAAGTAAGCCTTCCATATCGCCGACCGTGCCGCCGATTTCCGTGATGAGAACGTCAGTTTTTGGGTTATCCAAAGTGACTTGATGCATCCTGGCTTTGATCTCATCAGTCACGTGCGGGATGAACTGCACGGTTTTTCCGAGATATTCGCCGCGCCGCTCCTTTTTGATGACTGCGTCGAAAACTTGTCCCGATGTTAGATTATTCATCCGGGAGAGAACGCCGGAGGTGAAGCGCTCGTAGTGGCCTAGGTCCAGATCGGTTTCTGCGCCGTCATCCAACACATAGACTTCGCCGTGTTGATAGGGAGACATCGTGCCTGGATCGACATTGAGATAAGGATCAAATTTCTGCATCAGCGTGGTGAGACCGCGATGCTCTAGCAGCGTGCCGATGGAGGCAGCAGCTAGGCCTTTGCCCAGTGATGAGACGACGCCGCCGGTGACGAAGATGTATTTCATAAAAGTGATAAGTGAGCAGTGATCAGTGGCCAGATGAATTGATAAGTCTCTCAATTTCGAGAGCTTGTTCCGGAGTATCTACGCCGGGAGATGTGTCGTTGGTAGAAATGACTTTGATCGAGGCTCCGTTTTCCAAGGCACGGAGTTGTTCGAGAGACTCAGCTTTTTCCAGGGGAGATGGAGGCCAGGTGATGAAGCGCTGCAAGAAACTCCGTTGATAGGCGTAAATGCCTTTGTGGCGGAGAACGGGCAGTTCATCCACGGCGTTGCGGAAAAAGGGCAGGGGAGAGCGGGAAAAATAAAGTGCGCGACCGTCAAGAGCAGTGACGACTTTCACAACGTTAGGGTCTTGTACGGCGGGATCTGCTGGGTCTAGCGGATTGGCAGCAGTGGCCATGTCCAGCGTGGAATCAGCGACCATCGCGGCTGCTAGCTCATCGATCAATGCTGGGTCGATGAGTGGCTCGTCTCCTTGAATGTTGATGATATGGGTTGCTTGCGGCACGGCTAACACGGCTTCCGCGATGCGGTCTGTGCCACTGGGATGATCGGGAGAAGTCATGGTGGCTTTTCCTCCGAAGGCGATCACGGCTTCCGCGATGCGTTCATCATCCGTGGCGACGATGATGTCGTCTAACAGTGTGCACTCTTTGCAGCGCTCCCAAACATGTTGGATCAAAGGTTTCCCGGCGATGAGATGCAGGGGTTTGCCCGGGAAGCGTGTCGATCCCCACCGAGAAGGGAGGACTCCTAAAATGTAAGTGGTGGTTGGAAAATCGGACACGCTCGGCAAAAGTTGGGCGAGCGTAGGCCAGAGGTTATCTCCGGGACAAGAGCGGTTTTTAAGAAAAAGTCGTCACTTAGCCTTCCTTCACTTTCGCGGCTTTTTTGGCTGCCTTTTTCGCGGGGCGTGGTGGGAAGTCGAAGCCGATTTTCCCGTCCTTGGTCTCAAAGGTGAGATGAGCGTCGAACTTGCGTTTGGTGCGGTTAGAGACGAAGCCTTTGAGGATGTCAGTTTTCCCGGTGCTGATGAGTTTTAAAATCTGATCACTCGGGATTTCGCATTGGAGAATCGATTTTCCGATGCGAATGCCGTGCGGGTCTTTCTTCGTGACGAGCTCCGGGACGTGATAGGCCTTGTCGGTTTGATAGATTTTGTAGGACTTGCCTTCCTCGGTTTCGGCGTTCCCGATGAGTTGTTCCTCGGTTAGTTCCGGCGGGCCGTCGCGATCGTCGCTCTCGAAGACGAAATTGACTTTAAATTTCGCGTCTAGCTCCAGTCCGGCGTCGAAGGGTTTGTTGAATTTGGATTTAAAGCCTGTGAGCGGACCGACGAACTTTTTGGTAAAAAGTTGAACTGCTTCCTCCTCGGAAAGAAGGCGCCCGGCGATGTGTTTTTTCGCTTTGAATTTACACTCGAGCTCCCGGCATTCGTAGGTTGCTTCAGTTTGCTTCAGGGAGGGAGCGCCGCAAACGGGGCAGGGAGCTTTTAGATCGTCGAAAACTTCGCTTTTTGCGAGTTCGGCAGCGCTGCGGGCTTTCGTGCAAATTTCGTTCGTGTAGGAAATAATCTCCTTCATGAAGTCGCTGCGTTGGAGATTTCCCTGCTCCATTTGACGGAGTTTGAATTCCCAGTCTCCCGTGAGTTTGGGAGAATAGAGCCCCTCGATGTTCATCTCGCGGACCAGGGAAATGAGCCTCATGCCGCTCCCGGAAACGAAGAGTTCTCTTCCTTCGCGGGCGATGTATTTTTGGGAAATGAGACCTTCGATAGTCGCAGCGCGGGTGGCGGGAGTTCCCAGTCCGCGCTCGGCCATGGCTTCGCGCAGCGCTTCATCATCAATGAGTTTTCCCGCTCCTTCCATGGCGGAAAGGAGCGTGGACTCCGTCATCCGGGCGGGAGGTTTGGTTTCTTCGTGGAGGACTTCGATGGATTCGACTGCTGCGCTTTCTCCCGATTCTACAGGGACGAGCTCGTCTTTTCCTGCGGCGACACCAGGGCGGCGACCGTAGACTTCTAGCCAGCCGGGTTTCACCAAAATGCGGCCTTCGGTTTTAAATGTATCTGCCTGGATCCTCGTGAGGCGCGTCGTTTGCTCGAATTCGGCAGATGGATAAAACACAGCGATGAAGCGCTTTACGATCATATCGTAGAGTTTTTGTTCCGCCTCGCTGAGCTTTGCAAATTTCCCGGTTGGGATGATGGCAAAGTGATCTGAGACTTTTTTGCTGTCGAAAACTCGGCGGGACTTGTGCAAGCGCGGGCCTTTTTCGTCGTTCCCAGAAAGCACGGTTTTGGCGTATTTCGCCACGTCCAGATCGCTGTTTCCGATGTCCTGCATCGTCTCGCGGACATTTCCGGTGTAGTCCTCCGGCAAATAGCGGGAATCCGTCCGCGGATAGGTGATCATCTTGTGCTTTTCGTAAAGCGCTTGGGCGAGCTGGAGCGTTCCTTTCGCGGAAAATGGGGCTTCCCTTTGTAAAGTGGTGAGGTCGTAGAGCTGCGGGGAGATCTGCGATTGGGCTTTTTTCTCCTCGCTGACGATGCCGGATTTTCCCTCGCAGCGGGCCTTGATGGCATCGGCAGTGGCTTGATCCCAGATGCGTTCTGCCTTGGAAAGAGGCTTGGCCTCGTCCTTTTTCCAGGATTCGTCGATCCATTTCCCGAGGTATTCTCCCGCTTGCACGCTGAAAGTCGCGTGGACTTCAAAAAACGGCGTCGGCTTAAACGCTTGGATTTCCCCTTCCCGCTGGGCGAGAATGGCGAGCGTTGGCGTTTGGACGCGGCCCGCAGCGGTGATATTAAATCCTCCATGGCGGGAGTTGAAACAAGTCAGGGCGCGAGTCGCATTCAGGCCGACTAGCCAATCTGACTCGGAGCGGCATTTTGCGGCGTCCGCCAGCGGCTTCATTTGCTCCTCGGAGCGGAGATTTTCCCAAGCTTGGAGGATGGAGTCATTCGTCATCGACTGCATCCACAGGCGGCGGACTGGTTTGGTGATGCCGCCGATTTCCACGATGTAGCGAAAAATGAGCTCTCCTTCGCGGCCTGCGTCGCAAGCATTGACTAGGCTGTCCACGTCCTTGCGCTTGGCCAGCTTTAGGACTTGTTTGAGGCGGGCTTCTGAATCGGGAATCGGGTCGAGCTCGAATCGATCAGGAATCGCAGGGAGGACGCTAAAATTCCAGGGCAGTTTTTTGCCATTTGGCCCCATCGGCATCCGCAACTCGACTAAATGGCCGACTGCCGAAGTGATGATTGCTTGGTCATTTTCAAAAAAATATCTCGGCCAGAGCCGTTTTTGTCAAATTTCCCCAGAACCTTGGTGAGCACCTTGCTCAGGTCGGTCATGACGCTAGGTTTCTCGGCAATAATCAGTATTTTTCCCATGATGAAGCAGGCCGTTGCGCGGCTGTGGCTTCAGGGACTAGGCTTGTTGGGAGGGGCTTGGCAAGCGGATTGGTGAAAAAACTGTGCGATTGTTTCTTCACGGATTGTGATCGCACTTCGATTTAAACGCCTGGTTTACGTGGTCTCTTGATTTCTCATGAAATCGGCGACTTGTGCGAAAAACGGATCTAGAAATGCACGAGCTTCTAGCGGAATCGCCATTTCCTCCATCGCCCCGGTCATCAGCTCTAGCCAACGATCCCGCTCTGCGAGGCCGATCTTGAAAGGAATATGCCGCATCCTCAACCGCGGATGACCACGCATTTCCACATAGCGGGTGGAGCCACCTAGCCGGAAGAGCAAAAACTCCGCCAAGCGCTCTTCCGCTGCTTCTAGCTCTTCTACTGGATGCATCGGCCCGATGAGATCGTCTGTTTTGATGCGCCGGTAAAATGCTGCCACCATCCGCGGATTTTCGATTCTCCACATCGTTTCATCACCTCAGCTTCTGTCATGCTCTTCCATTTCCCTTTCTTGATGGGACAGCAAGCATCGTTTCGTAAAAAATGCATCATCCACCCACGTAGTGTGGAAAACTAGAAGACGCAAAAGACGACTGCGGGCACGAGCTTGGCTCTGGAGAAATTCGATTGCGATCAAACAGCCGCAGGTCTTGCACAAATCGGAGAAATCTCGATCAAAGCCATGTCAAAAATCAAAATGCTTATTCAAGGGCACCTCTGGAAACCTCAAAAACCGACACCATCAAAATTTTAACTCTTTGATTTTCAATGAGAATAATTGGAGAGAAATAGGTTTCCGGAGGTGCTATCAAGAAAATCGCTGATGCACTGCGCCAAATAGTATGACAGCGGTGAGGCCGTAGAAAAGAAGATGAAGGATGTCGTTGCTCCAGAAAGTATGAAGAAAGTATGAAATCTGTATTCATTAACCTTGAACAGGAATGTGAGCAGCTACTAGGTTTTCGCGTAAGTAAGCAACCAATACCATTTGATGTCCGCATGAGCGACTCACCAGTAAATTTAGGCTTCCAAGCTCCAGAACCCGAAGATCTAGCGCCTCTTTTCCCTGGATATGAAATCGAAGGCCTAATTGCGAGTGGTGGCATGGGAGCCGTCTATTGTGCTACGCAAAAGTCACTAGACCGCACGGTGGCGCTGAAAATTTTACCGTCAGAATTGAGCAGTGACGCTTCATTCCGTTCGGGATTCGAGGCTGAAGCGAAAGCGATGGCGCGTCTCAATCATCCGAATTTGATCGGAGTGTATGACTTCGGCGAAGCAGGCGGGATGCTCTACATTATCATGGAGTATGTTCCCGGGAAATCAGTCTATCACTCGGCATACGGCATTGCGATTGATCAAGCCGAGGTAATCCGTCTGATGACGGGTATTTGCCACGGGTTGGCCCATGCACATGAAAACGGGATCATTCATCGTGATATCAAGCCTGCCAACGTTCTGTTGGATCTGAACGCCCAGCCGAAGATTGGAGACTTTGGTCTGGCACGGCCTGCGGACCGAAAATTTGAAGAAGGAGAGGGGATCTTCGGGACGCCTCACTACACTGCGCCCGAAGTGGTGGACCATCCTCATGCTGTCGATTACCGCGCCGATATTTTCTCGGTAGGAGTGATGTTGCATGAACTCCTTACAAGTCGGCTCCCAGCTGATGACCCGCGCCCTGCTTCAGCGATTATCCACTGTGATCCGCGCTTTGATCGCATTATCCACCGCGCCACAGATCCAGATCCGAAATCGCGTTATGCCAGTGCAAATGATCTGGCTCAAGATTTGCAGGTGATCGGTTCATCCCTCGGGCAATCGAAGATTGCTCCCGCAGCAGGAATGCCTAGGCATCGCCGTGCCCTCGTCCCAAAGAGGACTAAAAAGTCATCAACGTCTCCATTCCTAGCCGCTGTGGTGGTTTTAGTTCTGGTGGCTGGTGGCCTTTATTGGTTTAGCGCCCCACCACGCTCGGTGAAAAAGCAAGACGAAACGACGATCGTCGTCATTCCTTCTAATGCCAAGACAGAGAATCCTGAGACTACAAATCAAGATAACGTCGCCCCGCCAAACCCTGAAAAAGAGCCGACCACGCCGCCGCAGTCTGACGAAGTCGTTCTTAACAACGAAACTCCCGATGGGCAGATGACCCAAGGAACCGAGCAGCCGGAGAAGGAAGTAGAGGAAACTCCGCAAGAGCCGACATTACCTGCTGCGAAATTTGATGTTCCCGATTTCTTAGAGCGAGCCAAGAAAATCATGCAAGACAAAGCTCGATCTAGCATCATTACCGCGAGAGCGAATTTAAAAACGAATCTAGAAGCATTTGAGCGAGATTTGAAACGCTCGGTCAGAAAGCAAAGAGTTCAAATTTCAGATGAAGAAAGTCTTCAAAAAGAGCTCACCCAGCAGATTGAATCTTGGGCGGAAAATGGCTACAAAATCCCGGAGAGTTTTTCGGGGAGCCTATTGGAGATTTCCGCGATTGATGAAGTCGCAGCAAAATACATCCAAACTCAAACAGGCATCGTTGATACACGAGATCAGCAAATAAGTAGTCTTTCTCCTACCTACATACTCGGCCTAGAAAAACAGATCGAGCGACTCAAGCCAGATAACGATGTCGGGGCTATCGCGCTCATCGAAGCGGAAGTCAAATTAACCAGAGAAGATGCTAAGCATTTCAATAATCTGATGTTAGAGGAGTCTAGCTCGCAGGAGTAAAAAGCCGATTCTTCCACTGGCACCCAGGCTGTTTATGGTTAATCTACGGCGTGCCTAAGACTGACAAGAAATCTCCAGTTCGCCCCTCGCAATCTGCAATTATTCTGCGTGGCTGTCGGCAGCATAATCTACAGGGATTCGATCTAGAAATCCCGTTAGGAAAGCTCACCGTTGTCACTGGGCCATCTGGTTCTGGGAAGTCATCACTTGCATTTCACACGCTTTACGCCGAAGGCCAGCGTCGATATGTGGAAACTTTTTCGCCTTATGTTAGGCAGTTTTTCGACCGCGTGGATAAGCCTGCTGTCGATCATATCGAAGGGATCCCTCCCGCTATCGCCATCGAACAAAAAAACCACGTTCGCACGACTCGCTCAACGGTAGGAACGCTAACGGAAATTAACGATTATCTAAAATTACTCTTCGCTCGCCTCGCCATCGGCTACGATCCAAAAACGGGAGAAGTGATTCAGCCAGATTCGCCAGAATCCGCCGCTGCATGGGCGCTAGAAAATCTAGCAGGAAAATCGATCCTCGTCACATTTCCATGTAGCATTCCGGGAAATTCTAATAGCGAAGACATTCTCCCGTTTTTAAATGCTCAAGGTTACCTTCGGGTTCTTATCGACAAAAAAATCCACCGCACCGATGAGCCTCTCTTATCTGGGATTAAATCGTTCACGATTTCTGTAGTTCAAGATCGCCTGACAGCATCGACCAAGAATCACTCTCGCCTCTTGGAGGCTCTAGAATCTGCATTTGCTTTGGGAAAAGGCCATGCATCGATCACGTTGGCCCCATCTCCGAATGCCAATGGTTCAGCATTGGATGTTGAGCGCTCTTTCACGACTTCTTGGAGCAATCCCGCCACTGGATTCACGCTGCGCCCACCAACTCCTGCGCTTTTCTCCTTCAATAGCCCGCTAGGTGCCTGCCCGAAATGCCGAGGATTCGGGCGCGTCATTGGTATCGATGTCGAAAAGGCCATTCCTGATAAATCTCTATCGATCTCCCAAGGTGCCATCAAACCTTTCCAAGGCGAGCGTGGCGATGAATGCCAACGCGACCTTATCAGAAATTGCAAGGAGCGCGGGATCGACACAAAATGTCCGATTGAGGATCTATCAGAAGACGAGCAAGAATGGATCTACTACGGAGATCGTAAAACCAACGACCTAACAACCGAAGAACTCGAATCATTGTGGCAATCGGGAGATTGGTATGGAGTGAAAGGTTTCTTCGACTGGATGGAGACAAAAGCATATAAGATGCACGTTTCGGGGTTTTCCTTTCCCGTTATCGCTCTTACACCACGTGCAGTTCTTGCCGAGGAAAGCGCCTCCAGCCCGAGTCATTATGCTTCAAAGTAAATGGCAAAACTCTCCCGGAAATTTGGTCTCTTCCTGTGTCCGATCTTTTGCCATGGTTCTCTTCTTTGATCACTGCTAAGCGGTCCTTCGGAGCTTCTCTAGATCTCGTCTTAACTGAAATTAATTCAAGACTGACCTATCTCGATCAAGTGGGCCTCGGCTACCTAACATTGGATCGTGCCACTCGGACTTTATCGGGAGGTGAAGTTGAGCGTGTCAATCTTACCACCTGTCTAGGCGCTGCCCTAACAGGAACACTATTTGTCCTTGATGAACCAACGGTAGGTTTACATCCACGTGATATTGATCGCCTCGTCGGTGTCATGCATCGCTTGCGTGATAAGGGAAATACACTCGTCGTTGTCGAACATGAGCAAACAGTGATGCAGGCTGCTGATCATCTTGTTGACATAGGCCCAGGTGCTGGCTCTTTTGGCGGAACTCTAATCTATCAAGGCTCGCCTAACTCTAAACAGAAAATCGGCACACTTCCATGGCTCAATGGGATCAAGTTCATCGCTGCTCCCGAAAAACGCCGAGAGCCGACTAAGAAAAAAATTCAAATTAAAGGAGCGGCACGGCATAATCTTAAAAACTTAGATGCAGAAATCCCGCTCGGTCTGTTCACTGTCCTAACAGGTGTTTCCGGCTCAGGGAAATCTACCTTCGCTCACGACGTTCTGTATTTAAACCTTGCTCGTAAGCTAGGCCAAGAAGTCGAAGGTGATGCAGCGCCTGTGAAAGATCTACGAGGGTCACAGTACTTAAGTGGTGTCGAGTTGATCGATCAAACGGCAGTTGCTAGCACTCCCCGGTCTACACCAGCAGTTTTCCTAGGCGCGTTTGATTCGATCCGCCAGTTATTCTGTGAAACAGATGCTGGTAAGTCTGCAGGTCTGAAACCGGGATTCTTCTCGTTCAATTCGGGAGAAGGTCGCTGCGATCGCTGCGCTGGAAATGGTTTCGAGAAAGTGGAGATGCAGTTCCTATCAGATCTCTACGTCACTTGCCCGGACTGCAATGGCAGACGCTATAAATCATCCACTCTGGATTATATTTACCATAATCATTCCATTGCTGACATCCTTGATCTAACAGTTTTCGATGTGGCAACGGTCTTTAATCCTCAAGCTCATCACTCGAAAAAAGAAGAACGGCTTATCAAGCAAATTATAAGCGCTCTCGATCCATTGCTCCAAGTCGGTCTCGGCTACCTAAAGTTAGGCCAACCACTCAACACTCTCTCCGGCGGCGAGGCCCAGCGCCTCAAACTCTGCCAGCTTCTTTCTGATTCTGCGAAGTCGGGTAACAGACTTCTCATACTAGATGAGCCCACCACAGGCTTGCATTTTTCAGACATCGAAAATCTCCTAACTGTTTTTCAAAAGCTCGTTGATTCTGGTCATTCACTATTAGTGATCGAGCACAACCTAGACGTCATTAAATCTGCGGATTGGATTCTCGATTTGGGCCCAGAGGCTGGAAAGTATGGTGGGAAATTAGTTGCCCAAGGCTCACCTGAAGAAGTCGCAAAAACTAATACCCCAACAGCGCATTTCTTAAAACAAGCGCTCGCTCTCTCCGGCGCTCCCTCTTCTCGTCAGAGGCGCGCTCCCGGCCTTTTGCCCACGTCCAACTGCATCTCTCTCAAAGGCGCACGCCACCATAATTTAAAAAATATTTCCGTGGAAATCCCACGTGATCAGCTCGTCGTTATTTCCGGCCTATCAGGTTCTGGGAAATCTACTCTCGCATTTGATATTCTTTTTGCCGAAGGACAGCGACGTTTTCTCGACTCCATGTCTGCCTACGCGCGGCAATTTGCAGAGCAGTTAGAAAAACCGGAAATTGATCAGCTCTTCGGCTTGCCTCCCACAGTTGCTATCGAACAGCGCGTTTCACAAGGGAACGGGAAATCCACAGTAGCCACCGTCACTGAGCTTTGGAATTTTATTCGACTGCTCTATTCTAAAATTGGCACCCTCTATTGTCCCGAATGTAAAATTCCCGTTGCGAAACAATCCCTATCTGCGATCGAGAACACCATTCGCGATTATCTCAAAAAAGGTGATGTCTCCCTCCTCGCTCCAGTGATTCGCGGGAAAAAAGGTTATCACTCCGAAGTCGCTGAATGGGCATTAAAGCAGGGATTCACGAAGCTGTTGGTCGATAAGCAATTCAAAGACGCCGAAGGATTCTCCCGACTCGAGCGATTTAAGGAGCATGATATCGATGTGTTAGTTGCAGAATTACGCAGCGATCATTCATCAGCGACTTATAAGGGAGCAACGAGCAAGAAAAAGCGGGAGGAGCCTTCACTAAGCAGTGAAATCGCCCGCGCTTTGGAGATTGGCAAAGGACTCATCAAGCTTTTCACTGCTGATAAAAAGTTCATTCTCCTTTCTACCAAATCGAGCTGTCCCTCTTGTAACGAATCATTTGAAGAGCTGGATCCACGGCTCTTTTCTTTCAATTCACCACACGGTTGGTGTGTGGAATGTAGAGGTCATGGTCGTGTGCCCAAACGCAGGCAATACCTAGACCTTTCTCGTTTTGATTCGATGCTAGGAGCGGAGCTCGATGCTGACCGGGCGATCGAGCGCATGGATGATGTTGAGCTTATAGAATGTCCTACTTGCAAAGGCTCCCGCCTAAATCCCACGGCTTCTGCGGTTCGGCTGCATTCGAGCGACTGTGGTGGCTCTTACCGAATGGCGAAAGGAGCAGCTAGCTCGGTTCTATCCACCTCCATTTCAGAGGTTGCCCGTCTTTCTATCCGTGATGCTGCGGATCATTTCAAAAGTATATCTTTCGCTGGAGATCGTGAATCTCTTATTGCGCGGGATATTCTCCCAGAAATTCGCCAACGTCTCACTTTCCTGGAAGAAGTCGGTCTCGGGTACCTCCAGTTAGATCGTTCGGGAAACACTCTCTCTGGCGGTGAATCCCAGCGCATTCGCCTAGCAGCTCAGCTCGGTTCTAATCTGCGCGGAGTTTTGTATGTGTTAGACGAACCAACAATCGGCCTTCACCCGCGTGACAATGCAGCCTTGTTGAAAACTCTTATCGCTTTGCGTGATCAGGGAAATTCGGTCGTGATTGTAGAGCACGATGAAGATACGATCGCAGCAGCTGATCATCTCATCGATCTAGGACCGGGCGCAGGGAGACTTGGCGGGGAGATTGTCTATCAGGGAGAGCCTCCTAAATTGCCGAGTGCCCAGCCATCACTGACCAGTGGTAGGAAGAAAAAGAAGCTCCCGCTGAACACAGAGCATTCCGCACTGCTCGCGTCTTCTCCTACTTACCGTGCGCTTTCTACTGTCGTATCGCATCCGACAAGAGGTGCTAGGCGGGAGATCAGTAAGACACATCCTTTCCTAACAATTTTTGGCTGCCATGCGAATAACTTGAAAAATATTGATGTAGCGATCCCGTTAGGACGACTCACTGTCCTAACAGGAATTTCTGGCTCGGGAAAATCATCAATTCTGCATTCCTGCGTGGCTGCAGTTTTTAATCGCCAAGGAAAATCGAAAAAAGCTTTCGAGAAAGTCACTGGCGAAAAACACATCAAAGCTTGCTACGAAGTGGATCAATCCCCGATTGGGAAAACTTCACGCTCTTGCCCGGCGACGTATATCAAAGTGTTTGATCATATTCGTGCCCTTTTTGCACAATTGCCAGAGGCCAGAATGCGTGGCTTTGATGCGTCCAGATTTTCCTTTAATACTGACGGTGGGCGCTGCCCCGAGTGTAAGGGCAATGGCCGCGTGAAGTTAGAAATGGATTTTCTCCCTAGCTCTTGGGTGCATTGTGAATCTTGCAATGGCGAGCGCTACAATCCTGCTACTTTGGAGGTCACATTTCGGCAGAAAAATATCGGACAAGTTCTAGCGATGACGATCGATGAAGCATCAGCGTTCTTTGAATCACAGCCGCGTATTTCCCATCCGCTGAAACTCATGGCAGACACTGGTCTCGGCTATCTTCAGCTCGGCCAACCTTCACCAACTGTTTCAGGCGGCGAGGCGCAACGCATCAAAATCGTTTCTGAGTTGGTGAAAGGCCGTGGTGCTAAAGCAACATTGAGCTATGCCGCTCTCACGCAGCGCAATATCTATCTTATTGAAGAACCGACTGTCGGGCTCCACCTCGAAGACGTGCATCGATTGATTGATGTCCTTCATCGCCTTGTCGATGAAGGTCACACTGTTGTTGTGATCGAACATCATATGGCTGTAGCTGCTGAGGCAGATTGGATTTTGGACATTGGTCCGGAAGCGGGAGGAGGCGGTGGGAAAATTATTGCTGAAGGGCCGCCAGAGAAAATCGTGAAATCGAAAATTTCCCGCACAGCACCGTTTCTCGCTGCTTGCCTCGCTGGGCAGGAAATTCAAACTTAGTAAAAAAATTGTGCCGAAGCGCCTAGTCATCTATCAACTTTTTGTTCGGACATTTGGGAATACAAATGAGACGAGAAAAATCAATGGCGCTCTTGCGGAGAATGGTTGTGGTAAATTTTTTGATATTAACGATGCGGCGCTGTCTTCCCTTAAAGAAATGGGTTTCACCCATCTCTGGCTAACCGGTGTGTTAGAGCAAGCCAGTGGAACTGCTTATCCAGCTCGCCCGGCTGATGATCCGGATATTTTGAAAGGGATCGCTGGTAGTCCGTATGCCATTAAAGATTACTTTGACGTATGTCCTGACTATGCGGTGGATCCAGAAAAGCGATTGGAAGAATTTAAAGAATTGTTAGGACGTTGTGCAGCTCACGGGTTGAAAGTGATTATCGATTTTGTGCCAAATCATGTGGCGCGTTCTTATAAATCTGATGTGAGGCCAGAGTTCTCATTTGGGCGAGATGATGACCGCAGTGTGTTCTTTGATCGGGAGAATCAT
>JAAURL010000230.1 GCA_012032235.1 Akkermansiaceae bacterium | reverse complement strand
AGCGCTGGCCGCTTTCAAGGAACTAGCGCATTGCGAAGGAATCATCCCTGCTTTGGAGAGCGCCCATGCGATGGCTTACATCTCTAAAATCGCCGGCAGCTTGCCAAAATCTGAAATCCTCATCGCCAATCTGTCTGGCCGTGGCGACAAGGATGTCGAGCAAGCATCGAAGTATTTGCTTTGAGTCGTCTCTAACCTTGCCACAGGCTGATTCACCACCTTGACTTCCCGCCACTTCATTTTTCTAACCTGTGAAAGCACACGAACTCTACGCCGCTGTCGACCCCTCCTTCGTATCCACCATCTTTGATTGGTTTCGCGCCAACGATAAGAATGTCTACCGATCCGCCATCGCTACCCTGGCGGCAAATCGCAAACTCCGCCCCGTTTATGTAGAGAAAAAATCCCTGCCAGACCAATACGCATGGCTCCACAAAACTCTGAAGCTCAAGGCCTGCGAAACCATCGGCGAGCACATCCTACAAGCCTACCTGATGACCGGCCAGCAATCGATGCTCAGCATGTTCTGCGATGGACTTGGCATCCCGCACGATGGTAAAGGTTCAGTCGTCGGTGATTTGCCGAAAAAATCGATGCTGAGCGCTTAAATAGCACGGTGGATCGTCTCGTCGACGTTTTTGAGCCCACGCTTTTTACCGTTTATCTCCACTGTTTCAACATGCAAAATCCTAACGGCTGGCCAGAACTGACCGCGAAACTGGAATCTGACGAGCGCTTGAAATTGGCGTAGTTGCAGGCAAATTTCCGAAACGCGCATTGAGAGCTGTTTTGGAATGGGCCGACCTCCATAAGGAGGATCTGCTAGCTGATTGGAATCTTGCCAGACTAGAAGAGCCTCTCAACCCAATCGAACCTCTCGAATAATATGAAAATGCTTAGAGTATCGGCCATGATCTACATGGGTGGACATCGACTCCATTTAGAATTCAACAATGGCGTTACGGGAGAAATCGATCTTTCTACCGAACTGAATGGTCCTATCTTCCGACCACTCCGCGATCCGGCTTATTTCTCATCTGTCAGGCTCGAGGGCGGCACCATCGCTTGGCCAAATGGTGCTGATCTCGCGCCGGAATACTTATTGGAGCGGCTTGCCGAAAACGGCGTCGCTTCCTAGCACTTGATCCACCAAGACCCAGCAACCACTCACATTTCCCAATGCCCAAGGTCTACGTAAAAACCTATGGTTGCCAGATGAACGAGCGTGACTCTGAGCAAGTCCTCCGCATGTTCAGCGAAGGTGGCTACACGGTCACAGCAGATGAGCATGAGGCGGATGCGGTGCTCATCAATACTTGCTCCGTGCGGGATCAGGCGGAGCAAAAAGCACTCGGCAAAATGGGGACGATGATCCACAAAGGCCGCGACAGGAAACACGTCGTTTATGGCTTTATGGGCTGCATGGCGCAGTCACGCGGCGAGGAGCTTTTCAAAACAGTGCCAAATCTGGATGTCGTCGTAGGAACGCAAAAATATCACAAAGTTTTTGAATACGTGGACGGCATTCTCCAAAAGCGACTAGAGACCCGGATGGATGATCCGATGTTTTCCCTACGCGGCACCACTGTATGCGATACGGCGGAGGAAGAAGGCTCACAAAACACGATTCGCGACCATATTCCAAAGGCACACGAAGCCTCATCATTCGTCTCCATCATGCAGGGCTGCAACATGCGCTGCTCCTTTTGCATCGTGCCCGATACCCGCGGTAAAGAACGTGGCCGTCCGATTTCTGAAATCGTCGCCGAGGTGCAAAATTTAGCAGCGCACGGCGTGAAAGAAATCACTCTGTTAGGCCAAATCGTCAATTTATACGGACGCACGGAGTTCCAGAAAATCGACGGAAAATCTCCTTTCGTGCAGCTGTTAGAGGCCGTGCATGAAGTCGATGGCATCGAGAGAATCCGTTTCACCTCACCACATCCTATTGGTTATCGGGATGATCTCGTCGCGGCTTTCACGTATTTGCCGAAGCTCTGCAGTCACATTCATTTCCCGATGCAGAGTGGCTCAGATCGCATCCTCCGGGAAATGCGCAGGCCTTATAAAAACGAAAAGTTCGTCGAGATTTGCGAAAAAATGAAAGCCGCCAGACCCGGCATCGCGATCACCACCGACATCATCGTTGGTTTCCCTGGCGAGACCGAAGCAGATTTTCAATCGACGATCAACACCGTAGAACGCTTGAAATTCGACAACGCGTTCGTCTTCCGTTACTCGAAACGCCGCAACACGCCTGCCGCTGAAATGGACGGGCAACTGGAAGAAAGCGTCAAAGAAGAGCGGAATCAACGCCTCCTCGCCGTGGTGGACCGGCTCGCCATTGCCAGCAACGCTGCCATCGTCGGCACTCGTCAACAGGTTCTCTGCGAAGGCCCATCGAAAAATAACTCCTCCCGGCTGACAGGGCGCACCACCCATAACAAGATCGTTATTTTCGATGGTGATCCAGCTCGGCTGACAGGGCAACTCCTTGATATTCAGATCGAGCAATCAACCGGTTTTACCCTCTTCGGCACGGCCTGTTTGGAAGGCTAATGCTTGTTTCTGAGAGTTGCCGGTGTCCGTCCGCTTTTTGGCAATATCGAATGTGACAATTTAGTTGATAAACCGTGCTTCACGCTTCGGCGATCCTGCGAGCACGATCTAGATGCTATGAATGATCTCCTCTCTCCACCTCATCAATCCGGGAAACTAAAAATCGATATCGGCTATCTCCTCCGCGAAGTCCCATCCCTCCGCAGAGTCAAAAAGCAACTGTTCACGTGGGATGAGTATGGGGAAAAAATCGCCACCCACTTTCTAGTCGCTCCCCCCGATTTACGAGTGGTCGATGAGGACTGCGACTATGTCGTGTCGGCTCCAGCTCCCCAGTGGAAAACCGCGAAAGAAGTCGTTTATGAAGTATTCACAACCAGTAACCCAAGGCACGATAATGTCCGCAGGCGTTTGCAGAATGCTAGCGCGAGCACCCCGCTCTTGCTTTCCACTCTTAGTATTTGGCTATCTGGAGTGATGGGATTTTCTGTTTCCGTGACTCGACCCATGATCGCAACCATGCTCTACGGCATCGCTACTTCCGAACGAAAGCTCTCGGTGCTTCTCGAAAACTGAAAATCTCCCACCATTTCCTGATTCGGCGGGAAAACTTTCACTAGAATTTCCCTTGCCAAGTGATGCCGCGTTCCCTATTTCCCGCGTCCCTCTTTGCGCCGCCTTAATCACCAACGAAAACTTGAGGGAACTCACAAGCGGCAGGTTTTCAAAAATCGCCCGACCTGAATCAAGGCGGGAAACCAAGTAACTCAAATGATTAACGACCTCATCAACGAAATGGTGGACGCTGGCGTTCACTACGGCCACCAAACGAAAAAATGGAATCCACGCATGAAGCCCTTCCTCATGAAGGACAAAGGTGGAATTTACATCATCAATCTGGAAAAAACTGTCCAGCAGCTGGACAAGGCCTCCGATTTCCTCTCCGACCTCGTCGGTAAGGGCAAAAAAGTTCTCTTTGTGGGTTGCAAACGCCAAGCGCAAGACGCCATCCGCGAAGCCGCTGAAGCGACCGGACAATACTACGTCAATCACCGTTGGCTCGGCGGGATGCTCACCAACAGCCTCACCGTTCGTAAGTCGGTGGAGCGCCTCAAGTATCTCGAAAATATCGAGAAACAGCCTGAGTTCAAAGCCATGTCCAAAAAGGAACTCGCCGCCTTGGGCCGCGAAGCGCGAAAAACTCCTCCGCAACCTGCATGGGGTTCGCGCACGATGGATAAAAAGCCAGACGCAGATTGTCATCGTGGACTCTGCCCGTGAGACCATCGCCGTGGCAGAAGCGACCCGCTTGAACATCCCGATCATCGCACTCGTTGACACGAATGCCGATCCAGCTCTGGTCCAGTTCCCGATTCCTGGAAATGACGACGCGATCCGCTCCATTCGCATTATTCTCCAAAACTTGGTGGACGCGATGGTGA
>JAAURL010000229.1 GCA_012032235.1 Akkermansiaceae bacterium | reverse complement strand
CCAATGATTTTTTCTAACTCATAATCACCGCACTGCCCCAGCGGGAAATCCTCCGTCACCTCTTCCTCCATCACACCAAGATCGAGCGCCGCCCCCAATAAGCAGCCTGGGCATAGCTCATCTCTATCGGTCAGCCCCCGTGGCGTTTGGCAGTAGGGACAACGGCCCTCCGATGATGGTTCGCGATGCATCATTGCACTACCAAATATGAAAAAGAATCTGCGGGGAAAGTTTCACGCTAATGACGTAGCGCATTGAAAAGATAGCGGAGTTCGTCATCGACCTCTGCCTCATCCGTGACGGTGCGTGTGATTTCCATTCGCAAAAGCTGCCCAAAGCGCTGCCGAATGCGATAGATCGCGGACTTTGCCGCTGCCTCGGAGATTCCGAGAGCCGCCGCTGTATCTGCACAAGACTGCGGTTCTTTTCCATCCACGAGATAGGTCTTGAGGATTTCGTGACGATCCAATTGATCCGCCGTCTCGTATTCTCTGCGCAATCGGGAACGGACTTTAGCAATCAAGGTCAAGGCCCACCGACGATCATAAGCATTCATCGGATCCTCTTCGGCATGTGGCTCACAAGCACTCCGCACCGCAGGATCCAAGCCATCGAGATCGATAACTTGCACGCCGCCGCCTCGCTTGATTGCCTTTTCCCGCTTCCATTCGTTGATGAGAAAATACTTGAGCGCAGCGAGCAAAAAAGTGCGGAAGCGTCCTTTTCCGGAGACACGGCGGCGAAAGCATTTCCCTCCAGCAGGCGATGAAAAAACTCCTGCGCCAAATCTTGCGCCTGATGCAGTGAATAACCCTTATACCGCAAGTGAGCAAAAATCGGCGGCCAATAAGCTCGGCAAAGCTTCTCCAATGCCTCGTGCCCCTCGGGCGTGTGTTTTACCGCCGCAGCCATCACGACGCTCCATGGCGTCGGCGCAAATCCTTGCTTGTGAGCCTTTTCAAATGCATCATCTCCCGTCTCTAAACTCATGCCCGAGGCTAAACCAGGAACTCAGATGGATGCAATCCGTTAGGGCGCTTGTGAGGCAGACCAGAAGCACAGGGAATTGGGCCTCCATTTTTAGGATCCCAATCATCGTTTTTCAAAAAAGCTGATTGCCAAAAATTTAGAAAACGATTGGACGCATCAAAACGAGTGCAGCACGCCTAGCGAAATGACAAAAGCGGAGTCGAAAGACAGGGTCGCTTTTGAGCCATTTGCTTGTAACTGAAATGAGTCGCTGCCGGAACTTCGCTTCGTTCCTGATCCAGCAATCGTGATAGAAGATTGGAAATCTTAGGCTCCACTGTGGCGCCCATCTAACAGGAACCGTCAAAACCAGAAAAATGAATTTTGGAATTTATAACTAGACTAGAAACTCTTGGTGATAAAGTGTTTGGGAAGGTGGTAATCCCCCCATCAAAATAAAATATATGAAAACAAAACAATTATGGATGGCCGCTGGGATCAGCGGGCTGAGTTTTTCGCTCTTTCTTGCGGCGAGAAGAAGGAAAAGATGACAGAATCGATGGGTGAAAAGGCGAGCTCAGTCTCTTCAGCTGTTGGTTCTGCTGTTAGCTCTGTAGCAAGTGGGCTGACATTGGAAGGTGCTGCTGAAAAAATGGCGGGACTGATGTCGGAAAACATGGACTTGATGCTGACCATCAAGGATGAAGATTCACTAAAAGCCGCAGAAGCGAAGTTGGAAAAACTGGGAGAGCAATTAACGGCCAACGTCGAAGCACTCAAAAAACTTCCAAAACCTGACGAGGCAACGAAGCAAGCATTAGCCGATAAAATGAAAAAAGGCATGGAAGCTACGATGGAAACCAAGGCAAAGGCGATGCAAGAGCACATGATGAAGCTCGCTACAGAAAAGCCAGAGCTCATGCAGAAAATCACTGCTCTTCAGATGAAGTTTGCTGAAAAAATGACGGTGATCGGTAAAGACATGGAATCGTATTTCTAAACTTTGGATTGATAAAATCCTAACAAAAAGCTCTCGGATTTCCCGGGAGGCTTTTTTGATGGAATATCAGGAATTTCGTAATTTCCTTATCCGCGATTGCCGCGATCTTCGGTGCCTTTTTGTGCTCGCTTGCGAGCATTGGCATCTAGGATGCGTTTGCGGAGACGAATGTTCTGCGGCGTAGCTTCCACGAGTTCGTCGGCATCGATATATTCGATGGCGCGCTCGAGAGAGAATCTAACTGGCGGCGTCAGTTTGGAGGTTTTGTCTTTGCCGGAGGAGCGCATGTTATCGAGATGCTTTTCCTTCACCGGATTGACTGGCAAATCACCGACGCGTGGGTTTTCACCGACGAGCATGCCGCCGTAGACGGCATCGCCCGGTGCGACGAAAAGAACACCGCGCTCTTCTAACATTTGCAGTGAGTAAGGAGTCGCCGCGCCGGAATCCATCGAGACCAGCGTGCCGGTGGTACGGTTCTGGATTTCTCCCGCATGCGGAGCGTATTCCTTGAAAAGGTGCGACATGATGCCGTGGCCGGATGTTAGATTGACCAGTTCCGTTTCAAAGCCAATCAAGCCGCGAGTCGGGATGCTGGCTTGGATGAAAACGCGACCACTGGCCTCGGTATCCATGTGTTCCATGAGACCTTTGCGGTTCATGAGGATTTTCAAAATACCCTGCGTGTAGTCGCCTGGAGCCTCGACGTAGAGTGTCTCGAACGGCTCTAACAGTTTCCCGTTATCATCGCGGCGATAGATCACGACCGGGCGAGAAACTAACACCTCGAAGCCCTCGCGGCGCATTTGCTCGACCAATACGGCGATCTGCATCGCTCCACGAGCGGAAACATCAAAGAGACCAGCCGTGTCCGTGTCTTCCACGGTGATGGAAATATTGGTCTTCAGCTCCTTCATCAGGCGGTCCCGAATAGCTCGCGTCGTGACGTGCTTGCCTTCCTTTCCTGCCAGCGGGCCGTCGTTGATCGAGAACTGCATGGAAACAGTCGGTGGATCGATCGCGACGAACGGGAGCGGCTCTTGGTCCGCATTTCCTGCGATGGTTTGACCGATTTCTACGTTCTCGATGCCAGCAGCGATGCCGACGATGCCGCCTGCTCCGCAACCATCGGAGTCTGCAGTCGCGAGACCGGAGTAGGTGAAAGTTTTTAAAACTTTTGACTGCGTTTTGGTGCCGTCCTCGCGAAGGAGGAAAACGGTGTCTCCCTTTTTCACGCTCCCGCCGAGGACCTTCCCAACGGCAACGCGGCCAACGTATTCATCCCACTCGATGTTAGAAACGAGCATCAGGAAGGGAGCATCGGGATCAGCTTTAGGCGCTGGAATGTGCTCGATGATTTTTTTCAAAAGCGGGATGCAGTCTTTGCGCTCATCACCGGGCTCATCCATGAAATAACCATCGCGCGCGGAGCCGTAGCAAAATGGCGCGTTGAACTGCTCCTCGTCAGCATCGAGATCGAGGAAAAGCTCTAGCACTTGATCGCGAACTTTCTCTGGGGTGGCCAGAGGGCGGTCGATTTTATTGATGACGACGATTGGCTTGAGACCTTCTTGCATGGCTTTACGCAGCACGAATCGGGTTTGCGCTTGCGGCCCGCCAGATGCATCCACGACGAGGAGCACTCCATCGACCATTTTCATCACGCGCTCCACCTCAGCACCGAAGTCAGCGTGGCCCGGAGTATCCACGATATTGATCGTATGACCCTCCCAATGGATCGAGGTGTTCTTCGCCTTGATGGTGATGCCTTTCTCCTTCTCTAGATCCATCGAATCCATCGCTCGCTCTTGAGTCGCTTGGTTATCACGATAGGTGCCGCCAGCTTGCAATAGCTGGTCAACGAGAGTCGTTTTCCCATGGTCAACGTGGGCAATAATGGCGAGATTTCGTATTTTCAAAGACATGGGAGCAATGTGGTAAAGTGCGGCTTTCGGAGTAAAGGGCGCGGCGCTATGCACGGTTTTTTCACGCGATGGCAAGGCGGGATTAGGAAAAATCTTCAGATCGGGAGCAAGCCCTAGACATTCCGATCA
>JAAURL010000041.1 GCA_012032235.1 Akkermansiaceae bacterium | reverse complement strand
AGGGCGGCTACATTAGGGACAACGCATGGGAAAACATCGATTTTCCAAAGAATTTTCACCGCCAAGCAAGGAAGAGCGCCAAGAAAATTTCAGAAAAATCACCCGGTTAGAGCTTTGAACCCGAAATTCTGTAACTCCGCACGGGAAAGATTCCTCTTTTAAATTGGGCGCTTGGCGTCTTGGCGGTGAAAAAGAGATGATGTCAGATTTCCCCACAAACTATCCCTAATGGAGTAACCCTGTACAATCTGTCGTGCGAATTGTATGGTCAGCCTTGACCGCAACCTCTCAGCAAGGCACCCCTCCCGCATGAGCTTTTTCATCACTGGGACTGACACGGGCGTCGGCAAAACTTTCGTCACTCGTTTGATTCTCCAAGCCTTGCGCCAGGAGGGAAGGGATGCTGTCGGTTATAAACCTGTCGCCTGCGGGGATCGGGAGGACGCTGCCATTCTCTCTGCCGCATCGGGAAATCTGGATATTGATGAAGTCAACCCGCTCTATTTCATAACTCCAGTCGCTCCTTACGTTGCCGGGATGTTAGAAAATCGCACGCTCGATCCTGCTGAGCTGATTGCAGGATTTCAAAATTTGGCAGGCAAACATGCTCAAGTTCTCGTTGAAGGAGCGGGAGGCTGGGAAGTCCCACTTGCCCCGAACTATCGAATTTCGGATCTAGCGGCTCAGCTAAATTTGCCCGTGGTTCTAGTCGCTGGAAATCGGCTCGGTGCATTGAATCACATTTTACTCACCGTCGCTGCCATCCGGGCTAAAGGCCTGACATGTGCAGGCATCGTTCTCAATCAGCTAGAGGATGAAATGGACACAGCAATGATCACGAATAAAGGCGTGATCGAAGATTTAACCGGGATCCCACTGTTGGAGCACATCATTTATGGACAGGACTTCCTAGATGCGGATGCATTTTTAAATATCTAAAAAGCACGCTAGCAGTTAGGCGCTGCAGTTATTTTGGTTTCAGCGTCTTTTGAATATTAGAGAACTGTTCTCGCAATTGCTCCAACGAGCCAATGGCGAAATAGGCGTCGTAAGTGAACTTGAATCCTGGCTTTAAGGCGAAGGTGGTGATGGGAGCGACATACGAGCAATCCGAGCCCGAGCCGCCGAGAAACCGATAACAAGTCGCATCTGTGGCAATCGGGACATAAGCACCCACTCCGAAATCTTTCGCGTCAACGTAAGCGACCCAATTTTCCGAGATTTTGATATATTCATTGCTCGTGCCGGGAGCGCGTCGCGTTAGCTCCGCACCCGTCCATGGCGCGAGGCCTGTATAAGTGACAAGCGTCGCCAAGGAAGCATCGACAAAAATGGCGGGAATCTCCTGATGGTGCGCGGAATGGGTAGTCGTGCCGCTATATGTCATCTGGAAGCGGGCATGGACGAGGCTGCCTTCCAGCTTCACCCATTGCTCCATCAAGCATTCGGGCAACTCCGCGCCGGTGGCCCAATGAAGCGGAACGGACTTCGAGTAGAGGCTGGTAGAATCTGAGCACAGTTCTATGAGCCGGGAACTCTTGCCGCGGTAATCGCCTCCCTGCACTGGGTTGTAACGCCACGGTCGCTTGTCCCAGAGGGAGCCATCGCTGTCGCCGTAGTAGGACTGCTGCACCAGTCGGCCCCGGTCGTAGTGATTGAGTAGGTTGCGGGTGGAGCCTGACCTGACCTAACAAGCAATGGCGGCTCCCGAACTCCGAATGACGCCCAAACGCAGCTTGCCGTTGTCCAAATAGACCCAATCCTCCGAGCGAGCACCGGGTGTGCTTTTCGTTTCCTTCTGGGCGTGAACGACAGTCATTAACACTGCGAATACGAGAAGAAGGACAGGAAAGATGGCTTTCATTGGTGGGATAGGCGAGTGGTGCCTAACGTTAAGTTGTCAATTTCAGTCCATTCAATTTGTAATGCCCTCAATCAGGCCAGCATTATTTTTGAATACGGGATAAAACGCGTCTGGTATTTCGAGAAATCATGAACTCTCCCACATCGTTCCGGTATCATACAAAATGCCAGACAAAATGCATAATTCTTCTTGCCAATTGGAATTGAGAAGCTAGAAAGGAGCGTATGAGCAGGAAGCGATGGTTATCACCTTGGAAGGATTCGGCGGAGAAACCGGCGATTTATCACTGCATCAGCCGCGTGGTGGATCGAAAATTCGTGCTAGGGGATTCAGAGCGGGAGCACTTTCGGATGTTCATGCGGATGCAGGAAAATTTCTCCGGTTGCAGGATTTTATCTTACTGCATCATGTCGAATCATTTCCACATCCTGTTAGAAGTCCCGCCGATGCCAGAAGGAGGAATTTCTGACGATGAGTTATTGAAACGAATTTCCGCGACAAACTCAAAAGCCTTCGCCGCAGTTGTCGCCAAAGAACTTGCCACTGCGCACGCAGAAAAAAGAGACGACTGGGCCGCAGAAATTCACGCCCGTTTCAGCTACCGCATGCACAACCTCAGCGAGTTCATGAAAACGCTCCTGCAGCGTTTCACTCGATGGTTCAATCGCGCCCACCAACGCAGCGGCACGCTGTGGGAAGAGCGATTCAAGAGCGTCATCGTCGAAAGTGGCATCGCTGCCAGAACCATGGCTGCCTACATCGATCTCAATCCTGTTAGGGCTGGCATGTTTACCGATCCCGCAGAATACCGTTGGAGTAGTTATGGCGAAGCCATCGGCGGCGGACCGAGAGGCAATGGAAAAAAGGCGAGAGCAGGACTTGTTAGAGCCTGCATGAGTCATCACGGCGTCGGATTTGAAGCCGAGAAATGGAAGGAAATCTCCCGCATTTACCGACGAACTCTGGGCCTAGCCTTAGAAAGAAAAAGCGGGAAAACCGAAGTCGATAAAAAGTTTGTTAGATCACAGCTCAACACCGCAGAAGCCCTAGCCGCCAAGGACAACGGCACCGTTTTACCCGATCTCAAAATCGCTGCCATACTTCGTCATCGAGTGAGATATTTCACCGACGGAGCAGTCATCGGCAGCAAGGAATTTGTCAATGAAGCCTTCACCGCCGCGCGGGAGCGATTCACCCTAGCCCGTAAAGACGGAGCCCGACGTTTGAAAGGAGATGCTAAAGGAGCGGCTGGGATCTTGTGGTCTGTTAGGGACTTGAGAGTGCGAGTTTGATCCGGATGGATTTGAACGAGCGGGATCAGTGGAGCAGGAAGCTTAAGAAGCACTTCGCTTTTTAAAGAACGCTGCGGGACGCAGCTGACACAGCCTGCGGCTAGACGCCTCAGCTACTTTTATAATGACTGGTGTGGAAAAGTTCATGATTTTTGGGACCTTATCCATGGCACTCCCATAGCATGGCTGTGATCTGAAAAAGGGAATATCCTGAAAGGTGGGGAAGGAGTGCCGCTCCCTTGTAAGCCGGATTTTGTCCATCCCTTGCAGGACTGGACGGCCATTTCTCTCAACCCCGCCGAGGCGGAGCGCCCTGCTTGCGCAGAGTGCGACTAATACCCGGGAATGAACGAGCGGGCAGCTCTTTCCCTGTTCTGTCTTGCACCACGCGGGGTTTACCGTGCCGTTTGGATTGCTCCAAAACGCGGTGGGCTCTTACTCCACCGTTTCACCCTTACCTGTGTCCTTGCGGACCATCGGCGGTTTACTTTCTGTTGCACTTTCCGTCCGGGTTCCTCGCGGTTCCCGTCCCTCACTTTCGCAAGGCGCGTTGCCCTATGGTGTCCGGACTTTCCTCAGCTCCGCTTGCACGAAACTGCGACCGTCCAGGGAGCGGCGGGACGAACTTGGCCCGTTCAGACGAGCATTCCAAGTAAAAGCTTTAAAATACAGGAGTAGGCGCATTGTGCCAATGGAAGATGACATCGGAAAAGTAATGGCACTCTATCGCCATCTATTGATGGTCGGTATAGACCTTTCTAAAGACAAACTCGACGTTGCACTTCATGGGAAAAAACAGAGCCTCTCCGGAAGCTTCTATTTCTAAAAAGCGCCTCTAAGATACGATTTATCCCTGCACGATGCTATTGGCGAAACTCCCCAGGGGCTTCATGGAAACCAACGGGATGGTAGTTTCCAAATGTTGGAAAATTTTTCACTCTTTCACAGTGACACATCCACAGCCGTGAATGCCGCAGTCTGAATACGTTTCTGGACTGGCAGGGAGTTCTTCACTCACCGGAACGCTCCTCAGCGCTGGGGATGCAGCCGGTGATGCAGCTACAGGCAGGACGGCACCATATCGATAAAATCTAGCATTCGCGGTGTTCGTCTCTAATCTGACACTCAAGGTTTCGGAGTTATCGAGCAGAGAGGTAATCGTTGAGCTTGCCTGACCTTGGCTAAGCCATTGACTCAGATCCGTGGAAGACTGTATCGAATAGATCGCACCTGCCTCGACCGCATTGGGCTGTTTATTGATATTAAGCGTGGTGGCAGTAGCCAATGGTGCCTGAATTTGACGAAAGCGATCGCCGTCTCTTTTCCGAGGATCTAGTCCGAAACAAAACTCAAAGAAATCCCGATGACCGTCTCCGTCTTGATCAAGAATCCCATTTCCTGTTAGGTTGTTATCAGTTAGCCAACTTGAAAATGATTGCGCCGATGCGGGAATTGTTTTCGCGAATCAAACCCATCGATCCCGCTATTATTCGTAAAAATTACGGTATTTTGCGCAGTGGTGAGCTGTTTCGTCGTTCCTGATGGACTCATCAAATTGGGTCCGTTGTTGGCCTCATGTGGTAGTCCTAGATTGTGACCAATTTCATGAGCAACCACTCCAGCAATCACATTTAATCCATTTTGAAATCCCACCAAATTCACCCCCACATGCACGGCGATGGCATTTCCATCAATCCTAGCAAGTCCGTTCGAGGTATTGTCATCGACTGCCGAAAAGCCCGGCACGATTTCTACAAAGATCATGTTGATCACATCAGCATCACTAAAAAGTGGCGCTCCACTTGTTGAACTATGCATGGTGCTCAAATCAGCTTGCGGGCGTGCGACTCCCGCAGCAGGCGTGTTCGGACTGGCATCGTAGGCGAAATCACTAACCCACGTAATCTCGGGCATGAAATGCACATCGATGCCGGATTGGCTTAAAATCAAATTAATCGAATCTTCGATGTTTTTCTTCTGCGTGGCATTGCCAAAATACATCGCCCGTGTCCCATTCGTTTTTTGGGAGATGATCGGATTGATGAAAATGCGCTTTGTGATCGGCAATGCTGAATTTACGACGATCTGAGCTTGCGTAGCTCCAATGCAGACTGACGTGATGAGGATGAATTTTAACATAGATCGAGAAAACCTAGTATATTCCGATATGACTGACATGCGAATCAATTTTGTCAAATTTTGCCCGCGATATTTTCCAGCACTCTTCCCGCCGCGATCATGCCGAAGCTAGCAATGAGATGCGTCGCTGAGCCAAAACCGGAAGCGCAATTCAAACGCATGATCACTTCCTCCGGCGGTTGTTTTGAAACCGTGCCATCGCAACTGGAGTAATAGGGAGCCTCGTCGGAATAAACGGCATCAATCCCGAATAGGATCGGTTCGTGGCCACGAGGAGTTTTCGGAAATCCAAAGTCATTTCGCAGGCCACGGCGCAGCTGGAGCAACAGCGGATCCATGCCGCTGAAGGCTAGATCCGTGACTCGGATGCGGGTCGGATCTCTACGGCCACCTGCGCCACCACAAGTGACCATGTAGATTTTGCGACGGTGACACTCTGCTGCTAACAGTGATTTATGACGGGCATAGTCGATCGCATCAATGATCGCATCGAAGCCTGCATCCAAAATTTCTGTGGCAGATTTCTCGTTAAAAA
Source organism: Akkermansiaceae bacterium (assembly GCA_012032235.1). Classification (GTDB taxonomy): domain Bacteria; phylum Verrucomicrobiota; class Verrucomicrobiia; order Verrucomicrobiales; family Akkermansiaceae; genus Luteolibacter. The sequence goes on along the minus strand of JAAURL010000041.1, from coordinate 12,589 downwards.
ATTTCGGCACCACTTGCACATCGCAGCCGGGATGTATGGCTAGCGCACGTTCCGCCATCGCTTCGGTTTTTTGTCGGCCAATCTGTCCATCCATTGCGTGTAATTGGCGATTCACATTCGTGATGCAAATCTCATCTAAATCGACAAGCGTGAGGTGACCAATCCCAGACCGCGCTAGAGATTCCACCGCCCAGGAACCCACCCCACCAATGCCTATCACCGCGACGCGAGCTTTTAGGAAGTGGTCTAACGCAGCCTGTCCGTAAAGCCGAGCGATGCCGCCAAAACGGTAGTTGAGAGATTCAATATCTAGCACTTTTGGGAAACTATACTTCTGGTTGCCAGTCATGGTTCACGCCCTTGCTGAATGCGTGAACCTGTTTTTGATTGGTATCGATATGTCGAACATGGAGGCGATCTCCTGCTAGGAAAAGATGAGTGAAGCCGTGCACTCCATAAAAGTTAGAACCTTTCCGAATTTCATCCTTAGGCTTACGAATCCCTGCTCCACCGCCACCCGAGACGACGAAGGAGGTCTTTAATCCCTCTAGCTCCAGATGCTGCAAATCGTGATCATGCCCGCAAAGATAAAGATGGACTTTGTATTTCTCTAGCAAAGGAGCGATCTGCTCGATGAGTTCTGGGGTGTCTCCATGGGATCCTTCTGAGTAGACTGGATGATGTCCAACGACGATCGTAAATGGTGCACGTGGAGAGGAGAGCTGATCTTCTAACCATTTTGCCTGAGCTGCACGATCTGCTTCACTGATCCAAAATTCATGGCTATCGGAAAGATGTCCCTCTTCTATCAACCGCCCGTTGATCGATTTGAAATTCGTATCGATCATCAGAAAAGTCACTTGTGGATTCTGTGTGGGCAGATCGATACGGTAGTATTTCGCTGGCATCGTCCAGCGCGTTTTCCCGTCCATGGAAGCCGCGTAGTTTAGCTGTGCCTGCTCGTTCCCCGGTGTGTCAGTGTAGTCGTGATTTCCTAAAACAGCCCAACATGGACCAGGGAAATTTTTCGCGGGATAAAGATCGGAAAAGCCAGTCTTCCAGCGTTCCGACTTCACACCACCAGGCATCGGGCCGTAAAAATTATCGCCTAATAAAAAAAGCCCATCGGCCTTTCGTTTCATCCCTCCTCCGTAGTGCGCCAGACTACAGGCGACTTCCAGCTGCGCTTCCGTTCCACTGCCAAAATCACCCAACGCGAGCAAATCGAGAACACTCTCCGTCATCACTTTCTCCTCCGCAGCATGAGCAGATAGATTCAAATTCATCGCCACGCTGGAGCAAAACAACGTCTTGATCAAACGGCGGCGGGAAATGGGATGATTCGATGACATAACAAACGAAATCTCAAATAGAATCAAAAACTTTCAAGCGTTAACGACCCATCCCAGCCAACCACAAGGCCGCGTGGATTTTAAAATCGATGATTTTTCCAGCGGCTTCCTGCCCAGCCAGCCACTGCCGCAGGCCGGAAATGGGAACATGGTGCACGACGATATTCTCGCCTGCCACGCCGCCGCCCTCATTTTCCCGGACCAGATCGGTCGCGTGAAAGAGATAGGTGAGTTCTGAAGTCATCCCAGCCGATGTAGCAGTCGTGATGAGCGGCAGCATCGACCCGCATCGGTAGCCTGTTTCCTCTAACAACTCGCGTCGTGCTGTTTCCGCCAACGGTTCTCCCGCGTGCTCAGCTTCATCGCCGACGAGTCCTGCTGGGATCTCGATCACGAATTTCTGCATTGGAAACCGATATTGCTCGATCAAAACAACCTCATCATTTTCCGTGGTCGCCAAAATGCCGACGCAACCGTCCGCATTTGGACGGCGGACATATTCCCAGTGGTCGATGCGGTAAATTCCGAGCCACCGGCTTTCAAAAATAGTTTCTGGTGAGGTCATAAAACGTCAGAGTGATGTCAAGCCTACTAGCGAGGGCTGGCCTGCCCTCAAAAGTTGGACAGTTCTAAACTAGAGTTGTTGTGTTGGTTCTTGATCTAAGGGGAATAGCGGGTGTGGTCAAGCTGACATCAGCTTGCGGGAGGCTGGGCGCAATAAGCGATCAAGCATTGGAATTTGGAAGAAAAATCGCGAATGAGCTTGGCGCAAGAAGGGGACAGCTCGCCATTTCTCAAAATGAACTTACCCAATGTTGTAGCATGAGTTGAACTGACTTAAGGACGGTTGAATTAGGTATCAACTCGTCTACTTTCGTGTCGCTTTACCGAATTTCTGGCGCTCTGGAGTATCTTTGGGCGAGATCGTTTCTGTTCTTGAAAATTCTAAGAAAAGACACCCTATCGAATTTCGACATCGTTGCCGACTCGAATCAGCAAGTTCATTTCCTCCATGTCCTGGGGGCTGAGGATGATGCCGCGGGTGGATTCTCCATTCTCGGTAGCGCTACGAATCTGGAGCGATGGCTTAGCGATTAGGATGATTTTATCGGCTTTCCGATATTCTTTGGATTGGAAAGTTACGGGACGGCCTTCGATATTGGCTGTCTTTGAGCTGATCTTCGTTTTTCCGGCTGTCAGTTTTCCTGTGCTGCTTATTTCTACGATGGGGTATTCCCGGATGAATTGATCACCTTTCCAAATGGAGAGTGCTTTGCGCTGTGGCTCGATGAGGATTCGGAAATCTAACGCCATGACGATGAGTTCATCACCCGGCTGAAGCCCTTTTAATTCTAACATGCCGTTGAGATACATGATCATGTCGAGCGTGGTTTGGTATTCCGCAGCGATGCTGAGGAACGAGTTACCACGTTTCACGATATGAGATTGCTTGCCCTCCATGTGTGCGGTGGAGAGCACTTGATCCAGATTCATCTCTCCCACGATGCGCCGCGCCTTAGTCGCAGATGGAGAAGTGGGAAATACTTCGACGATGGATGTTAGCTTTTCGTGAGCTTCCTCCATCTGGCCAAGAGCTAACAATTCGTTGGCTTTTTCAAATGATTTTTCTCCAGGATCGATTTGTGGCAATTCGGAAGACTTCAGCATTTGTGTTAGCTCGGTATCGAGCTTTTGGCTCTTGGTTGTCACTGCCGTCTTCGGAATGATTTTTTCATAAACACCACCTAATGGAGAGACCACAATGTGATAGCCGAGCATTCCGGTAAAAAAAATGACGGCTAGGACGCAGAGCGCTGCAAAAATTTTAACAACCGTCCAGAGGCGCATCGCAGGTCTTCGTTTTAAATGAGTCCTCGGCGTTTAAAGTCGAAGGCGTTGATCTCATGAGAGCGGATGATCATTTCAAAGGAGAACTTGAGAATGGAAATTTCCCATGCGTCATCCACACCTTCGATAATGGCCCGGGAGGGATTTCCAGTGCGGCGGATATCTTCTAGCACTCTTTCACGCACGGCGTCGATGTTATCATGGATGATTTCCTCGTGGACTTGGCCGCGTTTGAATTGGAAACCGTATTGGAGAAATGCGAGGTCTTTGCCTTCGGCGCGAAATTTTTCGACTAACTGATCAAAGCGCGCCCTCGCGGATGGATCAAATCCGTCCAGTTCTACTTCTTGATAGGCGGATGGTCTTAGAATTCGTGGGCGCATCGCCTCCACAGAGCCGGTTCGGATGCGGACTTCGCCGACGCGATCCATCAGTTCGCTAATCAATTGGAACTCGAAGCTGGTTTCACCAAAGGTATCGATTCTGCGATCTGGCTCGTGGAGAACTTTGGTCGTTTCTAGCGCGTAGTGAATGTCGTCTGGGGTGTGCATCGGCGGGGAAAGAATCAGCCAGATTTGTGAGATTACAACAGAAAGGGCGGACACCTCGTTGAGGAGCCCGCCCGATTTTTAAAATGAAAACTTTTCGCTAACCGGTGTTAGGCTTGTTGGCTGGTGATGTAGTTGACTACGTCGCCCACTGCTTGGAGTTTTTCAGCCTCGTCGTCTGGAACTTCGATATCGAACTCCTCTTCAAATGCCATGACAAGTTCGACAGTGTCGAGCGAGTCAGCACCCAGATCTTCAACGAATTTAGCTTCTGTAGTGACTTGATCAGCGTTAACGCCGAGTTGATCTACAATGATATCCTTTACACGGGCTTCGATACTTTTGTCTGACATGTGAGTTGCGGTTGTTTAAATGTTCGCGGTGGAGGTGGTTATCGCTAGCGGAGCCTACTTGGCAATACTGAAAACGAGTCTGGAGAGGAAAAGATTAGCTTGCTGGGAAATCAATTATGCTGATTCCGATGGTTTGTCTTCAGCCTCATCGGGTGAAGTGCTTGTATATTCAATGATTTCCCCGGAAAAGCGAGAGCGAATTCGTTGCAATAATTTCTCCGCCGGCTCACCATTTTCTTTTTTAAAACCACCGTAAGTCAGTCCGTCTAAACGGATTTTCCCGGCGCCAGAAGTTCCTTCATAGTCGATGAATGCCAGTCCTTTCGTGTCCCATTTGCGGAGATCCAGTGTCTTCATTTCGGTGAAAGGAACCCGTTTTCCCCGCTGATCCGTGACAGCCTCGCCATCGATAGAAATGGAGCGGCGCATCGTGCGAATCAGGAAAAACGCTGCAATCGCCGACAAAGTGACGCAGATGACGAACACGATCCATTGCTCGCGGATCTTTCCCGCATCGTATGGATGCTCTGGTGGCGTGACATCGTAGCCATTTTCCTTTGAGTATTCGCGCCACAAAATGTTCCACTGCAGCGGTTTCATCTTTTCATAATCTTGCAACACGGGAGGCCATGGCATTGGTAATTTCAAAGATGCTGGCAAAATCGAAACGTCTTGAGGAAAACTCACACTCTGCTGCGCAGCAAAGCTTTTCCATTTTTCTGCGTTCAGAGAGCCGTCTGCGCTCATCTCGGTGAATTTCTTATTCGCCGATTCAAAGGTCTGATGGAGGTAGTAGTTGACGTTCTTTTTCCGATAGCCCGTAGAGCCATCCAGATAAAAAAGCACCGCAAACACCGTGAACATCAGGAACATAATTGCCCCCCGAAACAGGAACCAAGGCGTCGGTTTGCAGGAAATGATTGCGTCTTCATTCATCGGAATGCCAGTAGAGAAGCGCGCTCACCGTCGATAGGCAAGCCACAAGCCTGCAAAATTCTAAAATTCTCCCTTAGCTACAAGGGATTTCCCTGCCTGCGGAAGATTGACCAAAATTCACGGGAAGCCTTAGCGACCTCAATCAGATTCGGGGCCATTTCCTCACTCTCCGAGCGTGCCAATAGTCCAAAATGAATCACAGCGTTCACTCCTTGCCAATCCAGGTGAGTTCGAGTTTGGTTTTTTTTTTGACATTCAGAGAAGGGATTTAACCACAGGGAGCACATAGAACACAAAGGAGAGAGGATGGATTTCTGAGTCCGTCATGTTTTGTGATTTTTGGGTGAAGGTGTTAGGATAGTTGTGCGATACGCCAAATGGCGGATGCTTGATTGGCCATCCAGTTTTGCCGGGCACGGAGCCGCTCTGGTGTCCAGTCAGCGTTATCTGTGGCTACCTTTTTGGTGATCTCAAAATGACTGGCGGCGTAGGCTAGTTTCTTATCGGCGAAGACGGCATTGCCAGCGTCACGATTGGCTGCGGACTGCATGAGGGTCATGTTGCCCAAGCGATAAACCATGTCCTCCACGTCTTCGTCGCGGAAAGTGCTCCAGCCTTCACCTAGGTTTTGCGGCAGAATGTGCTCGATATTGAAGCTGTCGCTATCGGCATCATGGTCGTAGCCGCTGGCCTGCTTTTCGAGAGCGCAAAGCAAGTAACGCACGACTCGTTTATTTCTCGTGTTGGTGGTGCGAATGGTTTTTTCCCCAAAGGCTGCTTTAAACTGCTGATCTCCAATATAAACGGGCTTGAGCGCCGAGAGTATAGCTGTCAGATCAGCGAGGCTGCCGTTGGAAATTTTTTGAGCAACGCTGCCATAGGTGGATTCCTGCCCGCTCGCTTGAAGCCCGGCGATGACGTTGAATCGGAAGGAAATGACGACACAGGCACGCATTAGAGTTTCCATGTCACTATCTGCAAGCTTTCGACGAGCCGCCAATAGCAGCGGTAGCGGCTGTCGCACATTGAACATGCGGAGTTCTAGGGCGTAGGTCTTGAGCGCAGGGATCCAATGAGATGTCTCCGGCTGAGTCAGGGACAGGTAGTGATCCATGTCCTCTTCCATTTCTCGCAGCAGATTGAACGCGTGTTCACGGGTGGTGACTTTGGAGCGGATCACTTTGAATAATTCCGTCTGTCGTACGGAGTCGTGTCTGCTGTTCCAATGCATGCGGAGGAAGTCAGGAAAGCTATCGTTACCAAGTCGCCCTACAATCGACTCCCAACGATCCTCGAGTGTCTTCATTTCATGCTCGTGCTCACTCTCACGATGCAAAACCGAGAAGAGGTAGTTTTTGAGCAGATCCGTCGCCGAGAGGCGGACTCCACGGGCATTGAGAGTCTCAAAAACTTTGTAGGCGTTAAGCTCATCCGTTACGGTGATGACGGTGAAAAATAGCTTGTCACTCAGTGATTCGATGAACTGGGCAAGCTCGGTTCCTTGATCGGAACTGGATTTGCCCAGGTATTCGCGGATGCGTTTCTCAAACCATTCAAAAGCCTTGCGTAAACTGTGTTCGGAAGCGCGAAATCCACGGACTGGCAAATGCCCGAGGGGGACGAGATAGGTTTGGAAGTAGTGGTCATTGTTGCGATTGAGCGTGAGCTTGGACCGTGGGACAAAGGTAACGGGATCAAGGAAGCCGATGTAACTGCGGCGGTAGTCATCCATGCGCTGCTTGTTGCGTTCTGGGTCTTTTCCCTCATTGACGAGACGCTCAAAGTTCTTGAGAGCAGCCAGAATGAGGATGCTCAGCGTCGTGAGTCTTTGCTGGCCATCGATGACGTCGAAAGCTTTGTCGTTGTCTGACTGAAGAACCAGATAGCCCATGTAGTGGGCAGGCTCGCCTCCAGGTTTGATGGTTCCGACTAGATCGAGCCATAGATCCTCCCACTCATCGTCCGCCCAACTGTAGTCACGCTGGAATCGCGGAATACGGTAGGTGAGACCATTCCCCATAAGCTTGCGGAAGGTGTCGTTCTTGGTGTTGAAATTGGTGGCGGACATGATGAATAGGGTTAACGGGTGCAATGGTTATTTCAAAGTCCAATGGATTGCAAATAACAAGGGAAGGCATTATTCTGGTTTAAGCAGTGGATAAAGGCGGCGAGTGATGGTTTCCCCTCGGTTGTGCCAGCTGCAGCCATCCTTGCGTCGATCCGGTAGAGTGTCTTTCTCATCGCAGAGTGATTCAACCAGGGCAAGAGTCGCATTTCCCAAAGCGAGGGCTTCTGCCATCTCTGTGAAGTGCCCGGCGAGTTCTTTGAAATGACATCCAATAGCGTTGCGCACCTGCAAGCGAGAGAAGATATCTTCCAGCAGCGGAGCAAGAGCGACAGTTTCTGAGACATGGCCTGAATCATCGAGATGCTCACAGCGCAGAGTGGTCATCAGGTTCTTTTCGCCTTTCAAGCCGCCCTTGTAGTGATCGAGCGTCCAACGCTGCTCCGCGCCTGGATTGCGGGGCAGTCGGCATTGGTAGATGCCGGTGAGGAAGTCGAGAATGCGTTCCAGCACGAGGCCAGATTTGGCGGCAATGGTGGCGGCATCATCCGCTGTCGCAATGTAGCGCCTGAGGAATGCAATTTCAGAATCCGGCCCCTTCATGAGGCTTAGTCCTGCTTCCAAGGACCATGGCCCGAGTTCGAGGAATTCGACCTTCCTTTGCGTCAGGATGCCCCAGCGGAACTTGAACCTCAACGGCTGATAGTGGCTGCTGATGATGACATGATGGAAGTGCGCGGCCTCGTCGAGCAGGAGCTGGTAGAGCCTCTCCATGTGGGCTTCGTCCACGGACGCAATGGCGTCATCGAGGAAGAGGATGGTGTTTCCGGGGTTCTCCCGCTTTTCGAGGGCTAGAAAAAGACAAAGACCGAGAGTGTCGAGATGGGATTCAGACAGATAGGCGACCGGACTGGCCTCTTCTTTGCCAAAGAGCGTGCCATCAAACTGGGCCGAGGATTTTTTGCTCGGGTGCAGGTAGAGCTGAATCGTTTCGATGTTTTCCCCTTCGTGAATCTTTGCATACAGCTTGGCGAAATCGCCCGAGATGGCTCTGAGAGTGTCATTGGCATGACGAATGCGCTCGTCGTGCAGGACTTTTTTGATCGCTTCGCCTCGTTTGATGATGAACTCGATGCGCTTGCCGTCATCGGTTGCGGTTTTGATGCGTTGGAGTGCCTGGCGAACATCCCTTTGCAGGTTTTTGCGGATCTGAAGCGCGGCGTGCTCTTTCTCAACGGTCTCCGACAAAGGTTTGAGCTGGGCGGCCTGGGACTTGAGGGTGGCGAACCAGTCTGCGGTGAGGTCGGCTGCATTTTCGACCGCGAGGATGGCAGGCACGAGAGCGGGGAGCGACCACTGCTCTGACTCCACCGCCGCCTGATGCGCGTCTCTGAGTCTGCAAATGATCGCAAAGAATGAGTCCTGCAGCGTCTTCTGTGAAATCCGAGCGGCTTGTTGTACCTCCTTCGCGCTTTTGATTTTTACGCTCTGATCCTTGACTGCTCTGAGGGCTTCAAGCTTCTGATCAACCTTCTGAACAAGGGAAGAGCGGCCGACTTTCGTATCGCAAACTGGACAAGTGTCGGCAGCACTTTTCTGGAGAAAAGACTGTGCCTGCTGGAGTGTCTCGAAAGCTTTGGCGAGCTCGTCGCTGTGGTCAGCGATGAGCTTTGCGAGTGCTGCCTCTTCTTTTTTCAGGGAATCGTCAGCCTTGGTGACGGCGGGATAGCTTTCAGCCAGCGGCTTAAAGTCGTCCCGCAGCCGTTTGATTTGCTGGTTGAGGTCTTGGAGGATTTGGAAGTTTTCTGCGATGGTGTCCTCGCTCTCGCCGAGGACATCCTGCTGCCAATCATTTTGCGGCTGCCGTATTTGGTTTTGTCCGCATGAGACTCGAACAACTCCGTGAGAATCTCGCGTGCCTGGGTGATCAGCGCTGACTGGCTTTCAAGGCTTCGGTTCTCGGCCAAGATCAGATTGTTAAGCGCCGTCTCTTCGCGTTCGAGAACGGGGATCGAGACGAAATCTTGGATCCGCTTGAAGCGATTGGCTGGGGTATCTTCGACCAGCTTCGTGATGTTTTTCCGGCTGAGGACTTTGATCCGGTGCTCAAGATTGCCGGTGTGTTGGACTTGTGCTCCCGACAATCTGGCGGAGCGGGTGTGGTTGGCAACGGTCAGCGAGACCTTGAGCGCGGCTTTCTCACGGCGGGCGTTGACCAGCTGTGAGAGGCGAGTTTTTCCATCAAGGGATTTTTCCTCAAGAGAGCCAGCGGTGCCATCGATGACGAACTCAAAGGCATCGGAAATGGTCGTTTTACCGCTGCCGTTTTCTCCGTAAAGAACGGTGAGGTTTTGCTTGGTATCGAAAACAACATCGAACGGGGCGCTAACCCCACGGAAGGCCTCAAGACTCAGCTTCACGGTGCCCTCCTTGCTCAATTTCGAACTGCTTGGTAAGGATGAGGTTCCAGTTCACCGGCTTCTCAGTTTCAAGTGACTTGATCACCTCATCAATGGCAGGCTTCTCCAGCAGCGACTTTGAGATCAGCGCGTATTGTAGTTTTTTAGCAGATTCTTCGGGGAGCTGCATAAGGATTTGATCAAGTATCGAGCGAGTGGGTGGATTGGTGCTTATTCCAAGCCATCCCATTTAATCTCCAGCATGTGCTTGAGGTGATTGAAGAGAGCAGGCGACAGAAGTTTTCCCGATGCTGAAGGCGCCCAAGCACGATGCCGGGAGCGATGGAGAGCTTGCGGGCAAAGCTGGTGATAGAATTGAGCGTAGGCTTGCTGGGAAGTGACTGCACAAAGGCTTTCCACTCCGCCTCGGGGATCAGAAACTCACCTGCCCACGCATTGGCCTCTCGTTCCTTTGGATTGTCCTCCACCTTGCGATACTCGACAAAGATGTCCCGCTTGCCATGCAGGAGAATGTGAGCGGCCTCATGAAAGAAGGTGAACCACATCACATCATCTGTTTTGTAACGCAGACTGAGCTGGATGAGCGCTTTTTCTGGCGTGAGCCAACGGGTAAAGCCAGAGACGTGAGTCTCGGGCAGTTCAGGAACGAGCACGACGGCGACGCCTGCCTCAGCACAAAGATGGGAAACTTCGGGCCAGACTTTGGCTGGGTTCTGCGCGGTGAGTGAGCGGATTAATTTCAGATTTCGCGTGAAGGTTTCCTTATCGTAAGGCTTGCAGTCCTTTTTCTGCGCTAGCAATTCTCCAGCACGCAGCCATGCGCTGAGATCGCCAAGGTCGCTCTGAAACTTAGCGGATTCTCTGGCCGAACCGCAAAGCTCGCCATAAGTGCTCTCCCACTGCGCGGAGCTGGCGACACCAAAGTAGCGGAGCAGCTGGCCGACGCGTGCAGTCGGGTCTTGCACTTCCGTGACGAATTTAAGCGAAGCCATTTTCGTGTAAGAAAAACGCTTTACCCAGCCGACATCCTCTTGCTGACGTTCCTCATCCTTTACACGGGCAAGGTAAGCACGGTAGTTCGACTCGGCGTTGTTCCAGAAAGACGCGGGAACGCCTGTGACCTTCTCTAACTGAAGAGCTGTCTCTGGCATGATCTGCGCTGTGCCCTTGATGATCTGATTGATGGTCTTCAGCGGACGTCCCATACGTGCGGCCAGCTCTTTCTGGGTAAGCCCAAGGGCTTCCAGAGTTTCCAGCAACGTTTCTCCGGGCGGAAAGACGCAGTCTGGTGAGAAAGTGTAGGTGGTGCTCATGGTTAGTGGGTGTCTGCGATTTCAACGACGGTGACTTTGGTAATGCGCGGCCAGTCAAGCCCGCCATCTTTCTTGCGCGGTGTTTCCTCATGGCTTGGTACAAGGAGGAGCCGGTAGGGATGTTTCACATCGACAGAAATCTGCTCGTCGCGGTCAGCTTTGAGTTCATGGACGCGGGTTTGAGGTAGTTTAGATAATTCGGCTAGACTAGAGGCATCCGCAATCTACTGGAGGCGCAGGAGAATCCGCTTCCCATTGCCGGGGCCGTAGACACGGAGTGTGTCTTTCTGACTGTTCAAAAGCTTAGCGAGCTTTTTGCTGGCGAAAGAAAGCTCCATGAAGGGGCTGAGGTGTCAACAAATGATTTACCCAAAGGGTCAAACTAATTCTCAGCGGAGATATTCATGCAAGCCGATGAAGTATTGGAGAAAGGGGATTTCGCTTGTCCTTACAACTCTGCGTTGCTACCAAAACTGGTGTTATGCCTATCGCAACTCCCGCACAATATCGCGCCATGCTCGATGCTGCCCAAAAAGGGTGGCTACGCTTACCCAGCTATCAACGTCACTTCGCTACCAACCATCAACGGCGCACTGCGTGCCTTTTCGGAGTCGAAATCTGACGGCATCATCCAAGTTTCCACCGGCGGCGGCGAATTCGCATCCGGCACTTCTGTGAAAGATGCCGCTTTCGGGGCCATCATTCTTGCAGAAGCCTGTCATCTCCTCGCAGAAAAGTACAATGTGCTCATCGCGTTGCATACCGACCATTGCCATCCGGAGAAAGTGGACAGCTTCTTGAAGCCGCTTCTGGAAGCTTCACGCAAACGCATCGCAGAAGGCAAAGGACCGCTTTTCCAATCTCACATGTTCGATGGCTCCGTCGTCGACCTGAAGGAAAACCTAGCCATTTCTAAGGGACTCCTCAAAGAGTGCGCCGAATTAGGCATCATTCTAGAAGTCGAGGCTGGCTGTGTAGGTGGGGAAGAAGACGGCCACGATACTTCGGGTCTGCCGATTGAGAAACTTTACACCACGCCGAAAGACATGGTGGAAGTCTACGAAGCGCTTCAGCCCATCGGGCGTTTTCTTTTCGCTGCGACATTCGGAAATGTTCACGGCTCCTACAAACCTGGTGCCGTGAAGCTGAAGCCTTCCATCCTCCGCGACGGACAGAAAGCCGTCATGGACAAGCACGGTGCCGCAGCAGAAATGGACCTCGTCTTCCACGGCGGATCCGGTACTTCCGAGAGCGACCTCCGCGAAACGCTCGATTACGGCGTCGTGAAAATGAACATCGATACCGACACTCAATACGCTTTCACCCGCCCGATCGTCACTCACATGTGCCAGAATATCGAAGGTGTGCTCAAAATCGACGGCGAAGTCGGCGAGAAGAAAAGCTACGATCCGCGTTCCTATTTGAAAAAAGCCGAGATTTCTCTCTGCGAGCGCATGAAAATCGCCTGCAACGATCTCCGCTCCACCGGCCAGACTATTTTCGGAAAATTCTAAGCCAGAGTGCCTTAAATAGGAAGTGTGGCACGAGTAACTCGCCCGTGTTCTGTCCCAGAAATCCACACGGTCAAGCTGCCCGTGTCACACTTTTTTTCCTTTAGCCTCCCTGTGAAATGGAGACGTTTTCTTTCCTGAATCCTCTAAATGAAATTCCAGGTGTTCGCGCTGGCTGGGTCGAGCGCCTGCCAGATCTCCCGATCACAGGGGACCGGGATGAAGCGATGAAATTGCTACGCC
>JAAURL010000228.1 GCA_012032235.1 Akkermansiaceae bacterium | reverse complement strand
CGGTCACGTTGACCACGGCAAAACCACCCTCACTGCAGCGATCACCAACACCCTCGCTGATAAAGGACTATCCCAAAAGAAAAGCTACGCAGACATCGACGCAGCACCGGAAGAGCGTGAGCGCGGTATCACCATCAACACCGCACACGTTGAATACGAAACCGCCAAGCGCCACTATGCGCACGTTGACTGCCCAGGTCACGCTGACTATGTAAAAAACATGATCACTGGCGCTGCCCAAATGGACGGCGGTATTCTCGTTGTTTCCGCCGCAGACGGCCCAATGCCACAAACTCGTGAGCACATCCTCCTTGCTCGTCAGGTGGGAGTTCCTGCTCTTGTCGTTTTCATGAACAAAGTTGACCTTGTTGATGATGCAGAGCTTCTCGAACTCGTTGAAATGGAAGTCCGTGACCTCCTTTCATCCTACGAGTTCCCAGGTGACGACATCCCAATCGTCATGGGCTCCGCGAAGGCTGCTCTCGATGGCGATCCAACACACATGGAAAACGTCATGAAACTCATGGACGCTGTGGATTCCTACATCCCAGAGCCTGAGCGCCCAATCGACAAAACGTTCCTCATGCCGATCGAAGACGTGTTCTCGATTGAAGGTCGTGGAACGGTTTGCACCGGTCGTGTAGAGCGCGGTATCGTCAAGAAAATGGAAGAAGTTGAAATCGTTGGTATTCGCGACACACAGAAGACCACCGTTACCGACATCGAAATGTTCCGTAAGCTTCTCGACGAAGGTCGTGCCGGTGACAACGTCGGCCTCCTTGTCCGTGGTCTCAAAAAGAACGACGTTGAGCGTGGCCAAGTCATCGCCAAGGTCGGGACTGTCAAAGGTCACACGATCTTCAAGTCTGAAATCTACGTTCTTTCGAAAGAAGAAGGTGGACGCCACACTCCATTCTTCTCCAACTATCGCCCTCAGTTCTACTTCCGCACAACGGACGTGACCGGTAGCATCAAGCTTCCAGAAGGTGTCGAAATGGTGATGCCTGGTGACAACATCAACCTTGAAGTTGAGCTCATCACTCCGATCGCCATGGAGCCTACGATGCGCTTCGCGATTCGTGAGGGTGGCCGTACCGTAGGTGCAGGTCGCGTTGGCGAAATCATCAAGTAAAGTTTAAGCAAAGAGGTGCTCAGATTTTCTCTCAATGAGAAATTTTGGGTGCTGAAACTCTGGGGCATCTCGCTCAAAACGAGGTGCCCCGAAGTCGCCTCTAAAAAACGGCAGTAGTTCAATTGGTAGAGCATCGGTCTCCAAAACCGAGTGTTGGGGGTTCGAGTCCCTCCTGCCGTGCCATTTTTTCTTAGTTTAATCGTCAATCGACCCCATGTTTTCTAAAATTTCCACTTTCTTAGGCGAAGTAAAAGGCGAGCTGCGTAAAGCGAGCTGGCCTTGGGAGTCCGACCCAAAAATCAAGGGAGTTAAGAAATACAAAGAATTGATCGATTCAACGATTGTTGTTTTGATCGCCATGGCTCTACTCGCAGGATTTGTTCAGTTTTGGGACTTCTTCTGCGTCTTGATCGTGGGATTTTTGACCAGCTTAAATTTCGGAGGCTAAATTTTAGCCACTTTTATCCACCTAATCTCCGACCGACCCCACATGTCAGAAACCAGCTCATTCCGCGACCAATGGTACGTTGTCCAAGTCCTTTCAGGTCAGGAAGGAAAAGTCCGTGACCGTATTGCACGCAATGCTGAAGCCGAAGGAATGACCGAGTATATCCGTGAGGTGCTCGTGCCGACCGAAATGGTCTCAGAGATCCGCCGCGGTAAAAAAACCGAGACGAAAAAGAAATTTTTCCCCGGCTACATCATCGTCAACATGAACCTCGCCACTGAAGATAACCAACTCGTCGAGAAGACTTGGTTTTTCATCAAGGAAATGGAAGGCGTCATTGGTTTCGCCGGCACGAAAGATCGTCCGACGCCGATGCGTCCTCGAGAGGTCGAGGCGATGCTTTCCCAGATCAAGGAGCGCGAAGAAAGTGTGCGCCCGGCAATTAGTTTTGAAGTCGGCGATACCGTCAAAGTCGCTGACGGTCCATTCCAATCACAGAACGGGATTGTCGAAGAAATCGACCCAGAACGCGGCAAGCTCCGTGTCTCCGTGACGATCTTCGGACGCAGCACCCCGGTCGAACTCGAATATTGGCAGGTCGAAAGAGCATAATTTTCTGGACCTTCATTCAAAAATATCCAACCACCCCTCTCCCGAACGTTTAAACCGCATTTATTATGGCCAAGGAAGTCGTCAAACTCATCAAGCTCCAGATTAAAGCAGGAGCCGCTAATCCATCACCTCCAGTCGGCCCAGCCCTCGGTCAAGCAGGTGTGAACATCATGGCGTTCTGTAAAGAATTCAACGCCGCTACGCAAAACGCCGCTGGCGATGTGCTCCCAGTAGTGATCTCCGTCTATAAAGACAAATCATTCTCCTTCATCACCAAAAAGCCACCTGCCGGAAATCTCCTCAAGAAGATCGCAGGCTTAGCTTCCGGCTCGAAAGAGGCGAACAAGATCAAAGTGGGCAAAATTACCAAGGCTCAGTTGATGGAAGTCGTCAAAATCAAGATGCCAGACCTCAACACGAAGGATCCAGAGGCCGCAGCCCGCATTCTTGCTGGCACAGCTCGTCAGATGGGTCTCGAAATCGAAGGGATGTAAGAAATTTTTCGCCGAGAGGTAAAATTCCCAGCACCCGCAGGAGGGAGGCGCATCCCGCGTTTTCCGCCCGAACTGCAAACCAAAACACAAAATGGCTAAACACCGCAGCAAACGCTACAAAAAGGCAGTCGCTCTTGTCCAAACTGGCAAGAACTACTCGCTCACCGATGCAATCAGCACCGTGAAGGAATTCCCGGCGCCGAAGTTCACACCGACCGTCACCCTTTCGTTCCACCTTGGTGTGGATCCGCGGAAGAGCGATCAAATGGTTCGTGGCTCCGTTTCTCTCCCACACGGCACTGGGCGTAATGTCCGCGTCGTCGTTTTCGCCCAAGGTGCCGCAGCTGAAGCAGCTAAGGCAGCGGGTGCAGAGCACGTCGGCTACGAAGACCTGATCGCTAAAGTCCAAGCAGGCTTCACGGATTTCGATTCCGCGATCGCTACTCCAGATGCCATGACCGAAGTTCGTAAAATCGCTCGTGTTCTCGGACCTCGTGGCTTGATGCCGAACCCGAAAACCGGAACTGTCACCGACGATACTGCCAAGGCAGTTCGCGAAGTGAAGGCGGGTCGTGTCGATTTCAAACTCGACAAAAACGGAAACGTTTCAGGTTCCATCGGCAAGGCATCTTTCGAGCCAAGCCAATTGGAAGAAAACGCACGCGCTTTCGTCGATAGCGTCGTTCGAGCAAAACCTGCTTCTGCAAAAGGAAACTACATCCAAGCGGTCACTCTCGCTGCTTCGATGCTCCCAGGTATTCCGCTGGAAGCTAGCACTTACACCAAAGCATCTGCTTAATCCAAGGCCCGCCAACGCATATGAATCCAGATAAAAAAATCATCATCAACGGCCTATTAGATCGCGTCAACGCGTCTCCTTACCTAATCGTTATCGATTACACCGGCCTCACTGTGCAGCAATTCACAGAACTCCGCAATCGTCTCGGCGCGGGTGGAGCTAGCTGCACTGTCGCTAAGAACAGCTACATGCGCAAGGCTTTGGCCGAAGCCGGAATGCCAGATATCGGCGGCGATCTTGTCGGCCAAATGGCTTATGTCATGGGTGACAACGAAGTTTTCGCCGCTGCAAAGGCCATCAAGAATTTCGAAAAGGAATTCAAAAAGCCTGAGATGAAGGTGGGTATCCTTGGCAATGCCGTTCTCGATTCCGAGAAACTCAAAGCCATCGCAGACATCCCATCTCGCGAAGCAGTTCTTTCCCAACTTCTGGCAATGATCCTCGAGCCTGCGACCCGCATCGCTCGCGTCGTCCAAAAGCAAATTCAACCCCGATGCTGCAAATTCGCCAGCCGAGGACAAGGCCGAAGAGGCTCTGTCGCCGCGGTAGCCCGAAGAAGCAACCTGCT
>JAAURL010000227.1 GCA_012032235.1 Akkermansiaceae bacterium | reverse complement strand
AAGAGCGCGTATCCAGCATCTTTCTGGGGGAAAGAATGAATAGCATGACGAGCCACAAGACGTGCCTCATCCACTTTTCCTTGATCTGCTAGAGCCTGTGCAGCGATGAGGAGCAGCGGTTCATTCCCAAAGCTATTATTTACAAGCTGACTTAGATCGCTTGCGTTCCAGCTTGAAACGGAATCGAGCATTTTCACAATATCTGCACTACGGCCTGCTTGGCTGTAGATCCAAGCCAAAGTAGTTAGGGCTTCATTGTCATCGTTCGATCCGTATGATTGATCCGACTTTGGTTGCGCAAGAAAGACCATTTCATCGATCACTAGTTTTTCAGCCTCAGGACCGCGCTTCAGTTCGACAAGTAGAGATACGATTTCTTGAAGAAGATTTGTTCTGCTGTAAGATTCCAATGAAATTTTTTGATAAGAAGCAATAGCGGTTGAGATGCCTTCTTGAACAAGCTCTGGACGTTCTAACAAGACTCCTAATTTGACCAATTTTTCTGCTAGCCTAATGTGTTCTTCTTCGCCATTGCTTTTTTCTCCAAAAACATTCGCACCTACGCGATCAAAGACATCGTCACTCACAGCGATATTGAGCTGCTCCCACTTCTTTTTCATTTCGTCGATGAGCGATTTGTCATCCACTTTGCCTGCACGCGGTCCTGATTTTATCAATGCTTTTAGCATTTCGATGCCTTCATCTACTTGATCGGCTGCTAGTAAAGCTTCATACAAATGTGACTCGATTTCTGCACGAGCTGGAGCTGAAGCATCTAGTTTTGTTAGAGATTCACGCATGAAAGTAACAGCCTTGGGTGAATCCCCTTCGTGAGCTGAAAACTCGATGTATGCTTTCCAGAATGGCAAAGTAGGATCTTCTGTTAGCATGCGTTGCAAAAATGCTAACACTTGGGTGCCAAAACCTTGGCGCTGCATTTCTTCTATTTCTCCCCATTCCAAAGAAAAATCTTGTTGCTTGTCTTGCTTTAAAAGATCGCGAACAAACTTCGCCGCGTCATCTGAACGGTCTTCTGCAATGAGATTTAAAAAGTAAACTGTGTCCGCTTTATTTTTTTCCCACGAAGAGTCTTCTTTGGTTGTAAATTTTTTGGACATCGCTTCATAAAGCAAAATTTCATCTTTAGTTTCAACGAGATTCCAAAGCGGTTGCTTCAATTTATCGATATGCTTGAGTGCTAACTTAGCAGTGAGCCTACGAGTAAGATTACCTTCCACATTTAATTTAGTATTCAACTTTAATGATCTAACAATAAGTGGAGTGACTGCTTCTTCCTTGGCATTTTGTAATAAATCAGGAATATCAAAATCATTGGAATAAGAATCTAAATCTTCGTTTGTTGAAGAACCTTTCTTCAGCCGATTTTCTTCTGTGGTGAGAATCTTAGAGAATGCGGCCATTTTATCAGCACCGCTACTTGCTGCGAGTTCCAGTGAGTTGATGAAGGTCTCGACATTGAGTTCATATCTTTGCCGCTCATTGGCGTTCTTTGTGTTTTTTGCGAGTGTTCCTATTTTTGCCAATGACGCTTTCCGCGAAGCTACATCTCCCCGCAACACACTGATGAGCAAGCGTAGAGATTCTTCTTGGAATGGATTCTCCTCATTGGCTTTCCGTTTGAGAATTTCTTCATTCAGGGCATCCCATGCCGCGCTAGGTGGTAGGGCTTCAATGATTGTTTTTAGAGAGAGTCGATTCTCATAGTCTCCTTGCCATAGTAATTCTCTGGGAATGATTACAAAGGTATCGAATAGCACGAGCCATTGCTGCGCCGCTTCATTTGGAGGCATTGTTGCCGCAGCCTTTCTAAATTCTTTGATTTTGGTCTGTAGTCCTTCGATTGGATTTTCTTTTTTATCTGGTTCCGTTTTCGCCTTTGCTGCCTCTTCTAGGACTTTGGTGAGTGCTGCCTCAATACCTAGATAGTCAGCAGGTTGAGCGAAAGAATAGACGGTAAAGCTAACGGTTAATGCAAAATAGTGAATAAAGGTTTCATAAAAATTTTTGATAGAGATGAAGTCATAGATCGCTGAATTGCAATGAGAAAAGTCAGAGGTGTCGGTGGGTGTTCAAAACTAGATAGATTTCAACGTGAAATGGCTGAGAATCGGAGGGCATGTTAACTTTGGTTAATGTTCGAGAATCCAGGGCTTACGAAACAGATCGGAAAACATGGTGAAGACTTTTCATGTTGTGTGCAGTAAAAAGCGGGAATCTAACAGAATTGGTGCGAGTGTAGGTGCGGAGAGTGGCGAGGTTGGCCAGTAGCTAACAGGCTTCTTGATCTGAGCCACTATCCCATATCTTCCAGCATCAATCGAGTGGTGATGCGAGCTGACTCGAAAATGACGGGAAGGCCGCTGCCTGGATGAGTGCCACCGCCTGTTAGGTAGAGGCCCGAGATGTCTTTGAAGCGATTTTGAGGGCGGAGATGCAGCATTTGAGGCAACGTGTGAGCGAGATTAAAAGTCGCTCCGAGGTGAATCTCGTAGTCTGCTTCCCAGTCATCGGGAGTGATGATTTTTTCAAATGTGATGCGCTTTTCCAGATCTTCATACCCCAGTGCGGCGGCTTCTTGGAGGAGTCGCTTGCGGAGGCGGGGGGCTTCCGTTTTCCAATCCGTTTTTGCAAGTTGGTTAGAAACGGGAGCGAGGAGATAGAGAGTCGATTTCCCGCTTGGTGCGAGAGTGGGATCGGTAACACAGGCGATTCTGAACGTAGAAAGATGGATCTGTGTGTGGCGATTGATGCTGGTCGATTTCCTGTAAATTTTTTTCGTAGTCGGGAGCGATGCGAATCGTGTGATGAGGCAAGCTAGGAAAAGTCCCATGACACCGAGATAGAGCATAAAGGTGGAGCAGGAAAATTTCTTCTTCGCGATTTTCTGATCCGTCCAGCTTGCTCTGAGTTCATTAGGGACGAGGCGTTTCATCCCTCGTGCGAAGTCTGCATTCATGATCACCGCATCTGCTCGGTAGCTCTGCTGCACGCTGGTGACTCCGGTGACGCGCTTTTTTTCAAAAGTCATTCCTGTCACAGGTTCGTGCAGCTTGATCCTCACTCCGAGAGAACGCGCTAAATCTGCTAGAGCCGCAGTCACCGCTGCACAGCCGCCTGTAGGGTGATAGACGCCGTATTCGTATTCGAGAAATGATAGGATAGAAAATAAACTCGGGCAGCGAAACGGTGCCATGCCGAGGTATTTCGACTGGAAAGAAAAAGCGGTGCGGATACGCGGATCTTTGAAGAAGCCTTGGAGATATTTATCCAGATCCAAGTGCGGCTTCAAGTGCGGCAGAAGACCTAGCATTTTCGGAGTAATAATATCGCTCCAGCTAGTAAATGGACTTTGCATGCAACCTTGGAAGGCTGCGAGCTTATCTCGATTTTCTGCTAGAAATTTCTTAAATCCCGCCGCATCACTGGGTGAAATCCTTGCGATTTCTTGCTCCATTCTCGCAATGTCAGGCGTGGCATCAAGATGCGTAGAGCAGCTCGCCTCTTTGGCGCCGAATACTAACCGATACTGAGGATCCAGCCGAGTCATCGGCACGCTAGAGTTCAGATCCGCTCCGGCGCTGGCGAAAATTTCTTCTAGCACCCGTGGGTAGAGGAAAAAGGTCGGCCCGAGGTCGAATCTAAAACCTCCTGCCTCTAGCG
Organism: Akkermansiaceae bacterium; assembly: GCA_012032235.1. Classification (GTDB taxonomy): domain Bacteria; phylum Verrucomicrobiota; class Verrucomicrobiia; order Verrucomicrobiales; family Akkermansiaceae; genus Luteolibacter. Next base: position 388 of record JAAURL010000227.1, on the reverse strand, counting down.
ATGATGTCCGCCCTCCTACAAAAGGCAGCCGCTCTAACACCGTCACACGATGACCAGCCGCTGCAGCGAGGACAGCGAAAATCACTTCGGTAATTAAAGGGCGGGGAGAACAAGCTTTGCATCTTTTACCTCCATGACTAGACGAGCGTTTCTAGATACCCAACCGAAGGGTATTGATCGGCGAAAACGCTGTCGGCGTGCACTAGCTTCTACCGAAGTGCTACTTTCGGCCTTGTTGTAGTTTTTTAAGTATTGGGGAATCCAATTGTTGAAAAATGACGACAACGATTTTCCTTCTATAAAATAGACCTGAAAAGACTGGTAATCTGCGGAGTAGGAGCAGAAGAAATGGTCGATGACTTGATCTTCTTTCAGTTTATCAAGGCCA
>JAAURL010000226.1 GCA_012032235.1 Akkermansiaceae bacterium | reverse complement strand
CTTCCGTTCCACGGGAAACTATACTTTTTACATCGCGGGAGATGACCAATGCGAACTCTGGCTTTCTCCATCCACCGGGAAGTTTCCAAGCAAAAATCGCACATGTGTCCGGTTGGTCCGGCGTCCGCCAGTGGAACAAATTCCCAGAGCAGACCTCTGCGTCAGTGGCATTGGTCGCTGGGCAAAAGTATTACATCGAGGCCCTCATGAAGGAAGGCTATGACTTGGATCATCTTGAAATCGCTTGGAAAACGCCTGGCTCATCCTCGATCAACATCATCCCCGGCAGTGCCTTGGAAGGGATCGCCTACGATCCAGCAGATCCCGATGGCGACGGCATGCCATCCACTTGGGAAACCGCCAATGGCCTCAATCCCTCGCTCAACGACGCTGCCCTCGATCCCGACCTCGACGGAATCCATAACCTTCTCGAATACCTGTCAGGGACCAATCCCCAGGTCAAAGAACCATTTGGTCTTGCTGCGGAGTTTTGGACAAATCTCCCAGAGTATTCGACCCGCGCATTGGTGGAAAATCGTAAATTTTACGGAGCCGCTCAGTCGATTTCAACCATCAGTGGGGCGACGACGGGAGAGCAAGCCAGCCCCAGCCAGAATTTTGCAGCCCGTGGCCGAGGGTATCTGGTCGCTCCCGCGACGGGTTCCTATCGATTCTGGATTTCTGGCCGTAACGGCGTGGAACTCTACCTTTCCACCAACAGCACAAAATACGCTAAGCGCCGCATCGCAGAGATCAATCCTGACATCGGTGGTGGCCATGGAATCGGGTTCTACGATACAAACTACTGGGATCAATTCGGGTCGCAGCAGTCTGTGGATATTCAGTTGGAAGAAGGTCAGACTTATTTCATCGAGGTTCTCCAAGTCAATGGGCACGTCTCTAACCCGCACTTCAGTGTGGCTTGGGCTCCTCCTGGGGAGGGCAGGGCTCAGATCCCCGCCATTAACTTGCTGCCCTACACGGTGGAGGCGGCTGATGCAGACGACGATTATCTGCCAGACCAATGGGAGTCCCAAAAGGGCTTGAACCCTGCCGACAACGGATACACTGACCTAGCCAAACAAGGCGAACGCGGCGACTTCGACAGCGACGGCCTTTCCAACCGCAGTGAATACCTTCTCGGCACCGATCCTGCAAACGCTGACACCGATGGCGATGGGGAAACGGACGGCAACGAAGTGAATGGGCTTGGCACAAACGCTCTCGTCGCCAATAGCTTGGCAGGTGCGTTCTTGAGCGACGTCGCTCTCGGCAGTTACATCTCTTCCTCGAATCCTTGGACGATGACTTCTGGCGGGCTGATCTCTGATAGCTTCCGTGGTGAAGTGTCTTGGAACTTCTCCGTTCCTTCCGCAGGGAACTGGCTGCTGCGCCTCAACCTCGAGCTGATGGGCGCCACCTACGGCAATGAGGAAGTTCCCATCGCCATCAAAGTGAATGGTAAAACAGTAATCCGCAAGCGGGTCAATTTCGGTTCTGGAAAGTTCAGCGTTCTCCAGGCGCTCACCCATGGTTAAGCGCTGGCACTCACCAGGTTCCGTCCTAGTCGATAATGCCTTTGCCCCGCCGCGCGGTCCGTTTTGGTTTCGCTGAAAGTCTATGCGCCTTCCGACGCAGCAACCATGCTCGGCCAAGCGAATCGTATTCTCAGCCATCCAGCCACCACCCGCACATCCCCGGCATTTTTAGAGGGTTATGCCCGCGATCCTGGCACGGTGACGCTGAATGGTATCCCTGCAAAGATTGGCACGGGCAGTGGACACTGGTATGCCGATGCTCCCCCTCCTCAATCAATCTTCTGCACAAACTTACACGGTTTCCTATGAGCAAGGATCGGGAGCGACTGGTTCCCTTACTTGGCAAGCCACCAACGTGATGGATGCGGAAACTCTGACGATTCGTCTCGGCGATACCTTGCTTCTTGGGGCTTGGGGGAGCTGATCCCGCGATGACTTCCACACTCACGTTTTCAGATGGCGGGAGCGCTGCTCTCACCGGGCAGGGGACGACGACCCGAGCATTTCCCGCCGCAGGCTACGTTTACCGTCAATGGCGCTCTTCAAAGCGGAGCTACGGCCGCACTTACGGTCAAAGTCATCGCTCCTCCCAGCTTCCCACTGGAAACGGTGGATGCCTTGGAAAATGTGATGCGCTCGCTTTCGATCTCTGCCTCGCCAGAAATTGCGTTTGATACTCAAGAAGACCTCTGCCGTCTGACTCTCAGCCGTACAGGAAGCAATGCCAACGTTGGAATTCTCCCCACTTTCCCAGAAGAGCTAGGCGTCGCCGCACGCCTCTTTGCAGGTGGTCCCATTCTGTCGGTTCAGCGGGTGAATGTCATCGGGGTTTCAGACGCCTTCCAAAATGACCTTTCCTCGGTCTCTCCTAGCAGCATCTCAGGCTATAAAGTCATTTCATCGCCGCTCACGGTTCTCAATTTCCCACCCGGAGCAAGGATTGATGTGAGCATTTTCCGGGCAGGCGTGATGTTCATCAATGGGACGACACTCAAGAGCATCTACCCTGCCGATCTAAATAATGGGTCGGTCAATCTCCAGTTCCTCTTCCCGCTCGGTCAGCCAGGCGGCTACTGCCACCGAGTCCTCATCTATGACCGCAACGGTGTCTATCTCGGCACGCGGTAAGCCCCCCCTCGAACATCAAACGCTAAACATAGAGCATCGAAGGAAGAGAAATAACAACACCTACATCCATCCTTTTTGGTAATCTCTGCGCCTTTTTGCGGCTAAAAAAATCTTCCTTTTCCCTAAAAACTGAAAGCTAACAACTTTTTTTCCATGCCCCGCCAACCTCTTCCGTACTTCGTCCTCACCATCGCCCTCATCGGCGGGGTAGGCGTTTTCGTATGGAAAAAGTCCACGGCAGTTTCGCCACTCACCCAGGCCCCGCCCATCGCTAGCCCACCACGCGTGGCTCCACCGCGCGTCGCTCCGCAATCCACCCGACTGAATTTCCTCACCGACATTGGACAACCCTATCAAGCGCGCATCGACCAGTTTCGCAGCGTGCTTTCGGAAGATTGCAGCGAGCCAGAGCTCCGCTATCTTTACCAGCTTTTGGAAAATCCCGCACCACAGGGTGAGCTCTCAGAGCATTGGTATGTCATTGCCAATGACATCATGACCCAGATACTCGCCCACGAGACCGATCCCCAACGCTTCGCCACCACTTTCACCGGCCTTCTCAGCAATTCCAATCAGCCCGAAGTCATCCGTGACTACGCCGTGCAATACCTCGCAGAATGGCTCAATCCCCGTTCTACGCAAGCCACCGCCTCCAGTCTTGCCGCTCCCTCTCCCCAGTTAGCCACCCAAGTGCTCCAGTCCCTGGTCACTGCGACCATGGACCCAGCGCTGGAACAATCCAGCATTCCCGGCACCTCGCTGATGATGCTGATCGATCTGAAACGCTCTGTGAATACCATCGATTGCAGCGAGGCGATTGCCGCCCTCAAGCCCTGGCTCACCCGCGCCCTCCGGGACGGCTCCACTCTCAGTAATCCCGTCCGCGTCTCCGCCGTTTCCGCAGCAGGGATTCTGGCTCCTACCGAGTTCCGCCCGCTGATCCGCCAGATCGCCTATCAGGAAAATGGCACTTCCTCCCTCCGACTCCCCGCCATCGCCGCCATCGGCCGTGCGGGAGAAACGGAAGATCTCCCCAAACTCCGGCAAATCGCCACGAGCTCACCAGAACTCAGCTACGCTGCTTTGGGTGCTCATGATACGTTAAGTTCCCTCCTGAACTTAGGCACAGCCTCATCCAGCTCACAGTAAATTTTAATTCATACGATCAAACTACGTCAACCGTCACACTCATGAAGCCCCTACTTAACTCCCTCCTGTTTAGCGTTTTTGCCCTTAGCTCGCTATGCGTTTTCACACCCAGTCCAGCATGGGCAACCAATCCGGGATCAGGAACGTGCAGCGATGAGCCTGATACTTGCGACTACGATAGTGGTGATGATGATGATGGTGGCGATCTAGGCGATCCGAGGCGATCCAGGCGATCCAGGCGATCCAGGCGATCCACCAGGC
>JAAURL010000225.1 GCA_012032235.1 Akkermansiaceae bacterium | reverse complement strand
CATCTCCGCCGGCTGCATCGCTACTACCTGTCGCGCATGTCGAGCGAGGGCGCCGGGCGTTAGACCGGCCCGCCGGTCGGCTATTTCGGTTGCGCGATCACGCGCAGGTAGGGCTTCAGCGTCTTCCAGCCGTTCGGGTACTTCGCAGCGGAGTTCCCGCCACCGTGATAACCGTTGAATCAGAGTGACGCGATTGTTCCGCGCCCTCCCCATGGTATATTGACCATTGACGCCCGTGGCCAGCGTCGTCAGGGGCTGCGCATGAAACCTGCCGTGGTCGGCGCACTCGTTGCGGGCGTCATGACGCTTTCAGCATCGGCGTTCGTCATCGAGTGCCGCATCGTCGATGCCACCGAGCATCGCCTTCACCGCGCCTGCCCGCGCGATATTGAACAACTGTTGATCAAGGCAATCGAAGAGCCACGCCATGGTGGCCATCCCGAAAACGAACCAGTGGTAGCGGTTCATGTGTTTCCACCAAGGAAGGGAGTCGGGTGAATTTGAGGTCGACATAAAAGGATTCGTTCGTTTTTAGATGCTCAAGACATACTGGCTTCGTAACATGGGAAGCCGAAATAGGAGCGCGCATTTGCATAACACACATCGGCTACGAGCTCCTTGGCTGCGGCAAAATCATCCGGCATTTCTCCCGCCTCCATCGCTTGGCCAATGAACTGGCAGAGCAAACGCCGATAGTATTCATGCCGCACTGCCGAGGTGAAGGAGCGCGAATCGGTCAACATCCCGACCGAGTTCCCAAGTGCGCTGTGTTGCGCGAGGAGGCTGAGATTTTTCAAAATGCCTGCTTTGTGGTCGAGATGCCACCAGGCCGGGCCGTATTGCATTTTCGTCTTCGCTGGGCCTTCGTTGAAACTGTTGAGCGCATGGCAGAGTCCTTCGCTGTGTGAAGAGCTGAGATTGTAGCCGATCACCTTCGGTAAATGGCCGCGTTGGTCGAGGGTGTCGAAAAATGTCACTGCGCGCTCGACCTGGGGAGACTCGCCCATGATGTCGTAGCCGCTGTCCGGCCCGAGCTTTTTAGACATTCGGTGGTTGTTGTCCCGGTACGGGCCGAGATGCAGCTGCATCGCCCAGCCTTTTTCGGTATTCCACTCTGCGAAGAGCGCCATAAGCCACCCTTGCCAGAGGTCGAGAGCGTCGCCGGTGACAGCCTCACCGCGTCGTGCTTGGGCGAAGAGAGTTTCCGCTTCCGCGTCGGTGGCAAAAGATCGCGGGCAATGCACCATTCCATGATCCGAGAGACGCGCACCCTGAGCGTGGAAAAAATCGTGACGAGACCGCAAGGCCGCCACCAAATCTGCTGCACAAGCAATCGATTTCCCGCAAGCCGTCTCCAATCAGCTTTAACCAAGGTAAAAATTTCACCTCTGGCTGATCGAGCGCCATGGCTAAATCTGGACGGAACGTGGGATAGACCGCCAGTCCAGTCGCAGGCAAGGCGGCGAAAGCTGCGTGAGCTTCAAGTGAATCGGCCGGATCATCAGTTGAGCAAACGACCTCGTAGTGAAAGGCTCGCAAAATATCGCGCACCCCCAAATCTCCTCGCTCCCGAAATTGCCGCTGCGTTTCCTCCCACACCATCTTTGCGGTGGCAGGTGAAAGGACGGTGTCGATGCCGAAGACGCGCTGCAATTCCAGATGTGCCCATTGGTGCACCGGATTGAGCACGAGCCGGGGCATGGCCGTGCAAAAAGTTTGAAATTTTTCCCAGTCTGAGCGGGTGCCCGTGATGAAATCTTCCGTCACTCCCACCGCGCGAGAGCACGCCATTTGTAGTGGTCATGCTTGAGCCAAAGCTCGGTCAGATTCTGGTAGGAGCGGTTCTCCACCAGATCTGGAACGGGTAAGTGGGTGTGGAAATCGATGATCGGTTGCGCCGCCGCCACGTCGTGAAAAAGCACGCGTGCCGTTTCAGTAGTCAGGAAAAAATCTTTCTCTAAGTAGGACATGGCTCAAACATCACAAGGGCGGCGTCTCAGGTGGGAGCGCTGTAAGCGGTCAGCGATCTGATCGAATTCATCGAGTTCGGCAGATGAAAAAATCAATCCTCCCGCTTTTTCGGAGCGTGCGGCTGCGCGGGCCTCCGGCTCACCAGGGAGGAGGCACTGCTCGTTGCCGTGGCCTAGGATGTCGTCGATCACGCGTTTCACATTATCCCGTTGGCTCCGCCCGTGGGCGAAGGCACCGCCGGAGATTGCTTCGGGATGAATCACTTGGAAGAAAAACGAAGAGGTGGTTTTTTCTCCCGGCGTTTGATTTCGGGTTCCACGCACCGTGGGAATCGATCCTCCGATGTAGGCTGCCATCAATTCATTCACCAGTGACAGGCCGTAGCCTTTGTGTCTACCGAAGGGAAGGAGCGCCGCCACCGCGTTCGGATCCGTGGTGGGTTGGCCTTGGGCATCGACTGCGGCTTCCGGCGGTAAGGCTCCTCCTTCGCGCTTGAGTTGTTGCACGCGTCCCATCGCTACTGTTGACGTTGCCCAATCGATGCACACGGGAAACCCGAGTTCCTCCATGGTCGGAAAGGCCCAGCTGTGCGGATTGGTGCCGAGAGTGGGAAACTTACCCATAAACGGCACGACTTCCGCAAGGGTCGAAGTGCAATTCGTGTAGGCGATGTAACCCCGCTTCGCGACTTCGATGACGTATCCTGCTCCCCAGAGATAGTGCCAAGCGTGATCAACGCTCACCATTCCCACTCCATATTTTTCGGCTTTTTCCATGCAGCTCTCGAAAGCTTCCTTCGCCACCAGTTGACCCAGTTTCTTTTGCGCATCCCAGACTTCCGCTGCCGCGAAACGGCTCGTTTTCTTGATCAATTCAGCGCCCGGCACGCAATTACCACGGCTGCTCCCAAGGTGCTCATCAAGGTGGAGCGCCTTGAGTGCGTTGTGCGTCCGATTTCCGTGGTGAGTGGCCAAAGCGGCCACTTCGGCTGCGGCTTGAGCCTCCGAAGCATCGAAGCCTCGGGCTTGGAACGCCGCTTCTACGAGTTGATGGTGGCTCGCGCGATCGACGACAAAGAATGTTTCAGCCATGTTAGATTGATGCAGGTTGTTGTGTTATGAGGGAAAATAGCGTTCTAGCACCTGAGTCACGATTTGCTCTGGCGGATTTTTGACGTCGAGCCGAAACGCGTCCTGCGGCTCCTCCAGCGTGTCGAGCTGGCTTTGTAGCATCGACGGAGGCATGAAGTGCTGCCCGTTATCATAGCGCGCTTTGATCCTCTGGCGGAGCATTTCAGGGTCGGCGGTTAAAAACAAAAAGACTGGTCCATGATTCGGTGAGAATGGCCCGGCGAGCACATCGCGATACTTTTGCTTTAGCGCTGAACAAGCGATGAAAGTAGGCGTTGGTTTCGTGGATTGCTTGTGGGCCAGCTCAGCCAAAGTCTGCAACCATCCGCGCCGATCATCGTCGTTGAGCGGTTGGCCGGAGGACATTTTCCTAACGTTTTCCGGCGGATGAAAATGATCTCCATCGAAAAATTCGCCGCCTGTACGATCCGCTAGTGCTTTGCCCACCGTGCTTTTGCCCGTGGCTGAGACTCCCATGACGATAAAAATTTGTCCCATAAATAAAGAGGCACGCGGTTCTAGCGATTCACGATGTTAGGGCAAACGTCCGGTCCTCGTGTCAGAATCGTCATGATGTTGTGCGCTGCTGTCTCGGCCATGGCACGATTCGTCTCTTCCGTATTCGAAGCGATGTGAGGCGTGCAAATCACATTTCTCCCAGCGTCCGTAAATCCTTCCCCTGAAGCCCGAGGCAAAATATGGCTCATCAATGAAGACATCCAGCGCCGCTCCAGCAAGTTTCCCGCTCGTTAAGGCGTCATATAAATCATCCTCGTTCACTAATGCTCCACGCGCCGTGTTCAGAAGAAATGCGCCTGGTTTCATTTTTGAAAAGAGATCCGCATTCGCAAAGCCCTTCGTCTCCGGCGTCACCGCCATCATGAGGAGGACGAAATCCGCTTCTGCCACCGCTTCTGTCAAAATCCGTCGTCACTTTTTCGACAGGCACCTCTTTTTGAAATTCGCTCCAAAGAAGTT
>JAAURL010000224.1 GCA_012032235.1 Akkermansiaceae bacterium | reverse complement strand
GCTCGCTGCAGGAGCGGACATCGTTGTCGCCACGCCCGGCCGTCTCGTTGACCATTTCTACCGCACCACGATGCGCTTCGGGGAAATCAAAGTGCTGATCCTAGACGAAGTGGACCGCATGTTAGACATGGGCTTTCTCCCGCAAGTCAGAAAGATCGTCAATCTCTGCCCGTGGGAAGGCCGTCAAACGCTCCTGTTCTCTGCGACCATGCCGCCGGCGATTCAGACTTTCGCCCAGTGGTGCCTCACCAATCCCCACAGCATCGAGATTGCCCGGACATCTATCCCGACGAGCGTGACCCACGCATTTTATCCCGTCGCCATGGACCAACGAGATGAACTCCTGTTAGCTTTACTGAAGGAAACTGACTATCATTCGGTCATGGTTTTCACCCGCACCCGCAAGGAAGCCGACCAACTCACTTCCCTGATCAAATCCACTGGCCAGACGAAAGTCGCGGCGATGCATTCTGACATCAATCAGAATGATCGAATGAAAGCACTAGCCGGCTTTAAGTCTGGAGAATACGAAATCCTCGTCGCTACCGACGTCGCCGCGCGCGGGATCGACATTTCCGGCGTTTCCCACGTCATCAACTACCGCGTCCCGGAAAACGCTGAAGACTACGTCCACCGCATCGGTCGCACAGGCCGCGCCCAAGCAGAAGGAGATGCTTTTACGATCCTCACCGCAGACGAACTCGACTACGCGAAATCGGTCGAAATTTTCATCGATAAAACCATCGAGCGCCGGAAATTAGATGGCTTTGAATACATCTACACCGCACTTCTCGATGACTCCCCGATCAAGCCTGTTCGCCGCAAAAAGTGGGCGGCGGCGGGAAAAGCGGAGATAGATTGCCGAAGCGGGAGATCTCTGCTCAGCTTCGACATCCATGAAAGCACTCATTCTTTGTAGTTTCCTCGTCCTGCCTCTGCACGCGCAACAGGATATTACCGCGAAAGCAGCGACACATTTCCTTGCCACGCTGAACGAGGAGCAAAAAGCCAAAGCCGCGCTCCCGATGACCAGCGAGGAGCGGGAAAATTTCGGTTACACTCCGCATGAGCGAGCAGGTCTGCCGCTCAAGGAAATGAGTCAAGACCAGCGCTCCGCCGCGATGAAATTACTCTCCTCCGCACTCAGTGAAAAAGGAAATCTCAAAGCCTCCCAAATCATCGCCCTGGAGGAGATTTTAGGGAAACTGGAAAACAATCCCGTTAGGCGCGATCACGAGAAATATTATGTCACCATTTTCGGCAAACCCGGAGATCCCAATGGCTGGGCATGGCGCTTCGAAGGACATCACCTCGCCGTCCACATCACCGTCGTCGCAGGCAAAGGAGCCTCCGTCACGCCGACTTTTTTCGGGAGCAATCCCGCTGAAGTAAAAGACGGCCCTCAAAAAGGTCTCCGCGTCCTCGCTGGGGAGGAAGATCTCGGTCGCAGTCTGGCCGCTAGCCTCGTTGAATCAGGAAAAAACGCTGTCATTTTCAGCCAAAAGCCACCCAGCGAAATCCTGACTGGCGAGGAGCGCCAAGTGAAAGCCCTCGATCCGGTGGGGATTTTAGCCAGTGAGATGAGCGAATCGCAACAAACCGCGCTGCGCAATCTCATCGCCGAATACACAGGCCGCTACCGCCCGGAAATCGCCGAAACAGATTTGGCGAAAATCGAAAAAGCGGGACTGGGAAAGATCCGCTTCGGCTGGGCGGGAGGCTTGAACCGAGGAGACGCCTGTTACTATCGCATTCAAGGCCCGACTTTCCTCATGGAAATGGCAAATACCCAAAACAACGCAAACCACGTCCATACCACATGGCGGGATAGCGACAGCGACTTTGGCCGTGATCTATTAGGTGAACATTTCAAGGGAGATCATTGATTTCAGCGAACTTCCCAACATGAAAAAAGATCGTGCCGACGCGCTCCTTGTTGCCCGTGGTCTTTGCGAATCCCGGGAGCAAGCCAAGCGCCTCATCCTAGCGGGAGAAGTCCGCAGCGGCGATCGCATCATCGACAAACCCAGCGCCCAGCTCGCGCCAGACGCTCTTTTAGAAATTAAAGAAAAACAGCGTTACGTAGGGAGAGGTGGGCTGAAATTAGAAGGAGCGCTAGACGCATTTCAGATCGATCCCACCGGCTGGATCTGCATCGATGTCGGTGCATCCACCGGCGGTTTCACGGATTGCCTGCTCCAGCGCGGCGCAATGAGAGTTCATGCAGTGGATGTCGGAACGAATCAACTCGTCTGGAAACTGCGCAATGATCCACGCGTCATCGTCAAAGAGCAATTCAACGCCCGCCACATGGTTCCCGCAGACATTGGGGAAAAAGTGCAACTCGCAGTGATGGATTTATCATTCATTTCGCTAACCAAAGTTCTCCCCGCTGTATTTTCCGTTCTAGAAAAAAGCGGCTCCGTCGTCTGCCTTATCAAGCCCCAGTTCGAGCTCCAGCGCGAAGACATCGCCAAAGGAGGGATCGTCCGCGATCCAGCACTGCACGAGCAAGCCATCGAAAAATTCGCCATTTTGTCACGGCAGAGCATCACTGCGAATGGCGCGGTCTCATCCCCTCACCCATCACCGGAATGGACGGAATCAGGAATTTCTCGCGTGGATCACCATTTCAGAAAATGGAGAAATTTCCCAACGTGACATTTCCGTCACAAAAAACAACGAGTGACAAAAATCCGATTGATGGTAAGTTTTCTCCGCTTTGTGAAACTTTGAACTTATGAGTTTTCCCATCCGAATTGCATTCATTTCCGCGATCGTTGCAGCTAGTAGCCTTGTCTCTTGCACAACGGTTAGTAAAGTAGGTAAGGGATCTATGGCAATCGCCCAAAGTGCTACCAAAGCAACTACTTCTGGCGTCGCTAAACTCTCTACCGCAGTCACGGATAAGATCAGTCCATCCGGCGTCAAAGTCGTAGAAGTCCGGGAAAAAGACCTGAAAGTCATGCCGACTGGTAAGGAGAAACTACTCGCTTTAGAGGCCAAGCAAGATCGCATGGCAGCCCGTGCCGCCTCCCGGAAAAATAGCCGCTCTTGGTTCTTCAATGGTCCTGTGGACTTCACTGAGCCAGCACTACCACCAATCGAAGGTGAAATGGATGGCAGCCTGTTACCGCCAATCAATTAAGTTTTCGCTGATGGATCGATTCGCGGCTTGCTGCTCCGGCGATGATCAGAATGATACGCCCATGTCACGCTTGTTTTGCAGCCGCCTTTTCGCCATTTCGCTGACCTGCGCATTGGTCACCTCTTGCGGTGGAAATCCCCCACCCCGTCTACAATCACAAACCCGCCAACAAGTCCGTGCGGAAGTGGAGCGCGAACAGCCTGTCCGAGTTGCGACGATCCCTCAAAATGCACCGCCACCGATCGCCGCAGAAAGCGCGATCGTCATCGATCATGCCAGCGGCCGCGTGCTTTACGCGAAAAATGCCGATCTCCCACGCGCTGTCGCCAGCACCCAGAAAATCCTAACTGCGCTCTGCGTTCTGGACGCGGGAAATATCGACGCTCCCGTCACCATCACTGCCAGTGATGCACAGTGCGAGCCCACCAAACTCGGCCTCAAACCTGGAGAAATTTACACCCGCCGCGAATTACTGAAAGTTCTCATGATCAAAAGCGCTAACGACGTAGCTCGTGCGCTCGCCCGTGACGTCGGTGGCAGCCAGGAGAATTTCGCCGCTCTCATGAATCAAAAAGCCGCCGCTCTCGGCATGAGAAATTCACATTTTAAAAATCCACATGGTCTCACGGAGCCAGGTCAGTATTCGACAGCGCGTGACATGGCCATCGCCGGACGCGCCGTTTACCGCAGTCCGCTGATCCGCTCCTACACATCGACCAAGGAATTTGTTTTCCGATTTAATGATGGGCGCACCAGACTCATCGAAAATACCAATAAACTTTTAGAAACCGCTCCTTACTGCGATGGCCTGAAAACTGGCACCACCAACGCCGCTGGACGCTGCCTCGTTTGTAGTGGCTCGAACAACGGTCGCTCCACCATCGCCGTGGTCCTAAAGTCCAATACGGCAAACGTCTGGAAAGATTCGGACAAGCTCCTTTCT
>JAAURL010000223.1 GCA_012032235.1 Akkermansiaceae bacterium | reverse complement strand
GGCAGCAACAACGTCATCGAAACACAACTTGCCGATGGCTTCTTGATGTATGACAGCCTGCGCCTTTTCTTTGCCAATGGTGGCTCGCAGTGCTACATCATTTCGATCGGGAAATATCTCGTTGCCACTACCGACGTTGCCGAAGGTGATTTCACCAAAGGTCTTGCTGCACTAGAAAAAGAAGACGAACCAACGCTCATTCTTTTCCCTGATGTTGTTTTTCTCGACAACCAAAAAGATGAACAACATCCAGCAAGCTGCACTAAAACAATGCGCTAAACTGGGTGATCGCTTTGCAATCTTGGATGTCTATCCCAATCAAAAAGTCGGTGGAGTGGTCAGCAAGAACTTCATCAAGAAATCTGCTGAATTTAGAAATCTAATCGGCGTGAACGACCTGAAATACGGTGCTGCCTATGGGCCTTATCTACGCACCAATCTCGAAAAGAAAATTACTTATCGCGATATCAAAGGCAAAATCAACCGCCAAGACACACCGGTCGATTTACGTGGGCTCACCACGGAAGCTTCAATTGTCGAATCCATCGACCTGGTGGAAAAAGCGATCTCAGACGTCGATGAATTTGGAAAACTTTTCCCCGATGGTCTTGCGAAGCTCGAATCTGACTTCGCAGCGAAAGAAGCTGATTTTAAAAACAAAGCAAACGATCCTTCTTCGACGCCAGCCGTTCTTACGACAGCTTATAAAAATCTGATTGAAGACGCATTCAATGCACTGAAAAACAAAGTTAACCCGATTGCACAAAACACAGGGAATAAGTTTTCTTCTGGGGTGGTCGACGCACAAGGCAATCCAGTTCGTTTCTTGTTAGAAGATGCCAAAGCTGCTGTGAACTCAGATGGGCCAGGAGTATTTCACTCCGCAGCGGTCGCGTTGTTTTCTCTAGCGCAGCATGCATCACGCGTTGCTACCGGAGCTGATATCACCAAAGTGCAAGGGGGCTTCGTCCTCGCAGACTTGGGCGCAGCTTGGAGCGCGATCACTGCAGCACCGATTGCAGATGTTTATCCGATCGATCCATCGGGAGGAACTGCAGCTGCGCAACGTCTAGAAAACATGAAGCTTGGTGCAAGCAAGGCCGCCGCGACAATGAAATCGGTCATTGCCGAGCTAGATCGCTTCTCTGACATCGCCGCAGGATACGAAACGACTTTCGAGAATGCCCTCTACGCGAAATTCCCATTGTTTAAGACGATCATCAATCGCACCAAGAATTCGATTACCGAGATGCCTCCCAGCAGCGCAATCGCTGGAGTTTACTGCGATGTCGACAGCAAACGCGGTGTTCACAAAGCGCCTGCAAACGTCAGTCTCAGCTCAGTTATCGGCCTAACAGACATCATTTCTCACGACGAGCAAATGGATCTAAACGTCGATGTCATCGCGGGTAAATCGATCAATGTCATCCGCCCGTTCACCGGCAAAGGCATCCTCGTTTGGGGCGCCAGAACTCTAGCAGGAAATGATAATGAGTGGCGCTATGTTTCTGTCCGTCGCTTCTTTAACATGGTCGAGGAGTCATCCAAAAAAGCGACTGAGCAGTTCGTCTTTGAGCCGAATGATGCCAATACATGGGTAAAGGTGAAAGCGATGATCGAGAACTTCCTCATCAATCAATGGCGCATCGGTGCACTTGCTGGGTCCAAGCCTGAGCAGGCATTTTTCGTCAAAGTCGGCCTCAATCAAACGATGACGGCGCAAGATATCTTGGAAGGAAAAATGATTGTCGAGATCGGCATGGCTGCTGTCCGCCCAGCGGAATTCATCATCCTCCGTTTCTCCCACAAGATGCAGGAAGCATAATTGAAACTTTAACTATAAAATTCTAATCACCTAAAACCATGACTAACTATCCACTTCTCAAGTTTCACTTCCAAGTCAGTTGGGGCGGCGCTCGCATCGGCTTTACCGAAGTCTCCGGCCTCGAGGCTGAAACCGAACTCGTCGAATATCGCGAAGGCTCCAGCAAGGAGTATTCCAAACAAAAAATGCCAGGAATGCAGAAGTATGCAAATATCACTCTCAAGCGTGGCACTTTTCTAACGGATAATGATTTCTTCAATTGGTGGAAAACCACTCGCACTCTTGGCAAACCAGAGCGTCGCGATCTCATCATTAGCTTGCTCAATGAAGAGCATAATCCCGTGATGACATGGAAAGTGAAAAACGCTTTCCCTACCAAAGTGCAAGCAACCGATCTCAAGGCAGATGGCAACGAAGTCGCCATTGAGACGATGGAACTTGCTCACGAAGGCATCGAGATGGAGGCAGCCTAAGCGCACTTGCTAAGCTTATGGACCGCTTTGGATTTCTTGGAGCATTCCACTTCAAGGTCGAGTTTCTCGGCCTTGGAGGTGGCAATGTGGATACTCGCTTTCAATCCGTTTCTGGACTGAGCGTGAGCATCGAAGCCGACAGCCTCAGTGAAGGCGGTGAAAACCGTTTCCAACATCAGCTGCCGACTCGCACGTCTTACAGCGACCTCGTTCTCAAACGTGGTCTAACAGATAGCTCTGAGTTATTTGATTGGTTCGCGCAATCTGCGGAGACTCTCGAAATTCGACCACTGGATGTGAATATCACGCTGCTCAATGCGGATCATGAGCCTGCAATGGTTTGGAAAATCGTTCATGCTTGGCCTAAGAAATCATCGGTTGGCGATTTCAACGCCGAAGCTAGCGCAATCGTCATCCAAACTCTTGAGCTAGGATACCGCACCTATCGTATGGAGAAACCTTAACATTCCCCCCTTTACCATATGGCAATCCAAATCAATGAACTAATCATCAGGACGACCGTCACTGATGATGGAAGCGATAGCAAAGCCGCTTCAGGCCCATCCCCAAAAGCAAAAGAGCAGAAAAAATCTTCTACAGAATCGATCATCAACGAGTGCGTAGAAAAAGTGTTAGAAATTTTGCGCGAACAAAAAGAACGCTAAATGGCAAGTTTAGGACAACTTGAGAAAATGGAGATCACGGCATTCTCGGATGCCGAGTTCACCGAAGAAGTGGCTGATGGTAAATTCATCACTCAGGTGAACCCTGAAAAAGTCTCGCTAAAGTACGAGATCGAGTCCCCTGAAGATCAAGCGCAAGGCACTTCAGCTACAGAAGCGACTTTTGGCAAAATCAAACCTCAAGAGCTTAGCTTTGAGTTTATGTTTGATGCAACAGGCGCGATTCCAAATCCCGATGGTAGCTCACCCATCAATGACGATGGCGTTTTTGAAAAAGTGAAACATTTCCTCTCTGTTGTTTATGAATACAATGGTGAGGAGCACAAACCTAACAATGTCCAAATCGCTTGGGGGCGCTTACTTTTTAAATGTGTCCTCAAGAGCGTAAACATCGACTATCGACTTTTCCGCCCAGATGGCACTCCATTACGTGCGGTGGCTAGTGCTGCATTTACTGGCAGTGTCGAGGAGCGACTCCGCGTTGCAATCGATGCACCAGCATCTCCAGACATCACTCATACTCGCAGCGTTCGCGACGGTGAAACTCTCCTGCAGCTCACTCAAGAAATCTACGGTCATTCTCGTTACTATCTCGAAGTGGCTCGTGCCAATCGCCTCACCAATTTCAGAAAACTCAAAACCGGGCAGATCATCTCTTTTCCTCCGATTGCAAAGACTTCTTAATCCATGCCAGCTCCCCACACAGTCCCCAGTCGTGGCACCAAAGATGTCGCTACCTTCACCATCAAGGTGAATGGTGAAGCTTTACCTAAGACTGTCGAAGTATCTACATTCACGACATTCAAAAGCATCGGACGCATTCCATTTTCTCGTATCGAAATTCTCGATGGTGACCCTGCTGCACAAAATTTCCCACAAAGCGAAAATGCTCTTTTTACTCCAGGAAATGAAGTGGAAATTCTCGCAGGCTATCGCAATCAAGAAGATTCGATTTTCAAAGGCGTCATCGTTGGGCAAAAAATCCGCTTACGCAAAAGGGGTCGTGGTTTACTAACCGTTCTCTGCCGTCACGCACTCTATGTAGCAACCCTAACAGAAAAATCTTCGACTTATCTTGATGGCACGGATAGCGATGCGATTTCCACCGCGCTCGGTTCATACGGCATCAGCCTTACCGCAGAATCTACGAACGTCACTCATGAGCGACTCG
>JAAURL010000040.1 GCA_012032235.1 Akkermansiaceae bacterium | reverse complement strand
GAGGTGATGATCGCCAACGGAGCAGCCACTTCACAACCGAGCATCAGCTCGATGGTCCCGAGGTTCTCTTTGGGCAGATCCACTGAGCCACCAGATCCGCTCAATTCTGAAGAAACGGTGAAACCGTGAGTGTAGCTAAGCGCTCCAAAAAATTGGTTTTTTGTGAACTCGATGCCGATGTCCGCCAAAACGGCGTCATTGTCGATTTCTCCAACTCCAAGATCGAGCATTTTGATTTCATATCCCACTCCGCAGAATGCTGCAAATACTTCATTCAAGCTCTGCTTATAATGAACCAATCCGCGCAGGCTAGTGAAGTCTGCATCAGCATCATCTTGAAGCCACTGATAACGACCATCGATCGAGAATCCAGATCCGAAGATAAATCCGGCATCCACGCGCAAACCGGCAAGATCTTCCGTGGCTTCACCTCCCCCTGCGCTAGACAGATTTACTGTGCCCTCTCCGGCAGCGCCGCTAAGTGAGAGATAACCACCACAACCTGATCCCGCACTTCCTTGCTGCGCCATCGCAGAGCCCGAAACGATGAGAGAACCAACTAAAGAACTAATAAGTATGTTTTTTGCATTCATAAAGCGGGGGGGATCTACCCGTTAGATTTTCCGGGGTCAATACGAAATCTGTTCTCTTCCATGGCACGGCCGAATTGACATCGACTTTTGTTGCCACAGAGATCATAGGATTTTTGTGGATTACGACGTGGCAGGAAGAATGTTGAAGTGCCAAGCGGTGCTTTGAAGAGTTTTTCAAATGGGGATCTGCCTCAGATTCCGGGATTTTTTAAGGTATGGCCAAAAGGCTCAAGACATGAAGGTCTTACGACGCGGAAGAGCGTATTTGCGCTGATTAGCAAATACGCTCTTGGTTTGGTCACGAACGGCTTCGACAAGCCCAGAACAACAGATTACCAAAATCATGCTGTGTTCACCACCACCCGTAAAGACGTCAGCGTGGTAAGAAATCGTTAGATTTGTCGATCAGCGGATGTAAACTTACGGTTCATCCACGCTTTCCAGCCACCGTATTGGGTAATTTCTTCTGCTCCTTCGATGGCTCTTGGCTCGGCAATGAAACCAGGAACCTCTTCCCCACTAGCCAAAAGAACCTTTCCTATCCCCAGAGGACTTGGGATTTTGGAAACAAAATCACCGAATTCGGCTGGCCCCAACTCCCAGATTTCAACGGCAATTGCGGCTCCCGCATCGTCGTCCCGAATCAATGCAGGGCGAGGAGGGATCGACCCACACGGCGGCATCGCAAACATTCGATAGGCAGCTGCGGTTTTCGTCTTTTGGCGTAGCACCGCGCCGCGATCTGCCAGCTGCCAATGCAATGCCAATCCTTCCAAATGGGCACCGCATACTAATAATGGAATCCTACCAGAAGTGTGCCGATCCATGGCTGGCTCATTACAAAATCTTTCTGCTAGATCTAACAAAGCGGCATCCCATCCAGCAGGCGCAGCTAAAGTGACACCCCACGGTGCATGACCCGATCTTGCACGACCTGCAGGAACAGCGACAGCAGCAAGATCTAACAAATTCATAAAATTTGTGTAACGTCCCAGAGTCGCATTGGTGCCAAATGGTTCAGCTAAATTTTCTTCCACCGTATAGAGACATGGAGTCGTAGGTAGTAAAAGCACATCGATTTCTTCCCACACATCCTCCACCGCACGAGCGATTTCTCGCAAGCGGTACTGCGCATTGAAAGTAGAAGCTGCGTCCCAATCTTTAGAGCCTTCTAGGATTTTGCGCGTTACTGGAAAAACCGACTCCCGATTTCTCTCTACAAAATCTCCCACTGCCGCCCAACGCTCCGCGACCCACGGGCCTTCATAAAGCAACTTCGCAGCATCTGTAAAAAGAGTTAGATCCATTTCAACTGGAATGCCGCCCAGCGATTTCACTTTCTCCACAGCCGCCGCGAACAGCAACGGCGTATCAGGATCACCGGAGAAATCTAACAATTTTGGCACTCCAAAACGGAAAGAATCACGAATTTCTCCGACCGATTTCACCTCACGTGAAAATGCGTCTGCATGATCGTATCGACTGAGCACTCCCGCAATCAAAGCCGCGTCCGCTGCGGAATTCGAGAAAACCGAAACGCAATCTAGCGAACGACATGCAGGAACCACACCTCGGCTACTCAGTAAACCTCGCGTTGGCTTCCAACCAATCAATTCCTGAAACGCTGCAGGCACACGACCAGAACCTGCTGTGTCTGTGCCTAGGGAAAACGCACAAAGCCCAGCCGCGACGGACGAAGCGCTCCCAGAGCTAGAACCTCCCGGTAAATACTCAGCAGCAATCACATTTCGCGGGACGCCATACGGCGAACGCGTGCCGACCAGCCCCGTGGCAAACTGATCGAGGTTCGCCTTAGCAATCGGAATCGCCCCAGCAGCCTTGAGCAATCTAACAACTCCCGAGTCTTTTACTGGAACATATAAAAACTCTGGGCAAGCAGCTGTCGTCGGCCAATTTGCAACATCGATGTTATCTTTCACCACAAAAGGAATTCCCCAAAGAGGTAAGTCTTTTGGCATTGCTGAGACTTGCTTCGCCAAATCTAACAAAACATTCTTTTCCGGCAAGTAGATGAAAATCGCTGGATCATTCCATGCGATGATTTTCTGCCAAATCTCTTCAATCAGCTCGGCTGGAGCTAGACCTGCTGCATAGCGTTTCTTCAGATCGTTAATGTTCATGCTCATTTGACAGGTTTGACGATGACAAGTGCCTGCCCTGCTCTGACGCTTGCTCCTTCAGCCACTAACAGTTCCACGACTTCTAGTTTTTCCAATACTTCAAGTGGCACTTCCATTTTCATAGCTTCTAAAATCAATGCTGTATCTCCTTCAGCAAGATGCGCTCCCACTGATGCATCAATTTTCCAGACACTACCCGTCACCGGGCTATCAAGTGTTCCACATCCATCGGGAACAGTGAATGTAGCATCCGGTTTTACTTCTTCCGCAGGAGCATCCATCGTTAAGCCAGCCTCTTCCCAGCGTTTACGCTCTGCTTCAAACGCCGCACGCTGTTTCGTTTGAAAAGCCTCAATCTCTTCCGAGTTCTCCAAAAGAAACGCCTCGTAGTCAGAAAAGCGGAAAGTCTGTTCTTCGATCTCTAGCTGATGCCTCCCGCTTAGAACATCTTCTCGCAGACGCAGTAATTCATCCGCGCTGACTGGATAAAAGCGCAGTTGATCGAAAAATCTCAACAACCATGGCTTTTCGAAATCCTTTGTCTTTCGCCAACGATTCCAGACGGGGATTGTCCGCCCTGTGAACTGGTAACCACCCGGGCCTTCCATGCCATAAATGCAAAGGTAAGCGCCACCGATGCCTACTGCATTTTCAGGAGTCCAAGTACGTGCTGGATTATACTTTGTCGTCACCATCCGATGCCGTGGATCTAACGGAGTCGCGACTGGTGCTCCTAAATATACATCTCCCAATCCCACCACAATATACGAAGCATTGAAGAAAATATCGTAAACTTCATCGATTGATTTTAGGTCATTAATACGACGAATGAATTCCAAATTACTCGGGCACCAAGGAGCATCCGGGCGGACACTTTGCATATAACGACGGATCGCTTCTTGCGTGCTAGGATCATCCCAGCTGAGTGGTAAATGCACGATGCGCGTCGGCACTTCGATTTGCTCCAGCGGCGGCAATGAGGTAATTCCCTCCCGAATTTTTCTCCATAAATCGCAGCGGCTGATGACTCCCGGATCAAAGTGAACTTGTAGCGAACGAATGCCAGGTGTTAGGTCAATGATTCCATCAACCGCCTGCCCTTTCAGCCATTCGTAAACAATATGGACTTTGAATCGGAGTTTTAAATCTAACTGATGAGGCCCGAATTCAACTAGGAAATATCGATCTCCTGCCCGACGAACGACGACGGATTCATCCCCTTCTCCAAATGAATCAATAAAACAAGAGCCACGCTCTTTTTCT
The DNA here is from genome assembly GCA_012032235.1 of Akkermansiaceae bacterium. GTDB lineage: Bacteria > Verrucomicrobiota > Verrucomicrobiia > Verrucomicrobiales > Akkermansiaceae > Luteolibacter. Next base: position 14,919 of record JAAURL010000040.1, on the reverse strand, counting down.
AATGGTTCAGAAAGATTTGTTAGATTGCCGGCAATGAACTCAGCAACCTCAACCTGACGATCTCTAGCCCATGCTTCATCTACTGGGACGAATTCAATAAAATCACCGGGACGAAGTTGACCAAGCTTCCACAACTCAGCATCGACAACTACGACAGGACAGACAAAACCGCCAAGACTAGGCCCATCAGGTCCTAGAATAACGGGCATATCGCCGGTGAAATCCACTGCACCAATCGCGTAAGCATTATCATGGAGATTCGATGGGTGCAGACCTGCTTCACCACCGTCTTTTCGCGCCCATTTCGGCTTTGGGCCAATGAGGCGAACCCCTGTTCTAGCGGAATTATAATGAACTTCCCATCTTGTGGCGAAAAACACATCTATATCTTCATCCAGAAAAAATCAGGCGCGCCATGTGGCCCGTAAAGAACGCCAATTTTCCAGTCGTGAGTTAAACAGAGAGACTGATCTTCTCCCTTTTTGGAAGCGCTGGAAACGTTATGATGATCGATTCCTAACACATCACCTGGCAATAATGCACGGCCGAATGGACCGCCAAATTTCCCTAACGTAAACGTCGCACAACTGCCTAGATATAATGGGGATTCGATACCACCCGCGATCGCTAAATAGGCACGTGCTCCGCTGCTTTCAATGCGCCCGATCTTCAACAAATCACCTGGCTCCACGTCGATGCACTCATTCATGCAAACAGGCCCACCGTTTTTAAGAATCAAAACCGCCGCTCCCACTACGGCAATTCTAGTAGCAATATTAAATCGAAGTGTCGGTCCCGTCATCGTAATTTCTAGGCCTGCTACACCTTCATCATTTCCGACTAAGTCATTGGCACGTCGCAACGAGAGTGAATCGAAAGGCCCAGACGGCGGCACACCCACTTCCCAGTAACCAACACGGCCCGGCCAATCCTGCACCGTGGTCATGGTACCAGCAGAAATCACGTCAATCGTGTTAGGCTGATAAGAAAAGTCTGCCATATCGCGCATTGCCACCCCGCCGTTTAAATAAGGCTGCCATTTCACGATCCCACTCAGGTAGCGGAGATTCGTCTCGATGCCTGAGATTTTGGTTTCACTCAGCGCTTTTTCTAACAGAAAAATTGCTTGCTCCCGATCCGCGGCATGGACCATGACTTTAGCCAGCAATGGATCATAGAACGGACTCACCTCCGTCCCGGCAGCGATCCAGCCGTCACAGCGAGTCCATTTAGGAAATGATACCTCTGTTAGTAAACCAGAGCTCGGTCGGAATGATGATTCGGATCTTCTGCATAAACTCTTGCCTGAATCGCACACCCTTGTGGAGTCTCTAGAACTTCAGGCATCGCCCAAGAAGGATCTAGCTCAAGACGCACCATCCATTCGACCAGATCAATCCCAGTTACTAATTCGGTCACACCATGCTCAACCTGCAAACGCGTGTTCACTTCTAAAAAGAAAAAGCTCCCGCGATCTGCATCATAAATAAACTCCACTGTGCCAGCAGAGCGATACTTTACACTTTGACCTAACTTTACAGCAGCAGCATGAAGCGCAGCGCGAGTTTCCTCTGATAGATGCGGTGCTGGCGTTTCTTCGAAAACTTTTTGGTTGCGGCGTTGCACGGAACAGTCGCGCTCACCGAGAGCCAAAACCTTGCCCTTTCCATCACCAAAAATCTGCACTTCTACATGCCGTCCTCGTTCAATAAATCCCTCGATAAAAACTCCACCGAAGCCGAAGCTGCGTTCACTCAAGCGGACGACGCTCTCGAATTCACGAAGAAGCTCGGCTTCATCCCGGCAAATTTTCATGCCGATGCCGCCGCCACCGGCAGTGCTTTTTAGCATCACTGGAAATCCGATTTTGCAGGCTTCAATGACCGCCATTTGTGAGTTTTCTAACAAATCAGTCCCAGGAACTAGCGGCACACCTGCTTCACCGGCAAGTCGGCGTGCTTCATGTTTCAAGCCGAAGGCGATGATTTGCTCTGGCGTGGGACCTAGCCATTTGACCCCAGCATCTTCACACATTCTTGCAAATTCTGTGTTTTCGCTAAGTAAGCCATAACCTGGAAAAACCGCATTTGCTCCTGACGTTTTCGCTATTTCTAATAGTTTCTCTTTAAGCAGATAACTCTCAGAAACAGGTCCACCACCGAGACGATACGCCTCATCTGCTAGATCAACGTGGGGCGCGTTTGCATCTGGATCAGAATACACAGCAATGCTTTGATAGCCGAGCTTCTTGAATGTGCGAATAGCGCGGGCAGCGATTTCACCTCTGTTAGCAATAAGGATTTTCGATTGAAGATTTTCGATTGGAGATTGGATCATGGCAATAAATTGGTGAGCTATTCGGACGATTTTCTTGAGGCCACCATGATAGCACACAGTTCATTAGCCTCTCTAAGAAGTGGCTCGACCTTTGATTTTTCGAGCAGCTCTCCTTCGATGATGAGTTCTAACCAATAGGTCGATTCATCAGCCTCTTCTACGACTGTTCCGAGTTTAGCTCTGAATTCAGCCTTGGATCTCCCACGACATGCGGCTCGGTAGTTGGCTCCGATCGATGTGCCAGACCGAACTAATTGCATTGCGATTGCTTTGCCAGCATAGGTTTTCGGAAGGGATTCCACGAGGCGGAAAATCCGCAAAGCAAACATCTGAGTCCGCCGTTTAAGTTCTTGTGGAGTCATGTTTCTTAAAATCGTAAATCTTCAATCATCAATCAAAAATTAAAACCTCTATCGGCGTAGGATTCCATCCGTTGCAAGGATTATTGAGTTGTGGGCAGTTAGAGATAAGGCAGACGACATCCATTTCTGCGATCATCTCTACATAACGGCCGGGAGCAGAAATGCCATCGGCAAAGCTGAGCTGCCCATCAGGAGTGACAGGCACATTCATGAAAAAGTTAATATTGCAGGTAATGTCGCGTTTTGTGAGTTCTATATTCCATTCTTGTGCACCGCGAATGAAGCTGTCCCGACATGCGTGCATACACTCTGTATCATGGGAGTAACGCATTGTGTTAGACTCTCGCGAACAAGCACCACCCAGTGTGTCGTGGCGCCCACAGGTGTCAGCAGTAATCGTGAGTAAAACATTACCTTCTGTGCTCATCAATTTGCTGCCAACTGTTAGATATAGCGCAGCTTGCTCTTGGATCGTCCGATCTGCGCTATAGCGCTCCGTAGGATCAGCAGCACTAAAGAAGAGCGTGTCTGCAGCTTGATTTCCCTCTAGGTCAACGATCCTGAGCGTCTTGCCTTTTTGATTTCGTGGACCCACCAATCACCCGCAGGAATGACTTCACGAAAAATTGCAGATTCAGTGTTGAAGTGGCTCTCAATCATATCTGTTAGAAACGTAATGTGTGATAAGTTTGGTTATTCTCCCAAGCCCGTAAGTTCTCTGGTCGAATACTGAGTGATGGATCATCCATGGTGGGCGGTTCACCCGCGAAAACTTCTATTTTCACGTTCCTATGTTGATAGATCGGCTCTGGATCCAAGGGATGCTGGCAGGTGTTCAGAACGACGAGTGTGTCGATTTCGAAACGCAATTCGACAGAATCATTGGGCTTGGAGTTTTTAGGCACAAAGGAAAGTTTTCCCTCATCATCAGCGATGATTTTGCTAAACCAATTGAGATTGGGTATAAGGTCTTTTTCCCAAGTCCCCATTTTGCTAGCTCGATGAGGAAACAGTCATGCGCGTTACGATTCCAATCGTTACGGGATTTCTGATAGTTGTTCGCCCCGTATTTCTTCATGACTAGCGCTGCATCAGAATGACCGCAAACTGTATCATGCCAGCCGACAGAATCTTTTGTGATAGAAGCTAGCAAACGACCCATATCAGAATGAAGGGAGTATGGAGCACGTAGATAGAAGATATGCTGCCCTTTAAGCGTGTCTGGCATGTTATAGCGTTCAGTTCGCTCATTAGCATTATAGAGCAACATGCCGACGTTTGAGCCGCCGTCTACATCGGTGAGTCGCAAGCGCTTACCACGAGAGATCACGCCAGACCACATGCCAGCGCCGTGAAGTGTTTTTTGGAAGAGTGGGTTCATCATGTTATTTACCATTACGCACAGCGTGTAGAGGAGGAAGTAGATGAGGTGTTAGCGTGAGGTGGGTGCTTTTGACGCCTTTGCAGGTAACGAGTTCGTTGGCGATTTCGCGCAGAGTTTTAACTGGTCCCTGCATCAATAAAACTTCTAGAACGTGATCATCTTCTAACAAAATATGTTGTGAGGAAATGACTTCGCTGAGGTGTTCACGACAGATGCGTGAGAGGTCGCGCAGCAATGAGCTTTTTGACTCATCATAAATCAAAGTGAGCGTGCCGGCCATGATTTGAGTGCCAATTTTCCCTAAATGCTCAGCCGCCTGTTGATGAATCATTTCTGAAATCGCCTGTGAACGACTGTCGAAACCGCGCTCTGTGACGATACGATCCAGCGCTTGGAACGTGTCTTCGCTCATCGAGACCGTGATGCGTCTTAGGGTTTCATGATTGCTGTCTTTCGCCATGCAAAAGACAGTAAGCATTAGGGAGGCCAGTATGAAGAAAAAATTTAATCCTCATACTTTTTGTGACCCTAGCTGTAGCTCTGTGAGCGCTTGATCACCTCAGCAAGGTATTTCTGGAAGTGCCAGATCGGTTCTTCGAGGTGGCTGAGACGGCCTTGGGCATAGGCGACAGAGTTCAGGCCGCGCTGGGTGGCGGTGCAGACCTCCATGTCTTCCATGTGAAAATCGATGCCCGACTGAATCTCTTTTTTCAGGATGTCTTCGTAATTCGGGATCTGGGTGGCGGACTTCGGTAGAATCATGGTGGTCATGAGGGAGCAAGTCTCAGGGCCGGTGGGCAACAGGCGATACCAGTAGACGCGGTCGGGAGCGGAAAAGAGGAGGAAATTCGGGAAACCAAGGAAAACCCACCACTCCGTGCAGTCCTTGATTTCCAGTCCGGGGAAAATCGGGAGCGGCGTTCCGGGATCTCCTGATGCGAGGATCTCCTGTTTCATGGTGTCCTTGAGGGGCAGATGCATGGCGGAAAATTCGGGATCGTATGACTCCGTCCAACAGCCACGGGCTGGCAAGAACGGCTCCAGTGTTTTCATGTGAGCTCCCATGTGATGATAGGCTTCCATGAAATTTTCTAACAAAACTTTCCAATTGAACTCACACTCCCAATGGGCTGACCAGACGAGCTGCCCATCCGCCATGTTCCATTTTTTCACAAATTGGTCCCGGAAGCGCTCGTATTTCTCGGCAAGAGGCGGGATGTCATCGGACAGAGTTACGAAGATGAAACCTTCCCAGATTCCGATCGGAAACGATGCAGGCAGACTTCGCTGCGGTCGAAGCCGTCGGCCTTATGCATCTCGGGAGCGCCGACCAATTTCCCGTCAAGATCGTAGCTCCAAAGATGGTAGGGACAGAGGATGACGCGCTTGTTGCCTTCGTCTGGATGACCGAATCCACTGGGCATGAGGTCCATCCCGCGGTGGCGGCAGGTGCGAGAGAGCACCTTGATGCTCATATCTTTACTGCGGACGACTAGCATCGGCTCTCCACAAAGATCCACTCGGACGAAGTCCCCTGGATTCGGGATCTGTGAGACGTGGCAAAGGGAGATCCATTCCTTGCGGAAAATCTCTTGGTTCTCGAATTCGTGAAATCCCGGATCCGTGTAGGCTGCGGCTGGGATGGTGGTTGATTGCTCGCGCGGCTTGGAGGCGGCTTCGAGGATGCTGGCACGCAATGGGTCGCTAGGGGTAGGACCAAGTTTGGCGGCGGGAAGTGGTGGTTCGGCGATGGCGGTCATGTGATTAGGGATTTGTTAGATGAGTGGAATCGGCGTTGAAATCGTTCGAGCTGGTGGAGGCCGATCCAGCGATTGATGTCCCAAAGATCAGCCACAGGGATGCCGGTGAATGGCGCACATTGGAGATAACCATCCGGGCCGAACTCGGGAGTCATGGTGAAATGGGAGTAACCGCGGGCGGCCATCGAATCCCAGACACAGTCCCACCATCGTTCGTGAGCCTCCAGCGCTGTGGCATATTCGGGAGCACGTGGATCGGGCACTTGCGGGCCTTGGGCATAACCGACACGAGGCTGAATGTGGTGAGCGTGGGCGGCAGCGAGTGATAAAATTTCGGGTTCCTCATCGAGGATGAGCCGCTCGCTAACTACGCACCAATGACTGAAGTCGCAGGTGATTTTTAAATCGGGAACTTGCTTGAGGATATCACGCATGAGCCACGGGCTGTAGGTGGATCTACCGCGATGGGTTTCTACCGAAATCACAATTTGGTATTTCTCCTGCATCCGCACCACGCCTTCGAAAAACTTCAGCGCATCGGGAGCGCTCCATGCATCGTAGCCTGCCATGGTATTGATGAAAGCAGGCGATCCCTCAAGGCTGAGGATCACTCCAGATTCCAAGGAGCGCAGGTGATCCTCTACCGTTTGATTTGGCGAAGGGACATAAACACCCAACGGTGTGCAGGTGCTAATCTCGGCGATCCAGTCGAGACCGCCATCTTGGAGGGCTGCAAAGAAATGGGAGCGTTCATCGGGATCTGATGGTGCGGGAGCTTCGATACCACAAAAGCCGGACTCGTGACACAGGCGGATTGCTTCCGACAAATCGCCATCGTGCCCCCAGAGTGTTTTGTAAAGATCTAGCTGCATGTCAGATCGAAGTTAGAGATCACAAGCGACACGGAAACCCAGATTATCCCACCTAGCTGACTCGGGAGCCCAGTCCCGCCATGACGGGCGGAGGATGCGAGGTAAATGGTCCCACGCACCACCGCGAATCGTTCGATGCCCGAGTTTCCCGCCTTGGAGCCATGGGCCTCCATCCGCAGGTGCGGAGTGGTATCCTGGATGCCATCGATCGGCAGTCCACTCACATACATTTCCTAACAAGTCGAAGAGCCCAAAGGCGTTTGCGGGAAAACTCCTAACTGCGGTGAGCCTTCCAATGCCGATCGAATGGCCACGTTCATCGTAAAGAAAATTTGCGTCCTTGCTTTGGAGGTCGTTTCCCACCGGAAATACCGTGTTGCTCCCCGCGCGGCAGGCGTACTCCCACTCCGCCTCACTTGGCAGACGATAGGACCGCGAAGTGGCTTCGGACAGTCTCCCGAGAAATTCGATCACATCGGGAAACGCAATATTCACCATTGGGAAATCATCATGCCCGGACAGGGAAGATCCTCCCATCAGGAACTCCCATTCACGACGCGTGACGGGAGCGCTGCCGATGGCAAATGGCCTAATCACCACGGGATGCTGTGGCTGCTCGACGGCGGAGACGAACTTGTCATCCGGGATGCCGCCCATCAAGTAGCGCCCTCCCGCGAGAGCGACCATCTCCGGGTTCCCGGGACGTCGCACCAGCGGCTCAGTGGCGGTTTTTGTTCGAGCAGCATCATACACAACTACGAGTAAAATCGACTAGAGACCTTCTGCAACAAGGGATTTAAAGGGAGATAGATCCACACCAGCCTCCATCGGATGTTCTTTTTCACGGTGCCGAACTTGATCCACCAATCATTAGTTAGTTTCCAATGGCTTTTGATCTCATTGTTCGCGCCGAACGGAGGAGCTCCCTCCATCACACCCATGAAGCGAGCTGCTTCCTCATAGTTGAATGGATAGATGCCACCATCCGTGGCGCTGCCATCCGCCCCGACGACGGTGACCACGTCTTCGACGCTAAACTTTAAACCCTTCGCCATGATCTCGTTAGCCTCCTTTGGATTCTCCTTCCAAAACTGCACCGCATTGAAATAGGCCTTCATGGTGAGCTTTGCCAACTCTGGCTTCTTCTCAAGAAATGAGCCGCTCATGTACATTCCATCTCCGAGGAGAGCGGTCTTTTTAAAATAAGGATCCTTCGAAGTAGCCACGACGCGACTGCCGGGAAGGCTGGATAAAACTTTGCCCCCAAAGGGTTCCCAGAACTCACCCGCTGCCACCTTACCGCTGACCATCGCAGCCACCGCGTCATCCATGATGAGGTTGCTGTATTTGACCTCATCGAATTTCACGCCGTTTTCCTCCAACCAAATGCCCATATAGATTTGGGTGAGACCACCTTCTAACACGGCGACTTCCTTACCCTTGAGATCGGTGGCGCTATTGATGCCGGGACCGAGGATGATTTTATCCGTGCCGTAGGATGGATTGGTGTAGGTGACCAATTTCACGGGAACCGCTTGGTCGGCTGCGATCGGGCCGTATTCGACCGTCGAAGATGAGACATCTAACTTGCCAGCCGCCATTTGCCCGAAGCTCTCGTAAGGGTCTTCAATGATGACAATGTCGAGATCCAGCTCAGGAACGAGATTTTTCTCCTTGGCGATGAACCAGAACGCATATCCCGGCCAAGAGAAGAGAGAAATTTTAACGGTTTGAGGATTGGATTTAGTCGCTTCAGCGGCGACTTCCTTTTTTGAGCAGCCTGTTAGAAACAGACAAGAGGTAGCCAATATCAAGCGAATGCAAGGTGTAATTTTCATGATGGTTCAGTGCAGGTAGTGGAAACAACGGCGGTGGACGAGACGGATCAAGAAATCGGCAAGGAGGCCCATCATGCCGATCGTGAGGATGCCAGCCATGATGTCGTCCACTTTGACGAAACGTTTAGCACGCATCATCATCGCACCGATGCCGTCCGTGGCGGCCACAATTTCGGCGATGACGAGGTAGCTCCAACTCACGGCCAGCATCTGGCGGGCGGTGTCGACATGACTGGGAAGTGCGGCAGGAAACATCACGCTCCAGAGGATTTTCATCCGGCTTGCTCCTAAGGTGCTTGAGCACTCGATCAGCTCGCGGGGCACGGCCCGGGTATTGTCCATAAAGAGCGTGATCAGGAAGAAAATCACACCTAGGACCAGCAATGAGATCTTTTGGCTATCTCCCGTGCCCAGCCACATGAGCAACAACGGGATGAACGAGGGCGCAGGCAAATAACGGAACGCTGAAACAAGCGGATTTAGAAAATTTCCAACCCATCTTAGAGCACCCATTAGTACTCCGATGGGAAGCGCAATAGCGATTGCGATGGCGAAACTGACCAAGATCCGCTTGGTGCTTTGCAGCACGTCGGTCGCGAAATCTCTCTCAGCAAAAAGCTCGATCCATGCTTTGAGAACCTCCATTGGACCTGGCAGGAGCGGAGAATCCGCCGCCCATAAAGATACGAAATGCCATCCTAGTATGAAACACATCCACGCAAGCAGTCCCAGCCATATCCTTGCAAAAAAGCTCAAACCGCCTAACCCCAAAAGCTGGCGAGTGCCTGAAACTAAAGACGAATCCACCCGTGCCGGACGGCCAGTGCCTTTGGCAACGAAGAAATGGAGCATCCTCGACTTAGGCGTCATGATACACGCTGACGAGCAACCCACGTGCCAAGCTGGATATTTATTTGCGCTTGCAAATAAATCCCGAATTTTCTCTCCTTCGTCACATGCAAAGCCCGCTATCTCCCGAACTGGATCATCAATCCCAGCATGTTGCATGGCGGCTGCTTCTCACAGTGCATGCGCTGGCCTGCCGACAAATTGACAAGACTTTATGCGATGCGGATTGCTTATCATTGATGATTATGACGTGCTCCTGACTGTGAATGAGGGTCACGAGGAAACGATGCGCATGAGCGAGCTTGCGAGCAAAGTGCTCCTGAGCAATAGCGGGATGACCCGGCGTGTGGCACGTCTTGTCGAACGCGGACTGCTTAAGCGCAAGCAAAGTACGGAGGATGGACGCGTCTTTGAAGTCACCCTCACGAAGAAGGGAAGAGATGCGCTGGAAACCACTTGGGAGTTCTATCAGAACAGACTGCAGGAGGTCTTCATCCGCTTCGTGAGCGACAAAGAATCCGAACAGTTGGGGAAAATTTTCCAGCGGATCCTTGATCAAATCGGCGGCGATGAATACCGAGGCTTGCTCAAAATGGGAGCTACCGATGCGCCTAGGCGACGCCTGTGAAACACGACGCACTTCGGGAGAAATCAAATCGCTTTTTCAAACACCACCCGGCAAGGGAGCCGTGCGCGTGAATCGCGGGAGATCCGCCATGTGTGATGCCCACGGCACCTCATCGCAGACCCAACATTGGTCAAGCGGAGGATAGCACGACGGATCATCAAGCGTGTTCGTATTCGCCTCGAAAAGCTCCGGGATGGAAGGATCAAAAAACGTCAGCGGGCTCCCGCAATCGCCGCAGAAACTGCGCTCCCGCTCGGCATAACGAACGACTTTGGGTTTCCCTTTAGTCCACACCAGCGAACCTGTCGGGAAAAACGACCATGCGACGACAGGCGCGCCGCTGGCCTTACGACAGTCCTCACAATGGCAGAGAGTCGTTTGCAAAAAGCGCGCGCGGATTTCATAGCGCACCTCGCCACAGAGACAGCCTCCGGTGTGTGTTTCCTCAGGCATAGGGAGATTTTGTTAGACCATTCCAATGCTGCGCTGGCAGCGGCGGCTCCTCGATGATGGCCTTATGGATTTTTGCCACTAACGCCGCAGTCATTTGCTCAAAAAGTGCTGCTCCTTCCTCCTTGGTAGCCTGGGAAGGAGCTCCCGTCACCCCATTGAGACTGGTCTGGGCAACCGGATAGGAAAACACCGCGTCGGTAGTGCGGTCTGGGTCATCCGATCCCGCGAGGCGATCCATGTGCACCAGATCTGGATGGAGATGGAGCATCAGCGAGGTCTCGGCGCGATTCGCGTGGAGATCTGCAGCGTCGGCGGTGTAGGATTTCCAAATCGCTTCGCTAAGTTGGAAAACATGAATCAGCCCGACTTGTAGCTTACCGAGATGAGCAAGCCGGAGCTGATCCACCGCGACTCGGGCGGGAGCATCATTTCCGAAATGAGAGTTGATAAAGAGCAAGCGTTTCCAACCGGTAGCGACAGCCCATGCGGCAAGATCCCGAAGAGTGGCGATGAAAGTTTCATGGCGGAGAGAAAAAGTGCCTGGCCATTTCGGCGTGTGACCTTGGGAGACCGTGTAGCGAAGGGCTGATAAAACCGGCACACCAGTCCGGCCAGAAGCCGCGTGACAAACGGCCTCGGCTAACAACGTATCCATCGCCACCGGCAGATGGGGACCATGTTGCTCCGTCGCGCCGAGCGGCAATAAAAGCAAGCCGCCGTTTTTTTCTCGAAGCTCAACAATCTCAGGCCAAGCCAAATGTTCGAGAATCACCGCCATCATCTTAGAACATTCTGGCGTAAGTATCCACTTCCCACTGGCTCACGCGCTGATGGTATTGGCGCCATTCTTCAGATTTATAGGCAATGAATTCCTGTCGAAGCTCAGCTCCCAAAACTTCCTCAACAAATGGATCCGCGGCGAAGGCTTTCACGGCTTCGTCAAGTGTGTGCGGGAGTTCTGAGATCCCACGGGCGGCGAATTCCTCCTCAGAAAGTTCATAAAGATTGTCCTCATGCGGATCACCCGGATCGAGTTTTTCGCGGATGCCTTCGAGACCAGCAGCCAAAACGAGAGCGGCGGCTAAATAAGGATTACAAGCCGCATCTGCATTCCGGCTTTCGCAGCGACCGCCTGCCATCGGCACCCTAACTGAATTTGTTCGGTTATTCCTGCCGTAACTATTAAAGACAGGAGCCCAAGTGAAATATGACATGAGTCCACGGCGGACAAGCCGCTTATAACTATTCACTGTGGGCGCAAATGCGGCGCACAAAGCGGGTCCGTGCTTGAGAACACCAGCAATAAATTGATAGCCTAGCTCACTGATCCCAAGACCACGCGGATCTTCTACATGCGGGCATTTAAAAAGATTTTCTCCCGTTTCTAAATCGTAAAGAGACATGTTGAAATGAGCACCGCTCCCTGTTCGATTTGCGAAAGGCTTTGGCATAAATGTTGCCAGTAATCCTTCCTCCGCAGCGTAATGCTTCGCCATTAAGCGGAAAAAAATGTAGCGGTCACACATGGTCAAGGCATCCGCGTATTTGAAATCAAACTCAAACTGCGAGTTCGCATCTTCATGATCTAACGAATAAAGATCCCAACCTAAGTCATTAATGGCAGTGGAGACTTTATCGAGCCAAGTATATCGGTCTAGGAAGCGCTTGACGTCGTAGCAGGCTTTGACGAGGTCATCGTCGGGATTGGGAATTTCCAACGGGCCACCGGGCGTGTGTTTAACAACGTAAAGCTCACATTCGATCCCGAGATTCATGCCAAATCCCATCTCGGCGGCGGCGGCGAGTTGTTTTTGAGAGCGACGCGGGTCGAGACTTCGTAGGGCTCCCCCTTGAAGGTATTGTCTGCGGGAAACCATGCGACTTCCTTATTCCAAGGGAGGACGCAGCCGCGCTCAAGGTCGGGAAGGGAGTTGATCTCATCGTCATTGGGCTTTTGGCCTAGTCCGTCGAGGGCGTAGCCAGTGTAAAGTTCGGAACCGGCGGCAAAGTCCTCGAAGTGATCGATCGGAACAAATTTGCCCTTGGGCACGCCGTGAATATCTACGTAAGCGCCAACGCAATATTTGACACCTTGGTTCTTGAGCGAGTCACGGAGTTGTAGAGGAGACATGGCAAGTGTTAGATTTTAGTTTTTAACTGTTAGATTACATCGGGATCTTGAGCAGTGAGACGCATGACGGGCGTCTCCTTATGAGCAGCACCGGGCGGATGCATGATGGCGTCGATGTGCTTGCGAGTGGCCATAAAGGAAGGGTGAAAAAGCTGAGCCTCAGAGCGTGGGCGGGAGACGGGAACTTCGACAACTTCGTGAACGCGGCCGGGATTGGCATCGAGGACGAGAATGCGATCGGAGAGGAAAACGGCTTCGTCGAGATCGTGGGTGATAAAGACGATGGTGATATCAACGCTTTTCCAGATATCTAACAGATAAGACTGCATCTGGCAGCGGGTTTGGGCGTCGAGAGCGCCGAAGGGCTCGTCCATGAAAAGGACGCGAGGCTGGTTCGCAAGGGCGCGGGCGATGGCGACGCGTTGTTTCATGCCGCCTGAGAGTTGGTGAGGATAAGCATTTTCGAATTTGGCGAGGCCGACGAGATCGATCCATTCGCGGGCTTCGCTTTCAGCAGTGAAGGAGGAGGTACCAGCCATGCGCGGGCCGAACATCACGTTCTCCTTCACAGACAGCCATGGAAATAGGGTGTAGCCTTGGAAGACCATGCCGCGATCCGCGCCGGGGCCGTGAACGTTTTTCCCGTAAACTCGGACGTCGCCGGATGTGGAAGTTTCGAGCCCGGCGAGGATGCGGACGAGAGTCGATTTCCCGCAACCAGAAGGACCGATGACGCACATCAGCTCCCGTTTATGAACAGAGAAAGAGACATCTTGGAGCGCGGTGACGGTGCCGCGAGGAGTGACGAAGTGCTTGGTGAGGTTGGCGACTTCGAGGGCGACGGGACGCTGCTGGAGACGGGCAAAACGGGAGGCGACCTCGGGAGATTGCTCGCGGTAGCTGGGCAGTTCGAGTGGGGTGTTGCTCATGGTTTGCTGCGGGTTGCTTGGGTGGCGGCCATGCGTTCGCGTGCGGCTTGGGAGACCATGCGGAAAGGCCAAGTAATGATGCTGAAGATACCGCGGGAGAGCGTCCAGATTTCCCTGACCAGGGAAAGAGCAAGCCGTGGAGCCAAGAGAGAACCTGGTCGGTGATAAAGCCGGTGACGCCGATGAGGATGATGACCGGGAAGACTCGGTCAAAGTTGCGGAAGCGGCCTTGGGTCTCGATAAACTCGGTAAGTCCACTTTTAATACCAATGAGTTCGGCGATGACGAGCCAGGTCCACGCCCAACCTAGCAAGATGCGGAGGTCGTTGTAGAGATTTGGCAAAATACCAGGGATAACCACTCTCGTGAGGATCTGGCGGGGCTTGGCACCCAAAGTTTGGGCCGCCTCTAACAGGGAGGGATCGAGGAGGCGAGTGGTTTTGGAAATGACGAGAACCATCTGAAAGACCGTGCCGATGAAAACTAGGGCGACTTTTGGCGCTTCACCCGCCATGAGCACCGCCACGAGTAAGGTGCTGAAAGTGGGCGCGGGAAGGTAGCGGAAGAAATCGACAAAAGGCTCAATGAGTTTTGAGAAGAAATCAAATACACCGCAGAGGACGCCGAGCGGGATCCCGATGAGGCAAGACCAAACGAATCCGAGAAAGATAACGCGGAGGGATTTCTGATAGCGCTGGGCCATCGTTAGATTTCCCTCGGGGACTTCGGCATTGAAATCCCGGATGCCGGCGCGGATGACTTCGTGTGGGGCGGGAAGATAAACGGGATTCGCAGGGCGGCCTTGAGGGACCAGCTTTAGGAGCGGTTCGTCCGGGAGAGTTTTGAACTCGAATGCTTGGGATGTGGCGGAAAGCTTGGACCAGTTGTCGCGGATAATCTCCTGATTTTCTGAAGTGAGTTTCGGTTTGGTTGAGACTTTCCTGCCCGTAGCGAGATCTCCCCAGAGTTGATAGATCAAGTCGTCGTTCTGACCATCGTTGTAGGCGAGCCAGCCATTGCTCTCGGCGAGTGGTGCGAGCTGGCGCAGGAGGCGCTGATTTTTGCGACGGACGCCGGTTTCGGCTTTGCCATCCTTGCGTGCTTGGAGAATGGATTGATTTTCCCCGCGCACCGCAGAGGAGAACTCTGAGAAGAAATCCGGGCTGACGTGATCTCCCGCTGTGAAGACCGTGGTGACGCCTTCACGCTCGGCAGATACCTCGATTTTTACATCTGGGTGCCATAGCCATGGCACGTAGGAGACGGCGCACCACAGCAAAATAGGCAGTAAAAACGAGAGGAGTGTCAGCGCAAGAGCCCGTGCCTGAGGGAGATCGCGGCGGATCAAAAACCAATCGCTGAGGATGCCAAGGGCG
>JAAURL010000039.1 GCA_012032235.1 Akkermansiaceae bacterium | reverse complement strand
GGACAAGCTACCGTTGCTTCGATCAAGACCTGGCGGGATTCGCTTGCCGAATCTCCACGAGCCCTGACAGCCCGGACAGAGAAAACCAACCAACCGCGTCCCGCAACACTTTTTGTTTTCCAGCCACCTTTCCAGTAGGCTCTTCCTCACCCACCTGTCTACAAATCCTTCTCTTTGCGAAATCTGCGCCTCCTTGCGGCTAAATCCAAAATCAATAACGCACCACTGCCAGATGGGGCACTCGCCCAAAGTGAGAGATGTTGTTAGAAACTAAGGGCATCGCATGGGCTAATGCCGCAGAAGCGATCCAGAGGTCGTTTGTCCCGATGAGTTGGTTGCTCCCTCGCAATTGTCGAGTGATGACGGCATAATGGTGCGCCGTAGCCTGATCCATCGGGAGAACATCAAATCGAGCCAACATCGCAGCGCATGCCGGATGGTGAATGTCGCCAAAGCCTTCCGCAAACTCCCCAGCCACCGTCCATGAGAGGCAAGCTCTAACAGCAAGATTGGCCTTCAAAAATTGATGCGCTTTTCCCGGGCCACGGCGCATTTCACGCTCCAGATCGATCAAGAAGCAGGTATCGAAGAGGAAACTGCTCATGACCACGAGTCGTCAGGAATAAGATCTTGTTGCTGCGCGGACTCTAGATGTTCGATCACCGATTCATCCGCTACAGCGATTTCTCCCAGAGTTTCTAGTAAACCTCCGCAAGTTTTTAATCCCTGAGGCCACTGCGCCCGTCGAATCACTTGAGAAAACGAATCTTTAGGATTCAACCGCGCTGCTTTTAAGCGATCATACGCAAAAAGATCAATGGATATGGTTTTTGTAGCCATGCATGTAGCATGCACAGTCATATTCTCTCAGCAAGAACTTTTCAAATAGCATCCTCGCAAAACCAAGCTTTTCAGCCAAAGCACAACACCTCCCTGACATTTTCTGGAGCGGGGAGCGCCCGCATCCTGCAGGCCATTTCTGGCACCCTGCCGGAAACTCTTCATTTCCAACGTCTCCCACTTTCAAAACACCACCTTAAAGTCGGTCAAACAACTGAAAATTTCCAAGCGAGACCCACCAAAACTCAAAAAATTGTGGATAATGAAAAAATATTTATAATCTTTCCCGGTCGTGTTTTTCTTATCAAATAAAGAAAAATCATAATAATTACTCACATAACCTTACTAAAAACACATCCAGTTCACAAATTGCCTCTTGAAAATATTCAGATCCTGTAGTTTATCTCCTGTTGTTACTAAAAAACTATCCCAAAAATCATGAAACCTATTGATCTATTTCATTTATCATTTTTGTTTGCAGTAGGCTCTGCTAACGTGTCTGCTCAAGCTTTATCAGGTTCAATCACGGTCACAGCACCTCTTGTTAGGGAAGGCGGGTCACCAACGATTTCATGGGATGTTGTCCTCCCTCCGCCGACTACAGTTACCGAACTGGTGGATATCGACGCCACCAAAGGAACAATCACAGCAAAAGTTAATGCCAAAGTTACGCTTAAAGCAGTAGCAGCAGCCGTTCGCCCGAATACGACGGAATGGTATTTAGTTCAATCAAAGTTAAAAATTGGTAATTCGGCAGAGACATTGGTTTTCAATGATTTCCATCCTAATATAAGTGGCTCACTCATACTGAATCCCAACAATCAGAATATCTTAGCGGGTCAGACAATTAGCTTCACCGCTCATTGCGCTACGGGAACTGGTTGTTTAGCTCTCCAGAACGGCACTTGGAAGAACACAACTCCTGCAAAGCCAACAGTTTATAGCACCTCGCCCGCAAGTCGTTGGTATCCTAATTACGCCAATGGCGTTCAAACCGCCCAAGGCGGATACTTTAACGTTGCTCTCTACAAACGAGGTGATTCTATATTAAACCTTCAAGGGGCTTTAAGCACTGTGTCTTTTCGTGATACGCCCGAACTTCAGCAGTATTTTGATGGGCCAAATGGGAGCCATGTATTAGTGAATGGGTTAGTGAAAGATAGAGAAAAGCCAGGTGCTAAGATCGGAGGTGCGCTGAAAACATCTGATGTTATTCTGGCCTATGAGCTCACTCAAACCCAGACGGCTGCTGAGGCAGCAGCGAAACCGCCGATCATAAACGGTGCGGATTTTAATGACTTTATCGTTGTGGCGACATTCGAGCGAACCGACATTAATTCGACTACTTCGGGATACACAGCTTCCATTGTAGAGACTGACCTAGGAAATCCAAGCATCAGAGTTCAGCGTGATAACCTAGCGACCACTGGTTCTTTCAAAGCGGCACCTATTACCCAAGCTGGCTCGAAGTTTAATTTATACGCGATACCAAAGATTCTTTAAATTAATCCCTCTATTGGAAATCGCACATGGTTACCAAATCAGTAATTCTAGCAACATGTCTGACATATTATTTGGTGTTTGTCGTAAAAGCAGAACCTCAAAAAGAGTCATCAGGAGCAAAATCTGAGCTTGTAGTTCCACAGCCTACAGCTCGTGATATTTCACGAATGACAATAGGAAATGGAGATTCTGGATTGAGCTACATCCATTTTAATGGCAAAGCGATAGCAATTATGAGTGATTCTATCATTAAGTTTCCTGAGAAATTCAAAGATAGAACTGGGCAGCCGCCAAAAGGAACTTCAGTAATATCGATTCGAGAGTTTTTAGTGCAGAATAGAGGCTGGATCACTAGCTATGAGGTTACTGTAGCTGAGGCTATAGGTGAAAAGCCATTAAGTGAAAGTGCTGTAAAAATGCTCGAGAAAAGTTCAAATGTTGTTGTAGCAACATATAATGGAAATCCAATAGCCTTTAAGAAAGGCCAAATTAATGTAACTCCTGAAAAAAAGAGTAATTAAGTTCCAAACTTTTATAAGAATACGCTTTTGCTAAATACTAGCATCCGAAATACAAATATAAAGCCATGAAAAAATTAACACCTAAGCTTGTATCGTGTAACATATTTATTGCGCTGATCCAATGTGCGATTGCTCAGACCATTCAGACCGTTATACCTACATCGCTAAATCCGATTGATACCAAAATTATTGGATCTTACATACCCACGGCGAATGTGGCGTTGACGACTAGAGATTATGGCAGTTACACGTCCAATGATCCGATCGATTCAACTACAAATGCTGATGCAACTGTAATTCCTGCAAATGTTATTGAGAGATCGAGGGAGGATTGGCCATTACAAGTATCTTATGATGTCAATTACGTGAAGCGAACTTCAGCAGTCTTAGCGGATTTGCCAAGTATCTCGGTCGATCTGACAAAGCATCGTGCATTTTACAATGATCAATACATTATCAATCTCACTGGTTCAGAGCCGTATGAGTTTCCCCGCCGCATCACAACTCCGACACTCGCTGATAATTATCCTTCAAGTTCGCTGATATTTAGTCCACCTGATAATCAGTATGGTGGCATAGAAAAGTTTTCGGTATATGCAGTCGCTGACAGTGCGAATTCACTAACTGCTAATGTTGTAAGTTCTAAGTCAGTTCAGGTTTGGCCAAAAATCTCAGGTTCAATCAGTTTCCCCCCAGAAACACCGCAGCCATTTATTTTCAATTTGACTGCCCCATCACTAACGATAAATGTTAAAAATGTTTATCCCGGTTCCACGGTATTCGTGCAATTATACCAAGGCCCCAGACAAGCAGCTGTCG
Organism: Akkermansiaceae bacterium; assembly: GCA_012032235.1. Lineage (GTDB taxonomy): Bacteria > Verrucomicrobiota > Verrucomicrobiia > Verrucomicrobiales > Akkermansiaceae > Luteolibacter. Next base: position 15,274 of record JAAURL010000039.1, on the reverse strand, counting down.
ATTTGAGGGGAGTTGGACTTGGGTCACTTGGAAGCTTTTCAAATGGAGGCAACTGGCGCATCGCCCCTTATTCAGCTGTCATAGATGGCAGAGATTGGTATAGTAGAGTTACCTCCCCAGGAAAATGGACGATTGAAATGATTTCTCTAATCCGCGTCAAAGATGGTTCTAACTTCACTCCAAACGCAGCCAAAGCCATTTCTTCATTCGGAAATAGTGTTGACTCAACCAACCAACCAGGAGGAGGATATATAATTGCAAATTTAGCAGTCGACAACGTGGCTGGAGTAGAACCCGGTAGATATCTGATTGAGAGAAGTTCATCAATTTTAGAATTTGAACCTAAATCGACAATTGAGGTGAATGCCAATATCGTGACACAAGACTAAATTCAATTGACTGAATCCTTTAAATTTTCGTTTCGGTAAATTAGAGAAAATCTAGATTCTTTTCTTTTGCGTAAGTCGTCTTCAATTTCCGTTAAAACCAGAACAATGAAAAGTCCTTTTGTATGTTCGCGATGATATGAAATAGTTCTGTTTATATATCCGTCTTCTTTGTTTCTCTCTTGCCTATTTATTGATAAAGCTCCCCACTCAGATTCTATTTGTTTTTTTAGTAAATTGAATCTTGGTTCCATGTCTTCCGATTGATTTTTGAGATCAGAATAATGAATAGATAATTCAAAAAGTCGGCCAGATATAAATCGGCTTTCAATCGATGTTGCTTGAGTATCTGGCAAAATTCCCTTTTTATTTTGGATACGCAAAATTTTAATTTCAGGTTGTTCTCCAGGTAACGTAATGACTACATCTAGAGATTGCTTAGATGCCCAATGAACAAGTTTCTCAGGTGAATCTCCCCAGCGGATACCAAATGGTGGCTTTAGAATGCTTTGCGCCTCGACACAATCAGTTCCCAATATCACAAAAATAGAACTTAAAACCAAATTTCTTAAATGATATTGCATCCAAAAATGGTAAAATCTTCTTTTATGTTCGGCAAGGCTACATCTTCGCGCCGTGGGTTTTTGTTATTGGAATCTGCGATGGCTCTCGGCATACTTACCGTAATTAGTTTGTTGTTACTAAAGCTATCCCTCAATGTTTTACACCCTAGACAGTGGACAATGATTCAGACAATGACTGATGCATATATGGGAATCGAACGTGCCAGTGCAGAGCGTGAACCATTTTCGACTATCCCTGGCTGGCCAGCGAGAAATAACGGGTTAGTTGCTATTGGCCGATTTCCCGATCAGGTGGTTGGTGCAGCTGATGGTGCTATTCTCCGGGGCAATATTCTCCGGACTGCAACTGTTATAAGTCCAGCAATTAATCCAGCAGGTATGACAGTCTATCAGCTTAAAAGCGTTCTTACCTATAATGTGCCCAGCACGGGAAGAAGCTATGTAAAATCGCGAACAATCATTAGATCTCAATGAAAAATCTAGTTCGTCCACACCACAGGGGTGTTACCCTGTTGGAGCTTACTGTGGTAATCCTGCTAGGATTGCTCATGGCAGGAATGTTAATGGGATTGGCCCAGCAACAGATTACTTTTTTAAATCTTCTCAGCAGGCAGAACTTTCTTGTGGATGAAGCTCCATTGCTTAATAACTATATAAACCGCGTCATTAGCAAAGCTGATAGATTTAGTGTTCATGCGGCCGTGCCCGCTGCTGGTGCTCGTGTCGCAGATGCTGCGATTCTCGGCGCTGGCCCCACATTAAAACTCACATACAATCTCCCTGATGGAACAAATCGGGAATCTGTTTTGTATTTCCGCCGTGCGGCTCTTGGAAATCCTGGAGGCTTGTTTTTACGTACATTTCAACCTGGTGCTGGTGGGGCATTAAATACTGAAGTAACCTTGTATTCGGCTACGAGCGTAACAACTAATATTATATTTTCGATAGGTGCCGTGGGTTCACCAAATGCTGGACTTCTCGTAGTCACATTAAATGGACCACAGAACGAAACTATAGCTTTTGCTGGGACGACACAACAATGAAAACCACAAGGAAAAAATCACATGAAAGGGGTTTTGCTTCATATCTTCTCGTGCTGTCCAGCACTCTGGTCTTAACGCTATTAATGTTAGCGGCATACAGGAGAAGTATCAATTCTCAAACTGTCCAAAGCCAAGTTCAGCTCCGTATAGATTACGCGGAAAAAGAAGATGCAATTCTACGGGCTATTTTGGCTGATCTTCCTAATTCTGCCATCGATGCGATGCAACGGCAGACAGCATTGGGGGCTCCCGGAACTGATCCTGCAAGTTGGCAGAATATTTTCACCCGAGCAATAGCTCAGGCTAACGCAGGTAGATCAGTAAATGCCTTAGATAACCCAACTGGGGCGACAATCGCCAACACGGGTGATAACATTGCTTTGAATGTAAACAATACATTCTCTCCTATCACGACGCTTCCAGGTCAGTATGTAAACGCTGGAATATTAGGAATTGGCGCTGGCTATCCTTATCCTTTAACAGCCGTAAATCCTTTAATCGAAAATGACTTTCCTCTACTAAATAACGGTAAAACATACTCTGTTCAAACCGGGGCTTTCGGCAATTCTGGCCCTCAACTATCCACTGTACTATATCCAAACTTTAATCAGCTAATTTACCCGGATGTTGGCTTCAGATATAAAAATCCCGGAGAGAGCTTTGTAGGGAGGCGGAATTGGTGGGCATTTTCGTTGAATGCAGCGGCTACAGATAGTGCGCGAACTGGATTGGCACGAGCTAGGAGGAATTTCGTTTTCTCAATCTATGAAATTCCTTCCCAAGCCCCACTATCTGCAATGGGAATGATCACAATCGGCAATTTGAGACCAACAGTTAGCATTGAAGGAAAAATTGCATCTCAAGACGTTACCATAGCCGCAGGGAGTAACATAGACAATGAATTTGCTAGTAGGAGCAACCCAACTTTTACGGGTGGGAACGCAACGATAAAAGGCAGAGCGGTTACGGCGGCATCTTTCTTAGCAGGAGAGCGAGAAGCATTTAAGGTTAATAATCCTACTGCGAATTTCCCAGTTTCGCTATCTACAGATGGTGGGCGTTCAGCTTTTGTGCCAATTACGCCACCTGTTTCATTTTATGATCGTTTTGCAGTTGGCGCTACTCCAACGCCTTGGGAGAGTTATACAAATGGAGCCTCTCAGTGCGCCATCCAAATTACTATTACAAATCCATCGATCAATCCTGGTGTTCCAACTCTAGGTATTACTTGTCTAAATGCAGCAGGCACAAGAATTGCAGCTAATAATCCATCGACCGCTTTCGTTGCCGCAGCAAGCGGCAATCTAACAATAAGCATCGCTGATATTCCTGCTTATCTTGCTGCTAATGTTGGCGCGTCGCCTAGCTTGGCCATTAATAACTCTATTTCAGTTAATTACCTGCGTGTAAACGGTGCTCCGGTTGATGAAAGTGTTCGTGGTAGTTATAGAGTGATCTTAGATAATTGCGATAATCTAACGGGATTTACTAGTGGATTTTCATTAGTTACAAATTTCGGACTTTATATTGCGGACGACTTTAATATTGTTGACATAGCACCTGCGGACGCAGCTGCGGCATCACTCCCTGCGGCATTGACTCACACGCCTGCTTGTTCACTTTTCGCGCCTGAAAAATTCTTTGGGTCTCTGAGTTTCGACCCAACTCAGGTTACGCACAAAGGACAGGTTGGTTCGTCGGGTAATGCCGCCAATCCATTGCGTAATAGGTCGGGGCTGGGGAATGATCTTGGTGCCATAGTGACTCAAAGTTTGAGTGAAATTAACCATCCTGGAAACCTACCTCCAATCAACATGATGAATTGGCTCGTGGTGTTGGATGAGATCCGCTGATGTTGTTTTCCAACTACTCTGTGCTGGGTAGTTTTCCAGATTGCTCCGGGTCTGGATCGTGGATATGGTCTGCGCCATGCATCGCCCTGCCTTTTTGGTCTTAGTTTCATTTGTGCTGCTCCATTCTAGCCTCCAGGCGTCACCTGCGGAGGCACAGAGTGTGGTGAAGCGATATGAAGCGGCGATGGAGAAATGGTCCTTGCAGGCAAATGCAGCTGCGACTGCTGAGGAGCGGCAGAAAGTTTGGAGCAGCCGCCCGGATGGGGCTCCCTTTGCGCGGGAGCTGTGGACGGTCATCGCAGGTTCCTTGGGCGAGGAGTGGATTTTAGAGCCAGCGGCTTGGTTTATTCGGGTATCGGCGGGATTGGTTGCTCCTGGTCAAGCGGGTGGCGCGCCGATTTTCACCAAACAGAATGAGATGATTTGCGAAGCTGTGGAGAAATACCATTGGCGAGTCAGAAATTGATCCCTCTGTGTGCAGCTTTGAGCGCGAGTTCTGATCCTAAGTCACTCGCAGTTTTGGAGAAAATCCAATCCAGTCACAAGGATGAGAAAATCCAAGGCGTGGCAGCGTTAGCGGCAGCGATGCGGCTTAGAAATTTAGGCGATGATGGCGACATCATGAAGCGGCGAATTACTTATATTCGTAAAGCAATCATCCAAAGTGCCGATGTCGAGCTGGAGGGAGCTAGCGTTGCCAAGCTAGCAGAGGATGAGCTTTATATTATCCGTTTCCTAACCAAAGGCCGCGTTGCTCCCGATCTGGTCGGAGTGGATTCTGCGAATCGCCCGCTCTCGCTTTCTGCGCATCAGGGGAAAGTGATCATCCTGATTTTTGGAATAGTAATGTGCCAGATGCGAAACGCTTGGTGGAAATCACCAATGCGATGCAGACAAAATTCGCCAGAAAGCCGCTAGAGATCATCGGCGTCAATAATGACCCGCTGCAAAAACTCCGCACGCTGCAAGCAGACAAATTGGTGCCGTGGACCAATTTCACTGACCCGGAAAACAAGTTAGCGAAGGAGTATCGTGTTGGAATCTGGCCGCTGGTATATGTCCTAGATGGCGAACGTAAAATCCACTACGCGGGAGCACCTGGCTCGTTTGTAGAGCTAACAGCAGATGCTTTGCTAGCGGAAATAAAGACAGGCACGAAAAAGTGAAAATGGGTTTCACCTCAAAAAGGCTGGCAAAATACGCTTCCTTTTCGCCGGATTTGTAAGTTTATATTTTCTTCGAATAGCAGTGAAATTTTTCCGTCACAAATGGGCGAGCGCAATTCAAGCGTTTTACAAAAACTACAAACCGTCATGAAATCGATTATTCATCAAATCACCTCGGCAGCATTTGTCTTCTTGGCAATCGCAGTCTCCACTCCGCAAGTTCGTGCCGCCGATCTAACTTTAGAGGGCTCCGGCTATTACGATTTAGATAGCGATTTCTTTTATGTTGGCGGGAGAGGTGCTTCGCAATCAGGGCGATATCGGAACCTGGGCCGTGACTATTATCATGAAACTGCGATTGGGATGGATGAAGTAGTCAATAACTCTCGCTCCCGTTCAGGCACCATGAGCTTTGAATTTTGGGGCTTAGACTTTTTTGGTGCAGACAGCGGCTTTGTTTTGATGACTAGTAGAGTCAAGTCTCTTGGCGGAGGCAGATTCTATGATGGGATCGATCGCGTCGGAAATTCGATTTTCCTAGATGAATATCGTTTTCCAGAGCTCAATCTTTATGAATTAACTCGTTCTGGCTGGAGATATAGAGATTCACTTTCCTTCTCGGAGGATTCACTCCTTTAATTTTTACCTACCATGGTATGCCGGGATACAGATTGCCTGATCCCGGCATTTTTTTGCTTATGATTCAAAACGATCCACACACTTTATGAAATTCATCACGCAGGCCGCAGTTTTATCGCTCGTTGCCATTCTCTGTGGAACGGGTGGCTATATGTTAGGAAAAAAGCAAAGCTCTAGTTCCCAACAAACCGAAAGTCCTAACTCAAGTCAAAGCCCACGTGATAAGTCATCCGTCAGGCAGCGCCAAACTGTATCAGCACCGATCGACCTAAAGCAGTTTCGCGAAAAGTTAGATGCAGAGAAAAATCCACTTTCTCGTTTCAAACTAGCCATGGAGAACTTGGAAGAGTGGATCAATCAAAATCCGGAAGAAGCGCTGAAATGGCTCGCCAGTCAGCCGCCTACCGTGCGCCGGGATGAAGTCATGCGGATGGCACTAGAGCAATTTGCCGAGAACGATCCAAAAGGAGCGGCGGACTGGGCGACGAAAAATCTATCAGGCATTGATCTCAACAACATGCTTATCCTGATTGCTGGAAGTTGGGCTCGCGAAAATGGCCAGGAAGCCGCCTCATGGTTCAGGGGCAGGCCGTGACTCAAGAGAGAAATGCGGCTTTATCCACAATCTTCTTCAACTGGGCATCTAACGAGCCAGACGCAGCATTGGCATTTCTAAAATCAAGCTCTAGCCTGAATGACACGTCGTCTGCACTCCGTAAAGCCGCTCTGGCAGGCTGGGCAAAAAGCGAGCCTGAAGCAGCTGTGAACGCCAGCTTGGCACTGAGCAAAGCCAACAACGACCCTGCGCAATTTGCCAATACGCTGGCGAACTGGGCGACTGTTGATCTGGAAGCCAGCTCCCAGTGGCTGTTAGAAAAATTGCCTCCCGGGATCGAAAGAACCACAACGGTGGAAGTTTTGGCGACGATCTTCGCCCAACAGTCTCCACAGGCCGCAGTTGTCTGGTTAGGAAAGCTCAGCGCGGGAGATGAGCGCAATGGATTCGCCAGTCGATTAGTCGCAGAGTGGTCGCGGAATGATCCTGCTGGAGCGATGCAATGGGCTGCCACTCAGACATCCAGTAATCTTTCGCCAGAGGCAATGAAGCGCGGGGGGCGCAACTTCGCAATGCAAGATCCAGCCACTTTCCAAGCATGGCATGCGGCTCTTCCTGCCGGGCCATTGAAAGAAATGATGAACGAAGTTGAAGGTCTTAAAGTCGCTGAAAAGGACGATGAGTAGGGCCGTCTTATTTTCCCAGCACCCAAGCGATGTGTGGCGTATAAAGATCAGGCTCTAACAAAAATGAATCATGGCCTTTATCTGAATGAGCGATGATGTGCATCACATCGACTTTTGCTTGCTCTAAATACTTCACCAATTCGGCCTGCTCTTCTGGATAGAAACAGAAATCCGAGTCGATAGAAAAAACCAGCCAACGCTGGCCTGCCGATCGGGCACGCTCGAATAAATCTGCGGGAGATTCCGCATCACCTTCTAACACAGCGTCGTAACGTGACCACATATCGATGATGCGGAGATAGGTATTTGCATCAAAGCGGCGAACAAATTTTTTCCCCTGATGGAGCATGTAGCTTTGAAATTGGTCGCGCACACGATACCAGGCTAAGACATCGTCTGGCTGGACGACATCTTGCCTCGCGCGCTTTTCAATCGTATCCAGATGCACGAATGTTTTATGAGAAATCATCCGCGCTAGGGCTAAACCGTAAAGCGGAGCGGGGCCTTCGTAATAGTTACCGGCGTTGAAATGCGGATCATTTTCGATAGCGAGGATTTGTTCAAAATTGATCAGGCGGTTGAGCACCGTCGTTTTAAATCCAGACGCGATGCTGATGACGTTTTTGACTCGCTCTGGAAGCCGAGTCGCAAAAGTCAAAGCAACCAAACCGCCAACGGATGGTCCCACCACTGCATGAAGCTTATTGATTTTAAACCCATCTAACAAGTAGCTGAAAACCTCTACCTGATCTGCCGCCGATATCGCGGGGAAGGACGATCCCCAAGCTTTCCCTGTAAGAGGATTGATGGATGCCGGTCCTGTGCTGCCGTAGCAGCCACCTAAATAATTTGCGCTGATCACGAAATACTTATCCGTATCAATCGCTTTTCCTGGCCCGATCATTTCCTCCCACCAGCCATCATGCAGCTCCGGTTGCCATAAATGTTCCACTCCTTCGATGCTAGGATTATGGCCAGCGGCGTGCTGGGCTCCCGACAGGGCATGAAAAAGAAAAACTGCGTTGCTCCGATCCGTGTTCAGTTCGCCCCATGTTTCATAGGCAATCGTCACCTCTGGCAGCTGCGAGCCATCGCGAAGTACAATCGGTTCGGCGGGGCTCCCGGTTTGGAAAAACTTTGTGCAAGTCGCAGCAGACATTTCCTGATCCTAGGCAGCGATTTTCACACAAGGCAAGGGCTAGGAATTCCCTCAGCCATTCAGCTTTTCTAAAGCTTTTACCAAGAAAATGCCGTCTTTGCGAATCAGTTTCCCGTCGAAGTAGATTTCTCCGCCACCGTAGTCTTTGCGCTGGATATTGACCATGTCCCAGTGCACTTGGGAGCGGTTGCCGTTATCAGCTTCCTCGTAGGCTTGGCCTGGGGTGAAATGAAATGAGCCGGCAATTTTTTCGTCGAAAAGAATATCACGCATTGGCTCCCGAATCGCGGGATGAAAGCCCAGCGCGAATTCGCCTACATAGCGCGCTCCTTCATCACTATCGAGAATCTTATTTAAAGCAGCCGTTTTTCCACCAGCCTCTGCCTTAATGATCTTTCCTTTGGAAATTCTAACCGAATCGAATCAAACGGGATTCCCTGATAGATTGTCGGCGCGTTGTAAGAAATATGACCTTCTACCGAATCGCGAACGGGGGCGCTAAAAACTTCGCCATCTGGAATGTTGTAATTTCCACCGCAAACTATCGAATTCATCCCTTTAATTGAAAATCGCAGATCCGTTCCTGGACCTTTGATCTCCACGCGCTCTGTTTGATCCATCAGTTTCTTCAATGCATTCATCGAGGGGACGAGTGCTTTGTAATCTAACAGACATACATCAAAGTAGAAATTTTCAAATGCTTCAGTGCTCATCCCGGCTTGCTGCGCCATCGAAGAGCTAGGCCAACGCAGGACACACCATTTGGTTTTCTTCACTCGATGGTCTAGGACTGGACGCATGTGTTTCATTGCCAGGCGCATCCGGTCCGCAGGAACGTCTGAATTTTCTGCGATATTATAGCCACCACGGACAGCGATGTAGGCGTCCATGTCTTTCATCTCGGCTAGCAAATGCTTGGCGATGATGGCGTATTGCGCATCTTCCGCGCCTTTCAACATTTCGCGGGTTAAGCGGCTTTGATGAATTTTCAAAAAGGGCAAAGCGCCCTTGGCTCTCGCCTCGCGGACTAGCGCTAGCCCGATGGAATCAGGAACGTCGTAAAGATCGATCAGGACTTTTTCGCCTTTTTTCAGCGAAGTGGAATAGCGGACTAGCTGGCGTGCGAGGGCATCAATTCTGGCGTCGTGCATGACCATGAGATAGAGAGACGCCGTCGGCTTTCCAAGCGACAAAGTCACCGAGACCGAGGATTTTCCAAATTACCACTTGGCAGCTCTGCCCAGACGCTTAAATCAAGCGCATGGTTCTCGGTATTCTTGGTTCTGGATCTGGATCTAACATGCAGGCGATTGTTGATGCGATCGATGCAGGAATGCTCGACGCACGCATTGCCATGGTGCTTTCAGACAACCCAGATGCTCTTATTTTGAAGCGTGCGCAGCAACGAGGGATCGCAACAGAAGTGATCGACTGCCGAGGATTTCGAGTGAAATTCCCTGAAGAGGCGCAGGCGGAAATCGCACAACGATTAAAGGCTGCGGGTGTAGAGCTCGTGTGTCTGGCCGGATTTTTGAGGTTAATCAAAAAGTCCCTTGTTAGATTCTTTCCCTAATCGAGTGATCAACATTCATCCATCGCTGTTGCCCGCATTTCCAGGTTTGGAAGCATGGAAACAGGCGCTCGATGCAGGGGTTTCAGAGACCGGCTGCACGGTTCATTTTGTGGATGAAGGCATGGATACCGGACCTATGATTCTTCAGGAAAGTGTGCCGGTTCTGGCCGATGACACTGCGGAATCACTGCATGCTCGCATTCAAGTGTTAGAACGCCAGCTCTATCCCGCCGCGATCCGGAAGCTCATTGGCGCGGGAAACTGATTCTGCTTTTCTTTAGGGGTTTAGCAACGCCCTCACCGTTTCCGCGTCGAGTCGATTGGAAATATCCGCGTCAGCTAAAATTCCGGAAGCCAATTTGCCTTTATCCTGCTGGAGCTTGTGAATGCGCTCCTCGACGGTTTCCTGACAGAGCAATTTGTGGACAAAAACGGGCTTGTCTTGGCCGATGCGGTAGGCGCGATCCGTTGCTTGGTTCTCAGCAGCGGGATTCCACCATGGATCGTAATGAATCACGGTATCTGCGGCTGTTAAGTTTAAGCCCGTTCCGCCAGCTTTTAGGGAAATCAGGAAGAGTGATGCTTTCCCGGTTTGGAAATCTTCGACGAGTTTGCCACGGTCTTTCGAAGCTCCTGTTAGTTTTAAATAAGGAATCTTTTCCTTTACCAAGTGCGCCTCGATCAAGCCGAGCATCGTGGTGAATTGGGAGAATAGCAAAATTCGTCTTCCTTCTTCGATCAGTACGGCGAGTAGTTCTGTTAGGAAATTCAATTTTGCCGATTCATTTATTTCATGCGTGAAATCTTCTGGCAGTAGTTTGGGGTGGCAACAGATTTGGCGAAGTTTTAGCAGCGCATCGAGAAAAACGATTTGCGATTGCTCGATCCCACGAGCGGCGATGGCTTCGCGGACGCGTTTATTCATCGTGGCCCTAACAGTTTCGTAGAGATCTTTCTGGCCTGTGTTGAGCTCGATCAAATGGATAAGCTCAGTTTTTGGCGGTAGCTCTTTGGCCACTTGGTCTTTCGTTCGGCGCAAAATCAGCGGCGCGACTCGTTGTTTTAAAATCGCATTTCTTTCTGCATCCCTGTCTTTTTCGATCGGTGTGCGGAAACGTTTATTGAAAGCGTCTTCTGTGCCGAGGAAGCCAGGAACGAGGAAATGCATGAGACTCCACAGCTCCCCGAGGTGATTTTCAATCGGCGTGCCGGAAAGGCAAAGTCGGCTGTTAGAGTTTAACTTGCAAACAGCTTGCGCCACTTTGGAGCGTGGGTTTTTGATATACTGTGCCTCATCCAGCACGATCATGTGAAAGGGCACGCCAGCGAGTTTATCGATATCGCGCTGAATCAGTGCGAACGATGTCAGGACGATGTCCGCATGCGGAATCGAACGGAAATACTTTTTGCGCTCTGGACCGTTTAAAACTAACACCCGCAGCTCCGGTGCAAATTTAAGAACTTCGGCTCGCCAGTTCGGCACGACGGATGTCGGCGCAACGACCAAAGTCGGCAAGCCGCGTGAATGCCCAGATTTTTTTCTGTTAGGATGTGTGCAATTGTCTGAAGCGTTTTCCCCAGACCCATGTCATCTGCTAGAATTCCATGCAAGCCGTGTCGCGCCAGAAATTGCATCCAGTGAAATCCAGCGAGCTGATAGTCGCGCAACGTTGCCTGTAATCCAGTTGGCAGGGGCACGGAATCGATACCAGAAAAGTCATTCAGCCTATCGGCCAGTTCCATTAGATTCGGTGGAGTATCGATTCCCAACCCATCCAGGCCTGCCAGCGAAGCCGCGTCCAGCGCATGAAGCCGGGTCCGATCGGGGAATTTCGGGTCGATCAATGCCGATAAGTGATTGAGGATTTTCCTGACTCGCCCGATGGGCAATTTCAGTGCATCGCCATTTGGTAGCGGCGCGTAAACAGAACCGTTGTCGGGACGATCTAATGTTTCTTCCAAAAAATCATTTTCTAACAAACCTGCAAGAATCGGGAGCAGATCATAACGTTCTCCCGCGACGTCAAAGCCAACCGAAAGACTGAACCAGCCGCCTTCCATTGGGTCGATCGAGCTCTCCCATTTCTCTGGGCTCGCTTCATAGACTTTGTGCCCGACGCTATCTGCCACAATCACCCGCCAACCTAGCGTCCCTAATCGATCTACCATCTCACCGCGGAACTGATGCCAAAATACATCTATCGGCACGCGGCTAGGATCGGGAAACCAGCGGTCTGGCGTTTGCGATTTCCCGGTGTCTTTTGATTTCAAATTAAGCAGAAATTTCCACGCAGAGTTGGATTGCAGGGAGGAAAGTCCAGTGTCGCGGAGCTGCTGAGTCGCAGCTGTTTCCGCTCCCGCATCGTGTTGCAAAATCGCAGCAGTCCCATCCGGCTGAGTGATTGAGCTAATCCAATCCGGTGCTGTAGCCCGCAGAGAACTACGATGAACCCAGTAGATCACCGATGCTTCCGCAGAAATCAAAAAATCAGGATCGGGCTGACCGAGTGATTGCAGCAAGAGCCGTGTCGCTTTATCCACGGGATCGCGAGTGACATGCAACTCAAAGCGCGGCTCTAACCGCAACCTTGGCAAGTCCGGCGGCGGATCTTTCATGAGCTCTCGTGCACTCGGTAAAGCTGCGGCCACTGCTCCTGCTATGCCGCGTCCTTCCAATTTTGACGTGTCGCGTTCTTTTGCGGCTTTCATTAGCAATGCTGCTGCATGATGGCAAAAGCTGCCGACCTCACAGGAACAGAAAGTTTCAAATTCCCAGGTTTCTCCCGATTTCCAAAGACTCACTTCGACTTCATCCGACTTGATATTTCCAATTAGACTAACAGATTCGGGGGCGGCTGCCTCCTTTCGCAAATCTCTGACCTTATTGACCAGCGAATTGGCAGCGGCCAGGATCTCGTCGTCGAAACGATCCTTCCACCGAGAGCTAACTAGGAAGGAGGAAATGTCTGGAATCATTGGGAAAGTGGAAGGAATGTCTCTGCTATTTTATGGCTTGATTCGCTGGATGGACAGGGCCAAGTTCCGACATGTCTGATTTGTTTACGTCTCTGATGAACTCCAAACGAGGTGAGGGAATTGCCGATGACGACTGCCGCATGTGGGCCGAACGCTTGATGCGTGATGTGAATGAGGAGGTTTCGAAAGAAGAGAGAAAAGAAAGAGATTTTATCCAAGCTTGGATCAGATGGACAGACTTGGTTCGTCTTGTAAATTTCTTAGATTTGTCGGTTTATCGTAAAGAGAATATTCCGGCGGAAGATCTAAGATGGCACAGAATGCTCACATCGGGCCTAATTGCATTGGGAGGAGCACTAGAGCAATGGTCTGTGAGCTTTAGTCCTCAGACTCTCTCGCTTGCGTCATATGATCCAAAAAAAACTGGAGTCGATGATCCAATCTGTACAGTCGTCATTTGAAGATTTTCACTCGGCAAGAAATAAGAAAATCAATCAAGACATTTCGAATCTACTTCCTTCATGATTGAGAAAAAGGATTTAGAATTAGTTTTTCAAGCGTGGTATGACCACAAAATGGAACCTGAAAATCCCGAGTTGCTAAGAATTCATCGAAGCACAATGGACTCACTCAAAAGCAAAATGGAAACGCTGCTTGGCTACCCAATCACCATCGTAGCTTTACGACAAAGTATTGGGGCAAGGTTTGGTGTATGGATGACAGAAAATGGGCTGCCGAAACCTCCCAAATAAGTTAGTCAGTCCAGCCACATTTCCTTCATCGCTTCTGCCCTAGAAAGTGCAGCTTCTGGAGTGGCTGCTAGGAAATTAGCGTGGCCCATTTTCCGGCGCCCAATCGCGCGGCGTTTTCCGTAAAGGTGGAGGTAGGCTTCTCCGTCTTCAAAAAGTGGAACCCAATTTGGCGGTGTCGTTTCGTTTTGCCAAAAATCTCCTAACAAGTTCAGCATCACCACCGGACTGAGCAAGCGTGTGGAGCCTAGAGGCAGACCGATGACAGCGCGTAGCTGTTGTTCAAACTGAGAAGTGGCACAAGCATCCAGCGTGTGGTGGCCGGAGTTGTGCGGGCGCGGTGCCGTTTCATTGACTAACAATGTGCCATCGGATTTCAGGAAAAACTCTACGCCGAGGATGCCACGATAACCCAGTGCTTCAGCTACCCGACGGGCGATGGCAGCGGCTTCCAGTGCTACGGCGGGCGAGATCCGCGCCGGGACGATTGAAACGTCCAGAATGTGATGGCGATGACGATTTTCTGAGGCATCGTAAGTCACCATTTCTCCATCGGCACCACGGGCGACCATCACGGAAAGCTCTTTTTCAAAAGGAACCCATGCTTCTAACACCCCACGCGGAGCATCAAAGACGGCCCAGATTTTTTCAGGATCCTCTGTGCCTTCCAGCTTGATTTGACCTTTGCCATCGTAGCCGAAATCAGCGGTTTTCAGCACACCTGGGCCGTTGAGTTCTTTCATCGCCGCTGCGAGATCGGCGCTGCTAGAAATGACTGCAAACCAAGTGTGAGGAATCTTGTTTTCACGGAGGAAATTTTTCTCTCGCTCGCGGTTTTGAGAAATCGTGATGGCGCGCGGTGATGGGTGCAACGGCGCAGAAGCAGCGACAGCCTCCAAGGTTGCTCGTGGAATATTCTCAAATTCCACTGTCGCAACGGTGATGCGGTTACAAAAATCCTTCAGCGCGACGGTGTCATCGAAGGGAAGATCAATGACTTCATCCGCGACTTCGACTGCGGGCGCTTCTAGTCCACCTGTCCAAATGACCGTGCGGATGCCCATGCGGCGAGCTGCTAGGGCGATCATACGGCCCAGCTGACCACCGCCGATGACGCCTACGATGCAATGCGGTGTGTGAAGAGGAATGGGAGAGGCAGGCATGAAATCAGTCAGATTGGGTCCAGCGGTGGCAGCTCGGCAGATTTTACGGTAGCCGTTTGTTTGGCGCGAAATGCGGCAAGTTTTTGTGCAAGGTCGGCATCGTTGTTTGCGAGCATTGCCACGGCGAAAAGTGCAGCATTCGTAGCTCCCGCCTTACCAATCGCAAAGGTCGCTGTCGGGATGCCAGCAGGCATTTGCACGATGGAGAGCAGCGAGTCCACACCCTGCAGCGCCTTGGATTCCACTGGCACGCCCAGCACTGGCAGGTCGGTGATGGCAGCCGTCATGCCAGGTAAATGAGCGGCTCCGCCGGCCCCGGCGATGATGCATTTTAAACCACGACCACGTGCTGCAGCTGCGTAGGAAACCAGCTTGTCTGGTGTGCGATGGGCGCTGACAACTTCTGCCTCCCAAGCCACTCCAAAGTCGCGCAACGTCCGCGCGGCGTGCTCCATCGTCGGCCAATCCGACGTGCTTCCCATGATGATTCCGACAGTCGGCGCTGCATTCATAGGCATAGCGTGGCGGGCTGACTGGGCGGCGTCAATAAGTGCGTAAAATTGGCGTGTACCGAGGAGTCTCTAACGCGCCGCTACTAGGCCGATTCCTGCTTCTTATGCCAGGGCTCCTACATTTGAAAATTCCTGATAATTAAGGCTTGTACGAAACAAGTGTTTGAATGATGAGGGCCAGATGGCCACTACACCAAGCTCCCAAACACATACTGCACAAACCACTATC
>JAAURL010000038.1 GCA_012032235.1 Akkermansiaceae bacterium | reverse complement strand
CGCATGGTTTCAAAACTCAAAGACGCTGGCGTCGATTCACTGGGGATGCATCTGGAAGCTTGGAATGAGTCCGTCCGTGCCGAGATCATGCCAGGCAAGGCCGAAGTGCCTGTGAGCTATTATCTAGAAGCCTTCCAAGCCGCCGTCGCAGTCTTCGGTCGCGGCCAAGTCAGCACTTATCTTCTCGCGGGACTCGGCGATTCGGAAGCAGATTTGTTAGAAGCAAGCGAGCAGCTCATCTCACTCGGCGTTTATCCCTTCGTCGTGCCTTTTGTCCCTGTCACCGGAACGCAGTTAGAAAATCATCCTGCACCTTCAGCGGATTTCATGCGCCAGATTCTCCCACCCATCGGTCACATGCTTACCCAAGCCGGGATGACATCGGAAACGGTCAAAGCTGGCTGCGCAAAATGCGGTGCCTGCTCATCACTCTCTAGTTTTGAAAACCAATCCTCTCCTCATTGTTCAGCCATCTAACAAATAACTATTTATCCTCATGCCAGAAACACCATTCACCGTAGAGCTTCCAGATGGGACAACTCACCATTGTTACTCTCCGTCTTCGATTGTTCTCAAATATTTCTCCACAGGACAAACCATGCCTGCATCCGAATTTCTCGCGAAATCTCGTGAAGCACTTAACGAAGCTTCCGAGCGCGTTCGGAAGAAATTTGGTTTCGCCTGCACTGCTGCGATGTCTTCTCTGCAAGATATCGAGTCCTTTTGCGCCAATCTATCAGATGACGCAGCAATCAAAATCATCAGCATTTAAACATGCACTCCTCTCATAAAATTCATCGCGTTCAAGTCGTTATCATCGGCGGTGGTCAGGCTGGGCTCAGCGTTTCATATCATTTGAAAAAGCGTGGCATCAACGATCACATCATCTTCGAGCGCCATCGCATTGCTCACAGTTGGCGAGAAGAACGTTGGGATAGCTTCTGCCTTGTGACACCCAATTTCCAATGCCGCTTGCCAGATCATCCTTACGATGGCGACGAGCCCGAGGGCTTCATGCTGAAAGATGAGATCGTTTCCTACGTCGAACGCTTTGCGAAAAAATTTCATCCTCCCGTCCGTGAAGGCGTCGAAGTTTATTCTGTTAGAAAACAAGGTGGCATCTTCGTCGTAAGAACTTCCATTGGAACATGGCACTGCGATGATGTGGTTCCGCGATTGGATCTTTCCATCACGCCTTTCAAGCCAAAGGGTGCTGAGAAAATTCCCTCACACATTACCGAGATCTTCGCCACCGATTATAGAAATCCCGAACAAATCCCTGCTGGTGAAGTGCTCGTCGTCGGCTCTGGTCAGTCGGGCTGCCAAATCGCGGAAGATCTGCATCTCGCAGGGCGCAAAGTGCATCTTTGCCTCGGCAATGCGCCGCGCTCTCCACGCAAATATCGTGGTAAAGATGCGGTAACTTGGTTGGAGGAAATGGGATATTATAAAACCACTTTTGCTGAGCACCCGAATCAAGCGAAAGCACTTTCTAGCACGAATCACTATCTAACAGGTCGTGACGGTGGCCGCGAAATCGATCTTCGCAAATTCGCAATCGATGGCATGAAACTCTACGGCTTTGTCGAAGGCATTGATGCCGAAGGATTCAGCATTCGTCCAGATGCTAAGGAAAAACTCGATCAAGCAGACCGATCTTACCTTGGCATTTGCCAACGCATTGATCGATACATCGCAGAACATCACATTCATGCTCCAGAGGAAAATCCTTACATTCCATGTTGGGAACCGGAATCAGAGAGAACGTCAATTCATTTCATGGAATCTAACATTTCAACGATCATCTGGTGCGTTGGATTTCGTCCCAATTTCAAATTTATCGAAGCAGAAATTTATAACATTTACGGCTTTCCAGAACATGAACGCGGTGTCACCTCGGTGAAAGGCCTCTACTTCATCGGCCTGCCTTGGCTGCACACTTGGGGTTCGTCACGTTTCGCTGGCATCGCCGAAGATGCGGAACACATCGTTGAGAACATTGCATCAAATATTAAAGCGCACCGCAGAGAACCTGAACCCGCCTTGTTGTCATAATGATCTTAGAGCCTCATGCGAATTCGACAACTTATTGGCTCATAACCTGCTCATGGAATGGATCGATGCTATGAACCCACGTCTTTTTAGTTTTAATGCAGGCGCATCCGGCGAATGGAATATCCGCAGCATCGAAGCAATCAGCGGTGATTCACTTCCCACCGCTGCGGCCTTGTCCGTCGCTCTTGGCCAAGCGAAATCCGATGTCCAGTGGACACTCCGTGGCGTTACTAGCAACGAACGCTACGTGACAATGATGAAAAGAAAAAATTGTTAGAGAAACAAGAAGGACTCGGTCGCCCAACTTCGACACACGCTGCCTTAATCCCCATCAAGAAATCATCCGCGTGGTGGAGCCTCACTCAAGAAGAACGCAGGAAGATTTTTGAAGAGCAATCTCATCACACCGCCATCGGCTTAAAATACTTACCAGCGATTGCGCGGAAACTTCATCACTGCAGAGATCTCGAAACCGAAGAGCCCTTTGATTTTCTAACATGGTTCGAATACGCACCTCATGATGAGCCTGCTTTCGATCAACTTTTATCAGAGCTTCGCACTTCCCCGGAGTGGGAATACGTCGAACGCGAAGTCGATATCCGCCTCATGAGATCCATTTCAAACTAATCATCGCCATGCTCATCGAACGCTTTAATAACTTTCAACCGCAGGACTTCATTTTCAAAATCGCAACGAGTCGTGAAGATTTGTTAGGTTTTCATGCACTGCGTCGGCGGATCTTCTGTGAAGAACAAGGCGTCTTTCGCGAGGATGATCGCGATGAAATCGATGAACACATGATTCCTATTGTCTGCAAGCCACTCATCGCTGGCATGGAAGATGAAGTCATCGGCGTCGTACGGATCGATGAGCGAGAGCCTGGGCTGTGGTATGGGAGTCGGCTCGGTGTTGCGCCAGAGTATCGCCGGGTTTATCGCATGAGTCCCGCTGTTTCTGTTAGAAACCAACAACCTTGTCACGCGGGTCTCGGAGCCATCGGTGCGAGTTTGATTTACAAAGCAGTATCAACAGCCAACGCCATCGGCTGCGATGAATTTCTCGCGACTGTGCAACATCAGAATGCTCGCTTCTTTGAGCGTCTTCACTGGAAGCCATTGGAGGAAATCAAGCTGCACGGCATGAAACACGTCAAGATGCGTGCCGATCTCACTCACTACAGAGCTGCTGCTAAAGTAGCCTAATGACGATGCTGGAAGATCTCGCAAAATCCTTGGCCGCTCACCCAGCAGTCATCGAAAAAGCAACCATCTCTTCGGCCTACGCTCCAGCAGAAGGCATCAGCCACGGCATCCCTCTCGGCGACGATTGCGCAGCCATCCCAGACGATCTAACAGGAGGACATTTACTTTTCGCAGCAGAAGGAATGCTCGAAAGCTTCGTTGCAGATGATCCTTGGTTCGCAGGCTATTCTGCCGTCATGGTAAACCTCAGTGACATCGCCGCGATGGGTGGACGCCCCATCGCTATCACCAATGTCATCTGGACGCCGAACATCACTGATGCCGAAACCATCTGGGAAGGGATGCGCGCCGCCTCGATCGCCTATAGCATTCCCATCGTCGGTGGACATACCACTCAAACGGGATTATCTAACAAATCCATCAATCTCGCGGCGGCTGTTCTGGGTCGTGCTGGGAAAAATTTACTCACGAGCTTCGATGCTCAAGCTGGTGATCGACTCGTCATCGCCATCGACATGAATGGCGCGTATCGCAAAGACAAACCCTTCTGGAACGCGAGCACCACTTCATCACCAGAACATTTACAACGCAGTCTCGCACTTCTTCCACAACTGGCTGAGCAAAATCTTTGCCGCGCCGCGAAAGATATTTCTAACGGCGGCATCATCGGCACACTCGCCATGCTCTGCCATTGCTCAGACGTCGGCGTCACGCTTCGCCTCGATTCACTCCCACGACCTAACAACACTGACTGGCTCAAATGGCTCATCTCATTTCCCAGCTTCGGCTATCTTCTCGCTGTGAAGGAAAAAGACATCAGCACTGTGAAAGAACTATTTCATAAAGAACAAATCACCTGCGAAGAAATAGGCCACTTCACAGCAGCAACAGACTTCACACTTTCCCTAGATCAAGAAGCCCGAACACTTACTCTCAACCAACTTAGTAACCATGAATGAACCACGCCCACCCTTTCCTCCATTTAACCAAGAAACCGCTACCCAAAAAGTGCGTATGGCCGAAAACGGCTGGAATAATCGCATCCCAGAAAAAGTAGCACTCGCTTACACCATCGACAGCACTTGGCGCAATCGCTCCGAATTCATCCATGGCCGCGAAGAGATTATTACATTTCTAACAAACAAATGGGCAAAGGAACATGAATACCGACTCATCAAAGAGTTATGGGCTTTTACTGAAAACCGCATCGCCGTGCGCTTTGCCTACGAATGGCATAACGACGAAGGCCAATGGTTCCGCTCCTACGGCAACGAAAACTGGGAATTCGACGAACTCGGCCTCATGGCCAAGCGCTATGCGAGCATCAATGACCTCCCAATCACCGAACCAGATCGCAAATTCCACTGGCCACAAGGCACCAGACCTGACGATTACCCAAGCCTGTCGGAGCTTGGGCTTTGATTTACGATTTCGTTTTCTGTCTTTTTCTCAATTTTCGCGCTTCGCCTATCTCCCGGATTGCGTCAGAAATCTGGCATGTCGATTTTTGAAAAAGCACGCGAGTTAGCGCTCATCCACTCATCTGCGTCAGTCCTTGGTTGGGATCAGGAAACTTACTTGCCGCCCGGCGCAGAAAAGTATCGGGCAGATCAGCTCGCATGGCTTTCCTCCCGCGCTCACGAACTCGCCACTTCCGATGCTTGGAAAAAAGACCTAGAAACTGCTGAAAGTGCTGACCCAGGAAATGATCCCAAACTCACTGCCAATCTGCGGGAAATGCGCCGTGAGTTCGACCGTGCGACTAAACTTCCCGTCGATCTTGTCGCCAGAGATTCCGTCGCCAGCTCATTGGCCAAGCACGCTTGGGCAGACGCTAGGGAGCGTTCAGACTTTTCCCGCTTCGCTCCACATTTAGAAACGCTGCTCGGCATTGCTCGGGAAAAAGCCGATCTCTGGGGCTACGAAAATGAACCTTACGATGCTCTGTTAGACGGATATGAGCGCGCTACCAGCACTGCTGCCGTCGCTCAATTATTCGATCAATTAAAGCCATCTGTTAGGGAGATCGCCAGCCGTGCTGTGGAAAACTCCGCATCGCACGCTCCCGCTTTGCCTCTAGGTCCGTATCCAATCGCTGCACAGCAACGTTTCAATGCCAAAGTCGCCGAAGCAGTTGGGTTCGATTTCCAAGCGGGCCGCATCGATACCACCACGCACCCATTTTGCACCACACTCGGCCCATGCGACATCCGTCTCACCACGCGCTACGATGAAGCAGATTTTACCTCATCGCTCTTTGGAGTGCTGCATGAAGCCGGCCATGGACTCTACGAACAAGGCCTGCCTGCCGATGACTTTGGCTTACCTTCAGGCACAGCAGTTTCTCTAGGCATTCATGAATCACAGTCGCGCCTTTGGGAAAATCACGTCGGACGCTCCCGGGTTTTCTGGGAAAAATGGTATCCCATCGCACAAGAACATTTCCTCCCGCTCAAAGGATTTCCGTTAGAAAAATTTCTCCACTATCTCTGGCGCGCCGAATTTTCTCCCATCCGCGTGGAGGCGGATGAGGCGACTTACGATTTACATATTTTACTGCGATTCCAGCTAGAACGACGAATGGTCAATGGCAGTCTCCCCATCGCCGATGTCCCAGCTGCATGGAATGAACTCTTCCGCGAGCTGTTTGGATTCCCTCCGAAAAATGACCGCGATGGCTGCCTGCAAGACATTCACTGGTCGATGGGCGGGTTGGGCTATTTTGCTACATACACATTGGGAAATATCAACTCTGCACAGCTCTTTGCGGCAGCGAAGAAAGACGCTAGCGTCGCCACAGCCATGGAAAAAGCCGACTATCTCCCGCTCCTTAGCTGGCTGAGGAAATCCGTTCACGCCCACGGAGCAACACTAGATCCCGCAGATTTGATCCTCCAAGCCACTGGCTCCCTGCCTTCCACGGATGCATATCTAACACATATTCAATCCCGCTATCTTTAAGATCATGGAAAAAGGAATTTTCATCGTGATCGAAGGGATCGACGGCACCGGCAAATCTAGCCAAGTCAAACGTCTCGGTGATTGGTTTCTCTCGCAAGGACGCGAAGTCATTTTAAGCCGGGAGCCAACGAATGGACCGTGGGGTAAAAAACTCCGCGAATCGATGACCGCTGGCCGCCTCTCTGCGGAGGACGAATTACAATATTTCCTGAATGACCGCAGGGAGCATGTGGAAGAAGTCATCTCTCCATCATTGGCCGCAGGGAAAGTCGTGATTTTAGATCGCTACTATTTCTCGACGATGGCCTACCAAGGAGCACGTGGATTTGATCCTTTAGAAATCAGGAGAAAAAACGAAGTCTTCGCGCCAGTTCCCGATCTGCTCCTGATTATGGATCTAAATGTGGACGTCGCTCTCTCCCGGATTGGTGCCCGTGGCGATACCGCAAATGAGTTTGAAAAACGGGAGAACCTCGTCCGCTGTCGGGAGATTTTTCTCTCGCTGAGAGATGAAAAATTCGCGGAGGTGATCGACTGCTCCGGCACGATCGATGAAGTTGCCGAGCAAATTCAGGAAACGGTTAGATCGAGACTGGCGGAATAATTTCCGCGCCCCACGCCGGGAGATCCGCCTCAAAATTCAACACCTCTCCGCTCAAGGATGTTTAATGATAGCTTCCAAGCGTGGAGTTGCAGCGGCGGATCTTCAACCTCCAGCGTTTGTTTATCGCCGATTTTTCGATCTGTTAGATAAGCGGGATCTCCGATGACAGGATGCCCCAGCTCCCACAGGTGCACGCGGATTTGATTGGTTCTGCCTGTTCCCAATTTCGCTTCTAGCAAAGTTGTGCCATCATCACAGCGCTTGATGACTTGGAAGTCCGTGCGTGATGCCAGCCCGTCGCTTTCATCGATCCCGCGAGTTCCCATCACATCTGGCTCCGCCGAGATGGGAGCTTCGGAAAAAAATGCATCAGCCTGCGGGTGGCCATGTGCACGGACCAAGTAACGCTTGTCCACCGCACTTTCCAAAAATTGACGCTGGAGCAATCTACAAAAATGACGGGTCCTAGCAAAGACGACTAAGCCTGTGGTGTTAGAATCTAACCGATGCACTGGCCTCGGGTATTTCGGCGCGTAGGCTTCATTTAAAATATGCTGGAGCGTATTCCGGTGAAAGCGCCCGCTGGCATGCATCGGCAAAGGAGCAGGCTTATGAACCACCAAAATTGCTTCGTCTTCAAACAAGATGCGGATATCTCCCGACACGGCGGGCTCCGCAGCAGGCGGGAAGATTTGCACCACCCGCTCGCCACCGCGCACGATGTGATCTTTCCCGCGCACAGTCCCACCGTAATTGACAAAGCGCCCAGCATCACAACGCGCTTCCCATTCCTCGGGAGAAATTTGCGGGAAAATCTCGATCAAGGTTTCCAACAAAGTCCGACCTTCATGCGATGCAGGAACATTCACAGGGCGACGATTCTCTAACAGAAAAGAACCTGGCAGCGGATGAGTGATCTTAAAGATCGCCTCTTGCAGCATCGCAATTCTCTCTGCCATTTTCTCTGGCTGACTCCTAAAGCAATGTGGACAACTCACTCCCACTACGTAGCGCGAATCTTCCTGATCTGTCTTATCGAGAGGCGCTTGGCAGGCAAAGCAAATCGCGGAGTCCGTCTCACGCAAGCCAGGATCCACTCCCACACGTTGATCGAAAACAAAGCACTCCCCATCGTAATGATCACCACCGCATTCCTCAAAGTACTTCAAAATCCCACCATCGAGCTGATAGATATTCCGGAAGCCTTCTTGTTCCATAAATGGTCCGGCTTTTTCACAGCGAATCCCGCCGGTGCAAAACATCACCACAGGCTGATCCTTCAGCGCTTCCGGTAATTTCCGCACGGCATCCGGGAACTCCCTAAAAGTCTGAATGTGAGGAATCACCGCTCCTTTGAACGTGCCCAGCTTCACCTCGTAATCGTTGCGCGTATCTAGCAGCGTGATCGGCTTTCCTTCGTCCAGCCAACGCTTCAATTCAGCAGCAGCGATCTTAGGAGAAGTATAGTTTGCCGGGCGGATACTTTCCACGCCAAAGGAAATGATCTCCTTTTTAATCCGCACCAACATCCGGTTAAAAGGCTGCGTCTCGCTGAGGCTCACTTTCGGAGCCAAATCCTCCAGCCCTGGGATTTTGCGTAACTTTGCTAGCAACTTCTCAATCTTTTCTCCCGCTCCTGCGACGAACATATTGATGCCCTCTGTGCTGAGGAGAATCGTCCCTTTCAGCTCCCAGTTTTTACAACTTGTGCTTAATTCATCACGCAGCTCCTTCAGCCCAGTGAGCTCAGCAAATCTGTAGGTGGAAATATTCGTAACAGCAGACACGCGGGAAAAACAGCACGAAGCCCGCCATGATGCCAGTGCAGAAAGCAAAATTTCAGGTGGCTGGGACATCTTGTCCCAGACCGTGAAAAGAGCATCTTGCTCTTTTTCTCCTAACCGAAAAGCCAAGAAAGGAGCGAGACGCTCCCAACACGGACTGGAGCAGGGTGCTCCAGCCACTTAAAAACCAGCGGCGCGGATGAAAGAGATCCGTTGCATTTTCCTTTTGCGCGTTCGCCTTCCGAGGTGTTTCCTCAGTGAGTCCATGAAAGTCGGTCTTGCACAAATCAACTCGGTCGTCGGAGATTTTCCCGGCAACGTGAAACGCATTCTCGCGGCTTACCGCGAATGTCTCGATGCCGGCGCGGAGCTGGTGATCACACCGGAGCTATCACTCGTCGGCTATCCACCGCGGGATCTGGTTTTCAAATCTCAATTTGTGCCAAAGTGCTTGCAAGCGCTCGATTACCTAGCAGGAGAAATTCGGGAAGTGCCGTTGTTAGTTGGCTATGTCGACCACCACCATCCCACGCGTCCCGGGAAGCCATTTCGCAATGCCGCTGCTTGGTTAGAAAATGGCGGGATTCAACAGCGTTTTTGGAAAACTCTGCTCCCGACTTACGATGTTTTTGATGAGCGCCGCTACTTCGAGCCGAGTGAATCCTGTGAGCCGATGCAATGGAATGGGAAACGCATCGGCGTGACGATTTGCGAAGATATTTGGACCGAAAACTATCTCCAGCGGCCACTCTATGAGCGTAATCCTGTCGAAGAACTTTCCGCGAAAAGCATCGATCTGTTAGTAAATCTCAGTGCCTCTCCCTACCATTTAGGAAAACCGCTCATTCGCAGAGCGATGATCGGCGGCATCGCTCGTAATGCCAAAGTCCCGGTCATCTATTGCAACGCAGTCGGTGCAAATGATCAGCTCGTTTTGATGGGCACTCACTCGTTGTTGGCGCGAATGGGCGCATCGTCACGCAGCTGGCTGGCTTTGATGAGGGCTGCCGAGTAATCGATCCTTTTTCCCTAACCGATGAAGACGCTCCGCTCCCTACCAATGATGCGGAGCAGCTATATCGCTCGCTCGTTCTGGGAGTGCGCGACTATGTTACAAAGTGCGGATTCTCTAGCGTCTGTCTCGGTTTAAGCGGCGGAATCGACTCAGCTCTAACAGCTACAATCGCTGCCGATGCGCTCGGTCCTGAAAACGTGCACGGCCTTACGATGCCTAGTCCCTATTCATCGCGTGGCAGTGTCGATGATTCCTTTTCCCTAGCGAAAAACCTAGGTATTCGCTGCACGGAAGTGCCTATCAAAAATGCTTTTGAAGCGGTAAAAGCAACCATGCAGCCTCTCTTCCAAGGAAAGCCTGAAGATGTCACCGAAGAAAACATCCAAGCGCGGCTGCGTGGCCTCATGCTGATGGCGCTTTCTAACAAAGAGAATCATCTCCTCCTAACAACGGGAAACAAAAGTGAACTCGCCGTGGGTTATTGCACCATCTACGGTGATATGTGCGGTGGGCTTGCCGTGATTTCAGATCTCCCGAAAATCCGCGTTTACGAAATCTCCCGCTGGATCAATCGAGAACGGGAAATTATCCCGTGGAATACCATTGATAAACCACCAAGCGCAGAGCTACGGCCCGATCAAAAAGACCAAGATACGCTCCCTCCTTACGAAATTCTGGATGGGATTTTAGAACTCTATGTCGAATACCAGCTTTCTGCCGACGAGATCATTTCACGCGGTTACGAAGAAGCCACCGTCCGCTGGGTGCAACGGCGTGTCGATTTAAACGAATGGAAGCGCCATCAGGCGGCACCAGGATTAAGAGTCACTTCAAAGGCATTCGGCATCGGGCGCCGGATGCCAATCGTGCAGAAATTTGTCGGCTAATCACTTTCCAATATTCTCCCTCATTGATAAACCGAGCAAACCGATGACATCACCCAACAAAAAAACACCCCCTCTCCTTTGGATTGGCCTGTTTGCCCTAGCTGCTGTTTGCGCCGTAGGAGTCTATTTTTATAAAAAGCAACAAGATGAATTGCGCATCGCCACAGAGGCACGCGCCGCTCAAGCAGCCAAAGAAAAGGAGCAAACGATCATCACGAATCTGGCATCTGCACGTGATGCTGCATCGCAAACAAACTGGGCCGACGCCATCGCCAGCGCTCAACTCGTTTTGAAAAGCTCACCCGATAACTCAGAAGCGAAAACGATCTTAAGCACAGCGACAGCCGCTCTCGAAAAAATCGAAACTGACAAAAAGCAAGCAGCATCCCTGTTAGAAAAAGCCATCGCCAGCGATCAAGGGAAATACGATCCGCAGGCCATCAGCTGGCTCAACGAAGCAAAGTCATTAGATCCGGGAAATACGGCAATCCCTGCACTGTTAGGGAAAATTTCTGCGTATCCGCGCACCATTCGGATTCCAGAAGATGCAGCTACACCCGCAGCAGCATTGGCGACAGCACGCGATGGAGATACGATTTCTCTTTCAGCTGGTAACTGGCAAGGACCGCTGACGGTTGGAACAAAGATTCATTTGCAAGGTGCTGCTGGCACCATCATCGAATGCCCAGCGGAAGCTGGCTGCGCGATTACCATCGCACCAGATGCGAAAGGCGCGCAAATCACTGGCATCAATTTCCGCCACAATACAGCGATTAGCGAATCAGAGCGCTTTTCCGCAGCACTGGTTCGCGGCGGAAATGCGACTTTCATCGATTGCCAATTCATCAACGCCAGCGGTCATGGACTCGCCGTGATCGATGGTGGCAGCGCGATTGTTAGCCGTAGTCAATTTTCCGAAAATGGCTGGAATGGAGCTGCGGTGATCGGCACAGGCAGCAAGCTGGATTTGAGAGATTCTAAGTTCTCTAAAAACCAACAAAATGGCATCGAGTCATGGAATGGTGCAACTGTCGTTCTAATCAGTAATCACTGCGAAGCCAATGGTCGCAACGGAATCCATGTGGGCAGTGCTTCCGCTGGCGCGATCATCGAAGGAAATCAACTCACCACAAATAGCGAATACGGTGCCGTGATCGATCGCGCAGAGGAGGGAAAAATTCAGAACAACATCGCGAAAGAAAATCAGTTAGGCGGATTTGTCATTCGCTCCTCTGCCGCAAAAATTTCAATCAACAACAATCAGGCGATTCAAAACAAAGGTCCCGGTTGGATCATGGAGAAAGGTCTGGATGCAGCGAACTACACTAGCAATACCTCTTCCGAAAATGGCACTCAGGAAATCATCACAGATGCCAGTTTCACTGAGAACACAGCAGCACCGCAGGGAGAATCTAATATCCCACGTGCGAATCCTGTGGAGGAGTAAATCTGTTAGCTCTCCAGGGAAACTGATTTTTCATAGGCATTCACTCTTAGCAAACGGTGTCACAAAATGCCTTTGATTGAAAAATCCAGCTACCATCCTCCAAAATGGCTGCCGAGTGGTCATCTCCAAACGATTTACCCGGCGCTATTTCGGCGTTTTGCACACGTCACTCACAGGATCGAAAGACTGGAACTGGCAGATGGTGATTTTGTCGATTTGGAGTGGTCAGGAAATTGTCGCTCGAAATTGGCAATTCTCTCGCACGGTCTGGAAGCGAACGTGAAAACCGGCTATATCCAAGGAATGGCTGCTGCTTTGATTCGTCATGGCTGGGACGTGCTCGCGTGGAATTTTCGCGGCTGTAGCGATGAACCAAATCGTAAACTGCGGATGTATCACAGTGGTGAAACAGAGGATTTCCACGCAGTGATTTCTCATGCCTTGGAAAATCATCCGGCGCGATCTATCGATCTCATTGGCTTTAGCCTAGGTGGAAATATCACACTCAAATATCTGGGAGAGCGACCGGATAGAATCTCCCCGCGGCTGCACCGCGCCGTTGCCTTTTCCGTTCCATGCGATCTGGCTTGTTCCTCGGCACAGCTAGCCCGCATTTCTAACAAGATCTATATGGAGCGATTTTTGATCGATATGCGGAGAAAAGTTCGCATGAAAAAACAATTGTTTCCCGATCAGCTCGACCTAACAGGGTTGTCTAAGATCCGGACTTTTCATGAATTTGATAATCGATATACGGCTCCGATTCATGGTTTTCGCGATGCGGTAGATTATTGGGAGAGAAATAGCTGTCGCCAGTTTTTACCCAAAATCACGCTCCCGGCTTTGTTAGTGAGTGCGGCGAATGATCCCTTTCTGGGGCCGAATTGTTATCCTCATTTAGAAGCCACCAAGAGCGAGTTCTTTCATTTTGAAATGCCCGAAAACGGCGGGCATGTTGGCTTCCATTCCGCCGGGAGAAATGGTGCCTACTGGTCAGAAGAACGAGCCATTGAGTTTTTGAGTGATGAATAGGATGATGTGTTTGTTAGTTCTTCGCTTGCATCCGTTCTGAAAATCCCTCACAGAATATCTGTTCGTATGATTACTCGTTTATTTTCTGCAGCATTGCGTGGGGTGGATGCCCAAGAGGTCGAAGTCGAAGTGAATGCACGTGGTGCGGATAAACCGATGGTGATTATCGTCGGCTTGCCAGATGCTGCTGTTAGGGAATCATCGCAACGGGTGATTTCCGCGATCATTGCTTCTGCGCTTGATTTGAATGATGGCGTGAAAACGGTGAATCTGGCTCCTGCAGATTTGAAGAAAGAAGGTCCGTCATTTGATTTACCGATTGCACTAGCGATGATCGCTGCGAGTGGGACGAAGCCTTTTGATGCGGAAGACTGCTGTGTTGTCGGAGAGTTGGGATTGGATGGCGCGGTTCGGCCCGTGAAAGGAGTTTTATCCATCGCCCTAGAAGCCAAACGCCGTGGGAGAGCCCGGCTATTTGTGCCAGAGGCGAATGCTCCAGAGGCAGCGGTGATCGATGGGATTCAAGTGTTCCCGATCCGAAATTTGAAACAAGCCTGGGATTTTTTAAATGGTGATGTGATCATCCCGCCGTTCAACTTGGATCGTCGGGCATTCTTTAATTCACATCGCCGTTACGAGGTGGATTTCGATGAAGTAAAGGGCCAGCACCACGTGAAACGGGCACTAGAAGTCGCCGCAGCGGGAGGGCATAACTTGCTGATGGTGGGTCCGCCAGGAACTGGGAAATCGATGCTAGCAAAACGGATCGCGACGATCATGCCCGACATGACTGAGGACGATGCGATCGAAACGACGAAGATTCATTCCATCACCGGTCTGTTAGATCCAAAGCGGTCATTCCTCACCACTCGACCATTTCGTGCTCCGCATCATACGATTTCTGACGCGGGGCTTTTAGGTGGCGGAACCAATCCAGGACCAGGAGAAGTTTCCCTAGCGCATCACGGAGTGCTGTTTTTGGATGAATTACCTGAATTCCGGCGGACGACGCTGGAGGTGATGCGGCAGCCACTGGAAGATGGGCATGTGACTATTTCACGCGCAGCAGGGTCATTAACTTTCCCGGCAAATTTCATGTTAGTCGCAGCAATGAATCCGTGTCCTTGCGGTTATTACGGCGACGTGAAACGCGAATGCCGCTGCTCACCGCGACAAATCGAAACCTATCGACAAAGGATCTCCGGGCCGCTGTTAGACCGGATTGATTTACATATCGAGGTGCCGCTAGTCGATTTCCGTGAACTATCGTCAGAAGCAACTACTGGGGAGAAATCCGAAGTGATCCGGGAGCGGGTGGCCGCAGCCCGCGGGATCCAGCTGGAGCGATTCAAGAAATTTTCAAATTCAACAAATTCTGCGATGGGCTCCCGTCAAGTCCGGGAACATTGCAAGCTAAGCGCGGAGGCAAATGGCTATTTAGAACATGCGATGGCAGAGATGAATTTTTCCGCACGGGCGCATGACCGGATTTTGAAAGTGGCGCGGACGCTTGCAGATTTGGGCGGAGCTCTGGATATTCGCGCGAATGATGTGTTAGAAGCAATTCAATATCGCTCTCTAGACCGAAAGCTGTTTTCCTAGCTCAGCGACACATGACAGAGAAAAAGAAAGGGCCATTGACGAAAGAGCAGAAGAAGGAGCTTCTGCAGCGCCATCTTGCTGGGGAAAAGGCTGTGCCTCTGAGTAAGGAGTATGGCGTGACCAGCGAATATGTGAGGCAGTTGAAGCGGCGTCATTTTGACCCCGAAAGATTTCTCGACAGAGAACAAAAGAGGCTTTCTAAAAAACTGACTGCGAAGGAGGCCCAAAAATTTACGGAGATCCTCGCGAGCACGACGCCGATGGATCACGGATTTCCACCGCATCCCAAGTGGTGGGATCTAGAACACGGAGCGAATTTGGCAGAGAAGCTTTTCAGAAAAGCCGAGTAAGCGAACCCTGAAGGAATTCATGGCTCCCTACATCCCGAAGCGCAGCGATTTCAAATGGGGGAAACCTCAGCCGCCAGAGCCTGCCAAGCTAGAAGACATCCCACCGGAGCTGGCCAGTGATCCGGACTATGTGGCCTACTACATGTCTCCCATTGTCAGCAAATCCGGCAACGTGAATACGAATTTGCACTAGCCGACTATGAAGAGCGCTTCGCAGAAGAAGACGAACGAGAGGAGCAAATGAAGTCGCTACCTGATAGTGATTTCCAGTCTTTTCCCACCACCAGCAAGTCGGGAAACGAATCGGGAAGCATGCGAAAAGCAAAGGCAGCCCGTTCACGAAACCGAAGCGGCGCAGGAAACGCTAAAAATCCCGCCTGCCAGGGAGCGCCCAATATCCCATCATCATATCCAGATATGAAGATTTGATTCTTGAAGTGGCGGACGTTCTGGATAAATTCTCCCCATGCCGCAGGCCGATCCTACTCCAGAACTTCAACGCGCTCTCACCGAACGAATCCTTGTCCTCGATGGGGCAATGGGAACCACCATTCGCGGCTACGGCCTCAGCGAGGAGCAAGCACGCGGCCAACGCTACGCAGAGAATGAAAAAGATCTGCTCAACAACGGCGATATCCTTTCGATTACCCAGCCCGATACGATTGGCGATATTCACCGCCGATTTTACGAGGCAGGTTCCGACATTTGCGAGACGAATACGTTTTCTGCCACCGGAATCGCCCAAAGCGAATTCTTTGTTGAAGATCCACGTGAACACGGTGGCCGCAAAGATCCGGAGTTCTTTCAGAAAATTTTAGAGAACAAATTTCTCAACGACTTGGCTTGGGAAATGAATGTGGAGTCCTCGCGACTTTGTCGCAAATGGGCGGATGACATCGGCAGTGACACTGGGCGCAAGCGCTACGTCGCCGGAGCCATCGGGCCGCTCACCGTTTCCCTAACCAATTCTCCAGATGCGAATGATCCCGGCTTCCGCGTGGTCACTTTCGATCAAGTCCTAGCAGCCTATAAACACCAAATCCGCGCACTCATCGAAGGCGGCTGCGATATCCTAATGGTGGAAACGATTTTCGATTCGCTCAATGCAAAAGCCGCCGCAGTAGGGATCCAGGAAGTCTTCGAGGAAGACGGAAACCGCCTACCAGTCATCATCTCCGCAGCAGTTGGCCTAGGTGGAGAAACAATGATTTCCGCGCAAAAAGTCGAAGCGATGTGGAACGCTTTTGCTCACGTTAAGCCACTTGCCATCGGGCTGAATTGCTCCTTAGGCCCAGACTTAATGAAACCGTTTCTGGAAGAACTTTCCTCCTGCGCGGCCACTCACATTTCCTGCTATCCCAACGCTGGCTTGCCGAACCCACTCGCGCCCACGGGCTTCGATTTAGAACCGAAACACATGCACGATTATATGGCGGAATTTGCCAAAGCGGGATTACTCAACCTAGCTGGTGGCTGCTGCGGAAATACACCCGAGCACGTCGCCGCCATCGCCCAAGCCGTCGCCAAATACGCTCCACGAGAAGTGCCCACGATTGGTTGAAACGTCATCTCCTCCATTTTCTAAAATAACTTCTGAGTTCCGCTTCCATTCAAATGAAAACTATCCCACGAGCCCTTCGCCTCTCTGGCACGGAAGCCTATA
The DNA here is from genome assembly GCA_012032235.1 of Akkermansiaceae bacterium. Classification (GTDB taxonomy): domain Bacteria; phylum Verrucomicrobiota; class Verrucomicrobiia; order Verrucomicrobiales; family Akkermansiaceae; genus Luteolibacter. Next base: position 2,404 of record JAAURL010000038.1, on the reverse strand, counting down.
ATCACACTGCCGATAAGCGTTTTCTCATGATCGGAGAACGCGCCAATGTCGCTGGTTCTCCGCAATTTGCGAAGCTCGTCCGCGCAGGCGATCTCGAAGCTGCTGTTGAAGTCGTCCGCCAACAAGTCGCAAACGGTGCAAACGTGATCGACATCTGCTTCGATGACGGGCTCATCGATGGCAAAGCGATGATGAGTCGCTTCCTTCAGCTACTCCAAGGTGAACCAGATGTGGCCAAAGTGCCGATCATGGTCGATTCTTCAAAGTGGGAAATTTTGGAGGAAGGACTCAAGTATCTCCAAGGGAAAGGAATCGTGAATTCCATTTCGCTGAAAGAAGGCGAGGAAAATTTCAAACGCCAAGCTCGCCATATCATGCGCTATGGCGCGGCAGTGGTGGTAATGGCTTTTGATGAGCAAGGACAGGCGGCAACTTACGACGAAAAAATTAGAATTTGCGAACGAGCCTATCGAATTTTGGTCGACGAAGTTGGTTTCAATCAAGACGACATCATTTTCGATCCGAATATCCTAACTGTGGCGACAGGAATTGAAGAGCATAACAACTACGCTCTCGATTTCATCAATGCCACACGCTGGATCAAGGAGAATCTTCCTGGTGCAAAAATATCTGGCGGTGTATCTAACATTTCGTTTTCTTTCCGTGGAAATAACAAAGTCCGCGAGGCGATGCATTCCGCATTTCTCTATCATGCTGGCTTGGCCGGAATGGACATGGGCATCGTCAATGCCGGGATGCTGGAAGTTTATTCTGACATTCCTGAAGAGTTACTCTGTTGCGTGGAAGATGTGTTGCTGAATCGGCGTGCAGATTCTACAGAACGATTGTTAGATCTAGCAGAAACCTTCAAAGGAGTGGGCGGTAAGAAGATCGAGGAAGATCTCGCGTGGCGAGATGAGCCTGTTGAAAAACGATTAGAGCACGCCTTGCTTCGTGGTATTGATAAATATATTGATGAAGATACCGAGGAAGCGCGTTTGAAATACGTGCGTCCGCTGAAAGTCATCGAAGGTCCACTGATGGACGGCATGGGCGTCGTCGGCGATTTATTCGGCGCGGGAAAAATGTTCCTTCCTCAGGTCGTAAAATCTGCCCGTGTCATGAAAAAGGCTGTCGCCTGGCTTTTCCCTTACATGGAGGCAGATAAGGCAGAATTTCTCGCCAGTGACATTGCAAAGCTAAAGTCGGATAACCCGGCTTTAACAGATGATGAGGCCCTGAATCTTGCAGAAAGAGCGAACTCTGCCGGGCGTTTCCTGATCGCCACCGTGAAGGGCGACGTCCACGACATCGGCAAAAACATCGTTGGCGTGGTTCTTTCCTGTAATGGTTTCGAAGTCACCGACATGGGTGTGATGGTTTCTTGTGATAAAATTTTAGCGAAAGCGAAGGAGATCGGCGCAGACGTGATTGGCCTATCAGGTTTGATCACACCATCGCTCGATGAGATGGTACATGTTGCCAAAGAAATGGAGAAGCAAGGCTTCACAGTGCCTTTGCTCGTCGGCGGCGCTACGACTTCTGCTGCGCACACGGCGATCAAGATCGCAGAACATTACTCAGGACCAGTAGTCCATGTGTTAGATGCATCGCGTTCGGTGCCAGTCACTACTTCTCTACTTTCCAAAGATCAGCGTGAGGCATTCGGAAAGGAAAACCGCGAAAAGCAACAAAAGCTCCGCGACAATTTCTTAGGTGGCCCGAAAAAAAGAAACGCTCACGATCGAAGCCGCCCGTGCTGCTGGACCGAAGATCGATTGGGAAAACTACACTCCACCCGCGCCATCGTTTACCGGGACCAGAACGATTAGTAAGCCATCACTGCGTGAGCTGGCGAAGTTCATCGACTGGACCCCATTTTTCCATGCTTGGGAATTACGCGGCGTGTGGGATCGGAAAACAGAAACGCTCAAAACCAAAAATGCAGAAGGAGCTGCAGAAGCGGCAAAACTCTATCAAGATGCGCTGGGCTGGGTAGATCGCATCATTGCAGAAGATCGCTGCTACGCAGAGGGCATTTATGGATTTTTCCCGGCGAATGCAGATGGCGATGACATCATCGTTTGGGCAGATGAATCCCGCACCACGGAGCGGACCCGCTTTCACAGCTTGCGCCAGCAAATCAAAAAAAGACTCCGGAAAACCAAACGTTGCGCTAGCAGATTGGGTTGCTCCCTGTGGCGGCGATCACTGGTCGCCGCCGAAATTTCACCATCCTTCCTGATCCCCGAAAAAGAAATCCAACGCAACGATAGCGGGAGTCTACCGCATTGGTTTCAAGCTGGCGCAACCTACGCGGTCACCTTTCGCTTGGCAGATTCGCTGCCTAAGTCAGTGATTTCTACTTACGAAAAAGAAAAAGAAGCGCTGTTTAAAAAACTGG
>JAAURL010000037.1 GCA_012032235.1 Akkermansiaceae bacterium | reverse complement strand
GAATCGACGAGAGGAAACATCTGAAACGCCAGTTTGCTAAAAATGTAAGTATTAACGCCGAGTCCACAGATACGCTCTCGTTTAAAAATCGGCAATTCCGCGACGATTTGTTGCGCCCCGTTTGAACAGCCAAACCACATCGCCGCAATGATGCCTAGGAACATGCGGAATCCGAGATCGTCCGATACCCAGGCAACCAGTGCCGCGATGATAAATGCTTGTGAAAGCAGGAATGCGACGTTTAGCCAATCTGAGCCAAGAATACTGGCTTGCCGTTGGAGCAGGACTTGTAGCTTGGTAAAGGCGCTAACACCTTTCGACTTTGCACGAGCTTCTGCTGGCGGTGGGTTTAATTTTTTGGGTGGAGAATAAAATTTTGATCCGCGAAAGCGTGATTCCCACTCTGGCGCAGGCAATTTACTATCCAACACGGTCGGGTAAATTTTTCCAAAGGCGACTGCACCACGCGCCCCATGCTAGATGCCATCGATTGCGAAGCATTTGATCCCAGAAAATACTCACGCGCCTGGCCTGCTGAGCCACCGAAGATCAATTTCCCGCCATGCACAAAAAGCAGGCGATTAAAAAGAAACGCATTTTGCAAAACGTGGGTTGTGCAGACAACGGTTAGATTCGTTAGTGACAAAGCCTGCAACAGCTCCATCAGCGACTTTTCCGTGGCCGGATCTAGACCCGATGATGGCTCGTCGAGAAAAAGAATGTCCGGCTTTGAAAGCAGCTCGATGCCGATACTCACGCGCTTCCTCTGACCACCGGAAAGTTGGAAAACCCGTTTTCCTTTGTGCTCCTTTAAGCCCAAAACTTCAATCGTCCGTTGAATGAGTTCTTCACGTTCAGCTCGTGGCAGCGGCAATCTCAATCGTGCACTGTAGCGAAAAGCCTGCGTCACGGTTAGCTCTGAATGGACGATGTCATCCTGTGGGACATAGCCGATCGAGCCGGGGCGATTTTGATTAAATCTCCCACTGGTACGCCACCGATTGTTACCGCTCCGCTGCTCCCAGGCTTGATGCCACAAAGAGCATTTAGCAAAGTCGATTTCCCCTGTCCGGAGCCACCGAGAATCCCGATGAATTCTCCGGTTTGAATATCGAGGCTGACGTCGTTGAGAATACGCAGCGGCTTGCCACTTTCCCGATCAGGAACCTCCACGACCAGATTGGTCGCTTGTAACGTTCCTACGTCTAAATGATCGATGCGGCGTAAGTGATTCCCTCCGAACTCGAAGAGATAGTTAGAAATGCGCAAGCGATCACCGTAGACGAGGCGAGTCTTTCCAAATAGGCGACCATTTAGCTCCGTGCCGGTTTTGCTGAGATCTTCGGCTAGCCATCCCTCTGCGGTTTTTTGCAGCTTGAGATGCTCTTTGGAAATCATCAAATCATCCGCATCAAGACAAAGTTTTTCTGGCTCTGGCTGTCCGAGATCGCGACCAATCGTGAGACTCTGGGAGTCTTTTAAATCAATCATATCACGCAGTGGTGTGCCGTGATAAATCGGCTCTGCGATGATCTTCTGAAAGCAGAAAACCCAGTCACCAATCTGCACCAGATCGCCAGTTGTCAATCGCGCTCCCTCGGGTGGCAGCTCAATGCCACCGATCAATACTTCGGGCCCCAGACGCGACATCCGCCATGTCATGTGTCGCCGATCCCAAGAAAGTTTCGCCGTCGGAATTGCTGGTGGTGTGTCTGAAAATCCCCAGACGCCTCCAGCCTGCTGGCCGAAATGGATGTCTTGCTTTGGAATTTCGAGCGAGAGTCCGCCCTGAGCGGCATCCGAGGTAAATAATCCCTTCACAGAGTGGTTAGGTGGATTGGATTGCTATGGAATAGAATCGAGTTAATCCCCCCAATCAATGGTGTGGACTTTTCCTCCAGGACTACTGGCAGCGGCACCTTGGCGTTTCACTTGGATAGGCGGTGCTGCCTCAGGAGTTTGCTGCTGAGCTGGAGGAGGTGTTGGCGTATTTTGCGCTACTGGTGGGGCAACCTCTAGCGGGCGATTCGCAGTCAGATTACTGGGATCCACTTTTTGAAATGACCATTGTCCGTCGATGTTACCCAGTGCCTTGACCTGCACGGTCTGGCTTTGGCCGGTTTCATTATTTTTCAAAAACATCGTTAGGCCTGACGAAAACGGATGATCAGAAGGCAATACCATCTCATGCATGGTGACTTGAGTGATCGTATGTCCCGGGAATTTTTTTAACGTCTGCTCTTTGAAGTCAGAAACGGCTGTGGAAAATGAAGTCTCTAACCGCTTGCGATCAAAACGCGCTTTTAACTCTTCTAAAGCACCTTGCGCCTCGGCCAGCGCAGTCTTCGCTGCTACTAGCTCTTCCTGTGCTCCACTGTTAGCAGATTCTACTTTTTCCGAAGCTGCTTTTAATTTCTCAGTGAGATTTTTGTTCTCCAGTCTTAACTTTGACTGCTCCTCTTCCATCGCGGGATCTTTAGAATCACATGAAATAAGCATCAGTGATATTGCAAGGGGGGAGCCAAGCCACATGAGGTAATTGGTCTTGTTCATAGGCCGTTTTTAATCGCGCGATTTCCGATATGCAATCAAACAAGTTGCACTTTTATACCAAGCAGAAGTTCCGTCTCTCGTGAAAAAGACGGGACTTTGAATTACATCAATAGTGACAAACGGTGGTTCAACTTATTGACGAAGTTTTTCACCACGGGCTTGCTCCTTGGAGAGCTGATACTTGAGGTTTTCATTCTCTGCCCGGCGTTCACTCATCACTTGCTGATAGGCACAACTTGAAAGCCCGGTAAATCCCAAAGCCAGAAGACCGAGGGCTAAATATTTCATTGAATTCTTAGACATCTCTTTATTTTGTTAGGATGGAAATTCAAATTAGTTAGATGCGACACTCATCTTCGCGAGTTCGCTACGGTAGCTAGCAAGACGGGCTTGTTCGCGTTCGCCACGGCGGGTTTCAGAAGCATATTGCGAAGCTTGGGTTGGCGGCATCTTGGATTTCGCTGCACTGCGACTACTCGTGTAGGATTGAGTGCTTTTCAGCGAACTATCCACATCCTTTAGTTCAGCTTTCGCGAGGCTGGCACGCTCAGCAGCAGGCTTGCGGCGGAGCTCAGCAATACGCGCTGCAACTTTGCGGTTATAGGCTTCAAGGCGGTCGTTATTTTTCCGAGCCGAAGCGATCGCATTGCGTAAACTGTCATTACTCAGACGCGCTTGTTTCGCCTGATTCGCTTGGCCTTTCCCAACGGCATCTCCTGCTAGACCGCCAACTAGACCGCCCAGAGCGGCTCCGCCCAAGCGATTACCACCAGATTCTTTCGCGATAAAGTAGCCTGCTGCTGCCCCTAAAAGAGCACCGCCGACACGTGCTTGATCGATAATTTGGCGCTCTTGCCCATCATAATTTAGAGGCCCAATGACACCACTGGATCCAACACCAGCGATTCCGCCGGTCGGACTAGCGCAACTGGAAATAAGCAGCGAAGCCGCCGCGAGAAAACAAACGGGGAGACGCATGCGGGACGATTGGATCAACTTAGTGAGCATTTTTTTGGGGTAGGTAACGATTGATAATATGTAGAATATCCTCATAACTAGGTTCTACGAGAAGCGAGCCAAGCAAAATCACTAGATCTGCTCAAGCATTTTTTCAGAATTGAAAGCTTGCCGCTTTAGAAAGATCCTATTATATCACCGAATATATTGAAATTGAATATGAAGTTTAGATCCCTCCTTTTCACTACTATCATAGGTATTTGCAGCCACTCCGCTGCTCATGCACAAGAAAAAGACGATTTTAATCCCAGTGGTGCTCGCAAAGGTGGACTTGCTCCGCCAACGCCCATTGATAAAATGATCGCCCTTGACAGTGTGTTAGGAAAAGATGGCGTAAATTGGGCTTCCGTTTGGACAAAATATCAACTCGATATCAATCCCAATGATTATTCCGATGTTGATGTAGCAATCCCTGTTCTGTTGGGAATGCGGATGAGTGACGGCGTGCTCGCTATCAAAGCACGCGATGCGGAAAAGCTGAACGAAGTGGCTTCCGACATTGAGAAACTCGCAAAGAAACTCAAAGTATCCGACGCCGAACTCGCCCGCGCCAAGCAGGTTCGGCTCTTTGCAGGCCGCAATGAATGGCCCCGTGTTTTTCTGGAGCTAGGTTACCTCCAGCACGATGTATTAGCCACGCTGAAGAAAGATGCCAATGCAGATCGCCGTGCTCTGCTCATCGCTGCGGGTTGGTTACAGGGCGTTAATAGCATTTCTAATGTAGTCAATGACCAATACAGCACAGAAGCCTCCGGCCTATTGCGCGAACCATTGCTCATCGATGCGTTATTAGATGATCTAAACACCTTGAAACCCGACAAAAAGCAATCTCCCCAGGCACTAGCACTTGTCGAGGAACTCACTAAAATCAGACAATGGGTCAACGTGCCAATGCGCGCCCCCATCCCACAAGCAGATGTCGCGAACATTGCAAAAAACTCTTCCGCCGCGTGTAAAAATCTACGTGGCCTAGCGAAGTAATAAGACAACATGACTATGAAAAAACTAATTATTGCACCCCTCGTATTCATTTCCATGGCTCTTTCGGCGCAAGCCCAAGACCCAGTCAAAGCTGGCGATGATGCATACAGCATGGGAGTTTACTATTCCGCTCGTGGATTCAACATGCTCCCCGCCATTGACGGCGTGGACGGGCGCGGAGCCAAAGTCGAGTTCCTCATCCCAGTGACTGCAGGGATCGACTACGTCTTCCTCGCTGGCCGCGATGAGTATGTCCAAGACCTCGACATTTATATCTATGATGAATCCGGCGCACTCTTGATCAAAGACCGCCGCTCATCAGCACGTGCAGGCACTCGCTTCCGCGCTTCCTACACAGGCAGTGTGAAAGTGATTCTCCACATTGCTCAGGCCAATGGTCTCGGCGCATGGTCCGTCATTGTTGGTCGCCGTGGCGGTGGTGCGTCTGTAGAAGTCGCAAAACCGGGCGATCCAATTCCTGCTAAACCAGAAACTCCAGCTGCTGGAAACTAAACATCACTCCCAACCAATTCATCTAAAAATCATGAAATTTCAAATCACACTTCCGATCCTTGCCCTCGCCAGCATCTTCAGTTCCTGTGCGCCAGCCCCTGTGACTTATGTGGAAGAGCATAATGTAACCGTACAGGAACGCCCGAAATACACCAAGCCAAAGCCAGTGTATCGCCCAGCCGTCAAACGCGATGCTCCAGAGGACTTCCGCGCTGTGGAAACTCCTAACTAATTTGCGTCAACCTCTAGCAGTGGGGAGATCGTCTACCCACTGTTAAATCCCCCTATGATTAGCGATTTGATTCACTCAATTCGCTAGCTTGAAACTAATTACATCATTCCTATGAAAACATTGCTTATTTCCACCATCGCCAGTCTCGCTTTTGCGGGAATTGCAGCCGCTGGCGGCATCGCCGGAAGAGTTCAGGACGCCAAAGGGCGTGGTCGATCCGGAGTGACTGTTACCTTAAAAGTGGACGGACAAACCATTTCCGTTACCTCAGAGAAGGATGGCAGTTTCGTCGTGAATACTCCTCCCACTTCCTACGGGTTACGTGGAAAGGTTTATGTCGGTGGTAACTTAGTGACCAATTGCCTCATCCCAACCAATGGTAGCTATTCTCGTGTTACCGTGACCTATAAATGAGTTTATAGAACTCTTGGTCATACCGGGCTCTGGGAAATTTTATTCTCAGAGCTTCTTTTGCCATCTCCTGAACGAACGGATCGCACTTTTAATTCCTCCTAGGACGATCACCAAAACACACAACAGGATTCCACAAACCAAAATTTTTCCGTCTCCACGCAGATCGATCAACTCCTGCAAAGGCGGCAATTGCCCTTCTCCTGCTTGGTCCATTTTCACCAACTCTGTAACGTCTCGATAAAGCCCCAACAAAATCACCATTAGCCCACCCATCGCCAAACCCGAAGCATAAAATGCTACGCGTAACGGCAATACCAACGCCGCTAACATCGCCGAGATCACTGTATAGCGAACGAAAGTAGTTCCCCACTGATTGAGGCTTTCAAATTTCACTTCCCCTAGAATCTTCGCCTCCGCAATCGTGCCTTTAAGCCCCCAAAATAAGACTAAATGCGCGACGATAAAAGCGACACGATACCAAATTTCACAACTGCACTTTTTCATAACTTTGCAATAATGGGAAAAACACAGCCTCTCCGGAAGCTTCTATTTCTGAAAAGCGCATCTGAGATTGGATTTATCTCTGCAAAGGGCGGGTTGATAGCTGAAGGTGATCACAGTTCGGACTTGGATTTAGTGTCGTAATCAAATCATAAGCCTCGAATTTAGGGCATGGGAGTCTTTTCGGGCTTCCTTGCCCACTTTTTCCGCTGCTAATGCATTGTTCCATAAGAAGTCACGATGATTGGGACAGGCTCTAAGTTAGACCCTGGCCTGGTTTTCGGGGGCCACTTCACGGGCGCGTGGTGCGGTGAATTAGGCCCACTTTGCCGCTCTGCCTATTACGCGGAGAATGAAGAAGAGCGTAAGGAAGAGGCTGGGAAAGCCGAGCTGCTGCTCGCAAAGAACCGGAATGGCGGAGAGGGTGGGATTTGAACCCACGGTAGCTGTTACACTACGTCTGATTTCGAATCAGGTGCCATAGACCACTCGACCACCTCTCCTTTGTGTGGGCGCGAAAAATGGGGTGAGGCCGCAGGTTTGTAAAGCTTCCAATTTGAGTTAATCGGGAAATACGATCGCGCGGTGACCGTCGATAATGGTTCGGTCATGGACATGGAAGCGGATGCCTTTTGCTAGGGCAATGCGCTCGCAATGGCGACCAATGCGAACGAGGTCACTAGGCGTGTGGAAATGATGCACACGGTCGACTTCTTGTTCGATGATGGGGCCTGCGTCGAGCTCTGAGGTGACGTAGTGGCAAGTCGCACCGATCAATTTTACACCACGTTGGTAGGCTTGGGCGTAGGGGTTTGCTCCGATGAAGGCGGGTAGGAAACTGTGGTGGATATTGATGATTCTGCCGGCGAATGCGCTGCAAAAGCCATTTGGCAATATCTGCATGAAACGGGCTAGGACAATGAGCTCGACGTTTTGCTGGATGATGAGTTGGTGGATTTGCTCAAAGCCGAGTGAACGGTTTTCGCCATCCATATCGATTTGGTGAAATGGAATGTTGGCGTGTTCGGCGATGTGGCGGCAGCTGTTGCGGTTACCGATGATGGAGGTGATTTCGATGGGGAGTTCATCGAGTTCAGCACGCCAGAGGATTTCGTTTAGGCAGTGATCAGTTTTCGTGACTAGCACGGCGGTTTTCATGCGATAAGGCAGGCGGCGGAAATGCCAATTTGCCTGCAAGGAGCGACCGAGTGTGCCGAAGCCGTCGATGAAATCCTGCACATCGACGTTGAATTCTTGAGTTTGGATTTCTAAACGGGCGAAAAATTTTCCGCCGAGTTGATCGGAGAATTGCTCAAATGCGACTAGATTGCCACGGTGGCTGGCGACGTAGCTGGCGATTTTAGCGACGATACCAGGTTGATCGGAACAGCTGAGTTTGAGGATAAGACCGGGCCTAGACATATTTAATTGAATCTGAGGGAGGCAGCAGTTCGCGTCAATCGCTGTTGTTAGCCTAATAGTAAGGCGCTGTGTTACAGAAGTGTCACATGGATTTGGCTGTTAGGAGATTCAAATGCTAGAGGTTGCAATCATTCAGAATCCCTTCAACAATTCGCTCAAGACATGAATGATCCTCAAAGCCCCTCAATATTGATTCGTTGTCCTTCCTGCGGGCAACGCTTTAAAGTTGGCGAAAATTTCATCAACCGTACTGTGGAGTGCGGTGGATGTGATCACCGTTTTCGTATCGGCGATGAAGTGATCGTGAGGGCAAAGAAAAGCTATCCAGGAGATCGCCAAAACCAGAATCTCGATCAATTTCAGCGTGTGGCAATGCCAAGTGATCAGCGGGCAAAGCCGAAAAGCTTGATGCCGATGATTTACGGGGAGGCACCAGATCCAGCGGTGATAGAGCCAACCTCGCCATTGCGAATTTTAACCGGAATTGTTGGAGTTTCCGCAATTTTTATAGCAGCATTGTTTTTATTGTTTGGCACGGGGACGGGGATGGCACTGGATGGAATGCCAATGATGAATCGACTCGTCATTGCTGGGTTCATCAGTTTCCTGGCGTTGTGCGCATTGTTTTATGCAAGCCCCAAAGCTCGCCTTAAGGCTCTAGCCGTGGGATTGGCCCTAGGCGGTGGTTTGATGAGTCTTCCGTTTTTTACTGGCTCGGAAATGATAAAATCTACCGGTGCTGCAGGAGTCACTCCCATTGCGAGTCTTCAAAAATGAATCATGAAGTAGAGGAGAAGGAGAATCGTCTCAAAGAATTGAAAGAGCGCATCGGCGTAAAGCCTCTGGAAGATGAAATTCAAAAAATGATCGATGCCGGAACTGGCAAAAAAGCGGTGGGTGTTTGGTTGAAAGACCTGAATTACGAGCAGCGATTTTTAGTGAGGGATTATTTGTTCCGCTCGACCAACGCACATCTCACTTCATCCCATATTTACCCACGCGATCATCATAACTACCTGCTGATTTTATCAGAAGTGACGACATCACTAGAGGAGTTAGGAAAAATCGTTTCGGCGTTAGGGACTGTCGAAAATACTTATCCAGAGCTCTCAGTCGTAGAGGTGAAGATTAACAACGAAATTTTCACTGAGAGACCATTGGAGAAGCTAACAAGTCCAGCGGGAATTGATTTTTACCTGTTAAACATAAAAGAGCTGGAAAGTATCAGCTTGGATCGGGTGAAATCAGCAGTTCAACGGTTAAGCAGTGCCGAGCCTAAAATTCTCCGCGCTGACGTGACTCAGAAATTGATTGGATTGCTCAATTCGGATGCTGTGGATTTCAAAGCAGATATCTGCAGGGCGCTTTCAACATGGTCCGAGAAAGCAGGTGCAGCGAGTCAAGCGGCATTGATCGAAGTCAAAAAGTTAATCGCTAACAATAAAACAGTCCCTGTGGCGATGGTAGAGCTGTTGGTAAAGGAAAAGAATCAGGATGCTATTCCAGTTTTGGATGCGCTTTGGCTACAGAATCAAGAGGCTTGGGAAACTATTTATGGGAATTTCGGGAAGGAAATTGAGCCTGCGATGTTACGCCTTTTTCCTGATACGAAGGGATCCCAACGTCATTCAGCGGTTAGGATTCTGGGGCGTGTGGGTGGCGATAATAGCTTATCCGCGCTAAACGCAGCAGAGGCAGACGCGAATCGAGAGCAGAAGATTGTGATTGATCAGGCAAAGAAATCGATCGAAGGGCGGCTCGGGCGCTGAAATGAAAAAAGCGCTAGCCGATCAATGACCGAGCTAACGCTGCTGAATTTTTGTGAAAGCGGATTACATCGCTTTCTTCTTATGTGAGCAGCCAGGCTTACCACAGCAAGAACCCTTCATGTCGCCTTTGCTGCATTTTTCGCACTTCATGCATTTCTCGCAGCTTGAAGCGTCCATTTTTGCAGCGCAGGAGCTAAAGCAGAAAGCAGCGAGGGTCATCGGGATAAGGAGTAGTGATTTCATGGTTTTGGTTAGTGGATTTAACTAAGTGTTAGTGAGATGATTAGATAAGTGATTCTATTCCGGGAAATGTCAAGATAACGATTTTTTCAAGCCCCTCGCATCAACGAGATTTCCGCTAGGGAAATAAGAGACTTGTAGAGGTCTTCGCGTGGTGCGGTTTTAAGATCAGCGACGGTGACGGCGCGATCTAATGTGAATTTGCCAGATTGAGTCCGGCGCAGGCTGCTGAGATGGGCACCGCAGCCGAGATGGGCTCCGATGTCGTGTGCATAAGTGCGAACGTAAAAGCCTTTCGAGCAGTTCACCGTAAAATCCACTTCGGGTAGCGCGATGCGGGAAATCTCGTAGGAGGTGATGTGGACTTTGCGTGGTTCGCGGACGATTTCGATGCCTTTACGGGCGAGTTTATAGAGCGGGACGCCATCTTTTTTAATCGCGGAAACCATCGGTGGGATTTGCTCGAAATCGCCCATGAATTGATCAAATGCGCTTTGAATTTGCTCTTTAGAAAAATCAGCGACGGGCTTGGTTTCTAATACTTCTCCTTGGCGATCTTGTGTGCTGGTCGTGGTTCCTAGCGTCAGAGTTCCCACGTATTGTTTATCTTCGCTCATCAGCAAGTCTTGAATTTTGGTGGCTCTGCCAATGACTAACATGAGCAGTCCAGTGGCCATGGGATCAAGAGTTCCGCAGTGGCCGATTTTCTTGGTATTTAGGGCACGGCGGGCGATGGCCACGACATCGTGCGAGGTCATGTCTTCGGCTTTATCAATTAGCAGCACGCCGCTCGGGCCGTCTGAATCCAATGGATTATTTCTCATAGGTAAAAGTCAATGGGAGTGAAAATCAAAGGCCAATCGCGAGGATGCGGCGGCGGATGGCATCTAACACAAGCGGCTTGGCATTTTCTAACGGGCCAGCCATGCGGATCCCTGCGGCTAGGGCGTGGCCACCGCCACCGAATTCCAAGGCAATCTGACAAACATCGAGACGGCGATCTTTCGAGCGCATGGAAACACGGATTTTCCATCCACGAGTTCCTCGAAAAAGACAGCAAGCTGAACGCCGCGAATGGCGCGGATGATGTCGATGAGGCCCTCGCTATCTTCTGGGAGCAGGGCGAGATCGATCCGCGTCTGATCGCGCAGCTCCCAATTTGCAACGAGCCCGTCTGCGGAATTTCCAAAGTATTGAGAAGTGCGCGCATCAGCTCTACACGGCGATAAGGATAATTGTCGTAAATGTTGGAATTGATAGTCCCCACGTCTAGACCACGGCGGGTGAGATCGGCGGCCATTTCGTAAGTCGCGGCAGTGGTTGATGGATATTGGAAAGAGCCGGTGTCGGTGGAGACTGCGACGTAGATGGCATCGCGAGTTTCCGCAGGCATCGGGAGATTGAGAGCAGTGATCAGCTGATAGAGAATTTGTCCAGTGGCCGGACTTGTGGAATCGACTAGGTTTAGATCGCCGTATTTCGGGTTGGAAATGTGATGGTCGATATTGAGCCAGATTTTCGCTTTGGAAGCAGCGTGCAACGCGTGATCGCCGAGACGGGGTTTAGTTGCGGTATCGAGGGCGATGGCGACTTCCACATCTAGCGGATCTGTGGGAGGACGCTCGATTTTTTCCGAGCCTGCCATGAACGTGAGATTGTCTGGGAGACCATCTTCATTGATGAGGCGGACATTTTTCCCTGCAGCCATTAGGGAAAAGCCGAGCGCGAGCTGAGAGCCGATGGCGTCGCCGTCTGGCCGCACGTGGCTAATGAGAACGAAGGACTGATGATTGCGCAGAACCTCACCGATCTCAGCAAAGTTGGCATTTTCAGGGATGGTGATGGAATCGCTCATAGGAAGAAACCGCCGTGCGGGAGGCGGATTCTTTCCGGCAAGTCACATCGCGCAAGGATAAACCCGAATGCAGTGAAAAGTAGGGGGAGGGGATTTGAATTCGCAAATCTAAGCGGCTTTTTGAGCAACCCGCGTCCACTCCACACATAGTTCCAGCCTGAAATCACCGTTAGCGCGACTGCGCCCGAGAGGAAAATCGGCTGCAGCCAGCCACCATCGGAAAATGGGCGGGAGAGATTTCCTAACCACTCTAATAGCGCGATTTGCTGTTTCGCATGCTCCGCAGTCAGCCAGATTAATCCGGTGATTAGATAGGCAAGCTGAAATCCAGTTTTCCATTTTCCTAAATGATCCGCAGCAAGGACTTGGCCTGCTTCAATCGCGATTTGGCGCAGACCCGTGACGAGAAACTCTCGCCCAATAATCAATGCGGTGACCCACACCGGGCAGAGACCTTTTTCCGTGAGAAATACGAAAGCGGCGCTGACTAAAATTTTATCTGCCAGCGGGTCCATGAGCTTTCCCAAAGGCGTAACAAGCCCCATTTTTCTCGCCAAATAGCCGTCAACGAAGTCACTTACCGCTGCCAAAACGAAGAGAAACAGCCCGGTGCCATAAAATTCCCAGGAAACCGCCACGACAAAGGCAGCAGTCATTAAAAGTCGCGAAAACGTGATCGCATTTGGTAGGTTCACGTGAGGAATGTGTGAAATGCATGGAGAAATGGCAACAAGGGGTTGCGCGAATCTTTCATTCACCCTACATCGTCGCCGCCTTACCAACGGCATCTTAAATTTATGAGCAATAGCGATTTCGGACTTATCGGTCTGGCCGTCATGGGCCAGAATCTCGTTCTCAACGTGGAATCCCGAGGATTTCAGGTTTCTGTTTATAACCGAACCAGTTCGGTGACTGAAGAATTTGTCAGCAAACATCCTGATAAAAAACTCGTCGGTGAGCACACGTTGGAAGGTTTCGTGAAATCCCTAGCCTCACCGCGTAAGGTGATGATCATGGTAAAAGCGGGAGCTCCTGTGGACGCGGTGATCGAATCCCTTATCCCACTTCTAGACCAAGGCGACATCATCATTGATGGAGGAAATTCTCTCTACACAGATACCGAGCGACGTGATAAATGGTTAGGTGATCTCGGTTTCCGCTTCATCGGAGCCGGCGTTTCTGGCGGTGAAGAAGGTGCGCGCAAAGGCCCATCAATTATGCCAGGCGGCCCAGCTTCCACGTGGGATGTGATGAAGCCGATCTTCGAATCCATTTCCGCTAAAGTCGACGGTGAGCCATGCGTGACCCACATTGGTCCCGGCGGCGCTGGCCACTACGTTAAGATGATCCACAACGGCATCGAATACGGTGACATGCAGCTAATTTGCGAAGCCTATAACATTTTCAAAGCCGCTGGCTTTACTCCGGCAGAACTTGGCGAGGTCTTTACTCAGTGGAATGAGGGAGATCTCGAAAGTTACCTCATCCAGATCACATCCAAAGTTTTTGAACAAATCGATCCAGAAACGGGTAAGCCGCTCGTCGATCTCATCCTCGATACCGCCGGCCAAAAAGGCACTGGCAAGTGGACGATCATGAACGCGGTGGAAAACACCATCGTCATTTCCACCATCAACGCCGCAGTGGAAGCACGCATTCTTTCCTCCATGAAGGACAAGCGTGTAGACGCCAGCAAAGTGCTAAACGGACCCAAAGCCGAAATCAGCGAAGAGAAAAAAGCACTCGTGAAAAAAGTCCACGACGCACTTTTCGCCTCCAAAATCATTTCCTATGCACAAGGTCTAGACCTCATCGCTGCGATGGGGGCCGAAAAGGGCTGGAATCTCGATCTAGGAAAAATCGCTGCCATCTGGCGTGGCGGCTGTATCATCCGTGCCCGTTTCCTCAACGACATCACCGATGCGTATCGTAAGGATCCAAAGCTTAGTAACCTCATGCTCGCCCCGTTCTTTACGAATCTCCTCAACGAGTTCCAACAAAACTGGCGCGAAGTGATCTCCCTAGCCACTCTCGCTGGCATTCCAGTACCAGCCTTTTCTGCATCGCTCGGCTACTACGATAGCTATCGTAGCGCAGTGCTCCCGGCGAATTTGCTTCAAGCTCAGCGCGACTTTTTCGGTGCTCATACCTACGAGCGCACCGACAAACCACGTGGCGAAATGTTCCACACCGATTGGCCAGAGGTCATCGGCTAAGGAAAGTCGCTACACACAGCTGCTTTTCATTTCTAAATCCAAACGGCCGAGCTAACCTCTCGGCCGTTTTCGTAGGGAAAAGACAAAAGAGCTTCACAAAAGCCTATCGGTTGAGAGTTGATAAGAGAAAAAAGTAGGCACCGCTCAACTCGTCACTCTCCTCTATTCCTTCGCACTCTTAGCGGCTCGAGGAAATCACATGAAGAATCGCCAGACTGGCTCATCTCTCGAAAAACTGGCGGAACGGGAGGGATTCGAACCCTCGGTAACCTTTTGAGCTACGTTCCCTTAGCAAGGGAGTGCTTTAGACCACTCAGCCACCGTTCCGTGAAAGCAGGTCGAGGTGTTTGAAGCATAGCCGAAAGGTGTCGTCAACCTTTGGTAGCAAGAAACCTCTCGGAAATTTAATTTTGTTGAGATTCTCCGTTGTCGGTTACTGGCTCGGAAGTTTCGGCGGGTGGAGAAACGGGTTCTTCGACGACGGTGGGAGCTGAAATTTCTGCTGCGGGGGCGGGGGATTCCTCTTGGTGAGAAAGTGGCTCCTCCGGTGTAGCTTCCGCGATCTCTGCGACTGGCTTGTCGGCTGTTAGGTCGTTTGCAGGAGTTGCTTCGCCATCAGCAGCGGACTTCTTCGACTTTTTCTTTTTCTTCTTTTTCTTTGGCTCGGCGTTGGGATCTGGGACAACGACTTCTTTGACATCTTGGACGACGAGGGTGTCATCGGTGTAAAGAAGGATGTGGCCTTGTGTGAGGAGCCAAAAAAGATCCGCAGCATAGTCCGCAGGGGGGGCGGTGCTTCCTTCGGGGAGGACTGCTTTCCACAGTCCTTCTAATTTCGCAGGAGGATTTTCGCGAATCCATGAGACCATTTTGGCGGGGCGCTCTGCGAGCACAGCATCCAGCGCGAGTGGATGTGGTCTGGCTGGGCCAGTGAAAAGTTTCCCCTGGCGTTTGAAAACGGGGAGATGCTCTGCTTCCACTGCCCGGCAGACGGCGGGAATTAAAATCGCGGGATGGTTGCGGGCGTGAGTGCCGGAAATTTTCAGCGATAGTAACAGGGAAGGGGAGAGGTTTTTCGCTGGGATCGCTCCAGAAACGTCTGCGCTACGAGTTTCATGGAACCCTTGATCAAAGCATTTGGCGTGGATGACGCGCTCGATTTCAGAGCGATCATCGGTCCATCCTTCGTCTCCTTCTTGGCCTTTGATGCGCCAGCGGATTTTGGTTTTCGTGGTCTCTAACCATGCATTCACAGCTTCCTCACCGCGTTCGGTGCGGACTTTTGCGGAGTAGACCTCAAACGGCATGTTGGAAAATCGCTCCCGATGGAGACGGCGGAGATTAGTCTGATAGGAATGGAAGTTCACCGGGCCTAACCATTCGTTAGAAATTCCGCAACGTGCGATTGCTTGGAAATTTCCAGTTGGTGGATCGACTTCGATGGTTTCTTCTTCGATGAATTGGTTCCGCAGTTCAGAGTTCCAGAGATGGCGGGTGGCTTCATCGCGGGTTAGGAAAAGTGAGTCGTCCAGTTTCCCAAGGAACAGTGGCGAGTGAGATTCCTGGACTTCGAAAACGGCTCGGCAGCGGGCCTTTTCTGCGAGGAGCGTCTTGGCGACATCGAATAGCGAGTAGACGCGAGCGACCTGATGCACTTCCTTTCCGATGAGATGTACCGCCTGCGCGTCTGGTAAAATGGTCACGCGGACGCCTTCTGCTGGGCGGACTTCTTCAAAGCGTGGACTGTCACGGCGATCCTGGAATTTCCCGTCACGGCGTCCCTGCGGCGGGCGGCGATCACCACTCTCCCGATCACGGAATCCACCACGGTCCCGATCATCGCGGCGTGGTGGGCGCTCATCAGTACCTGTAAAAGTCTTTGGTTTGCGCTCTTTTTTGTCGTCACTGCCACCGCGTGCCCATGCTGGGCCGAGGGCAAAACTAGTCAGCAGGCTGCTCAATGGATCGGTTTCTGAATCGCTCACGGGTGGGATTGTAGAGAGTGGATTTGAAAATGACAAACTCCGCTTGCATCAAAATTTAGCTATTTTTATGGCGTCTAAAAGCGCCAGAATCCGCCGTGTAGCGCCATCGTGTCTGGCTAATAGGGAAGATGCAGAACTCGTTAGTTTTTTTGCATTTTCTGGGTTCAATGCCGCTTGGATTGCTTTGATCAGCTCATTTTTTTCACTAACAGAAAAAACTGCGTTTCCCGCGATGAGCTGGCTGGCGAGAGGCTGAAAGTTCTCCATATGCGGGCCGAAGATGACAGGTTTTCCCGCCAGGATTGCTTCGCCAGGATTTTGCCCACCGGTGGAAAGGAAACTTTTCCCAATGATGACGACGTCTGCATGTGCCGTCCAGTCGCGCAGCTCGCCAGTGGTATCGATCATTAAAACGTGGCGGCGATCATGGGGCGCTGATTTTCTCTCAGCAGATCTCAGCTGCACGGTGAAATCTGCTTTTTCCAGATCCGCCTTCACTTCCGCCCGGCGTTCTGCATGGCGGGGAGCGATCATGGCCAAGGCGTGGGGAGCAGCCTCGAAAATCGCCTGAGCGATGAAGACTTCTTCTCCTGCGAAAGTGCTAGCTGCTAAAATGACAGGACGCTCCTTGCCAAATGAATCGATGATTTCCTGAAATTCCGTCCGTGGCGTAGGATGCTGACCGCTGCCGGGATCGTATTTTAAACTACCTGTAACGTGGATTTTCTCGGGAGAAATTCCAAGGCGTTTCCAGATTTCCGTATCTTCTTTTTCCTGAAGCGCCACAGCTCCTAACAAACGATAGATCGGTTGCAGCCATTCTGCGAATTGGGAGAATCGGCGGGCGGAGCGAGGAGACATCCTCGCATTGACCAAG
Source organism: Akkermansiaceae bacterium (assembly GCA_012032235.1). Lineage (GTDB taxonomy): Bacteria > Verrucomicrobiota > Verrucomicrobiia > Verrucomicrobiales > Akkermansiaceae > Luteolibacter. The sequence continues at coordinate 2,495 of JAAURL010000037.1, read as the reverse complement.
CGAACTGGAATCCCACGCCGCTGGCATTCTAATAAAAGGTGCGGCCAAACTTCTCCCTCGATGAGGACGATTTGCGAAGGCTCAAAGCGATTTAGATAGCGGCGAACCACCCAGCGGAAATCCAGTGGCGCGTAGGTGACACGACTGTTTGGAAGATTGGCGGCTGTGGCCACGGCGTGACCTGTCGCGGTGCCAGTGGCGAGGACGAATTCCTGCTCTGGCTGATCGACCAACCATTCGCGGATCAATTTGATGGCCAGCATGATTTCTCCCACGCTCACTGCATGGACATGCACCGCGCCGCACGGTTCGTATTCTAACGGCTCGGTATAAATTGCCGCTCGTTCACTCAGCTGAGTGCGGAAACCGCCGCGCCGTAGCATTTTCAAAATCCACCCGGGAAACGCCACGACAAACAGCAGCGGCAGGAGCAGCCGATAAAGTGTGAGGGCGGTGAAAATCGCATCAGGCGCGCAGCCTAGTTTGCCAGCAAGGAGAGGTAAAGCTCTGTGGCAGGGACCGACGTCCGTGGTAGGGACCGACCTCCGGGCGGTCCTGTGCGTGAGATGAGGATGAGCTTTGAAATGTATTTTTCTTGGGTCGTTTCATTCTTTCCAGAACCAATCTCCACGCTAAGGACCGTTCGGAGAACGGTCCCTGCCTTTGGTTCGAGAACGGTCCCTGCCCTGCCCTGACAAATCCTCCTTCCACCTGTCCCGCAGGGAGAATAGCGTCGGGGATAATCATGAAGCGCATCGTTGTTCCCGAGTTGTTAGATTCCCTGCCAGCGGATGATGCCGAGGCGCAGCGGAGTCGGCGGGATCTGAGACGGATTAATTTCCTGATGGGAAATGACCGCTGGGTGCTGGGAGCAATCCGAAAATTTTCTGAAGCGGCAGGCCGTGGGATCATCGAGATCGGCACGGGAGATGGATTTCTCTGTGGAAAAATGGCGGGGCTTTTCCCGGGAGTGACAGTATTGGCGTATGATCTAGCGCCGCGACCGGGAAATTTATCGGAATGCGTCGTTTGGCAGCAGGGAGATTTATTTGAGATGCCGCCGCCGAGATCGGGAGGAGTTTTGATCGCGAATTTATTTCTCCATCACTTCGAAGGAGCGGCTCTGACCGCTCTCGGTAAATGGATGGAGAGCGTGTGATGTGCTCATTTTCAACGAGCCGGATCGCTCTCGGTTGGCGCATTTCCTGGGTGGACTGATGCATCCGTGGATCAATCGCGTGACCCGGCATGACATGCATGTCAGCATCACGGCGGGATTTAAAGCGGGAGAAATCGGCCCGGCGCTCGGCCTATCAGAAGCGCTTTGGGGCATTGAGGAAACTTCGACATGGCGCGGTGGCAGACGAGTGATAGCGTCGAGACGTCAATGAACTAATTTCCACCTCTAAGCAGCGGTGAATTCTATCTGTATGAACCGAGAAATCACGATCGCAGGCGGTGGCCTGGCAGGGCTGTCGCTGGCCTCTGCGCTGCGGCTGCATGATGTGCCGGTGACGGTGCTGGAGGCGGGAAATTACCCGCGGCATCGTGTCTGCGGAGAATTCATTTCTGGAGTGACGGAGGATACGCTGATGGCCTTGGGAATTGATCAAATTTTCTCCGACGTCCACCGTCACCATTCTCTGGCGTGGTACGAAAACGGGAGATTGATCCACCGGGATCGTTTTAAAAATCCCGCTTGGGGGATTTCCCGATTTCTGCTAGATGAGCGATTGCGCGATCATGTTCAATCACTAGGAGCGGTGGTGAAAACTCGCACGCGGGAGACGCCATCGCCACGGGAGGGGCTGGTCTGGGCGGCGGGACGCAGGCCGCGAAATGGTTCCTGGATCGGCCTCAAAGCGCATGTGAGAAATCTCCCGCAAGCCGCAGATTTAGAAATGCACGCCGGGAGAAATGGCTATGCGGGACTTGCAAACGTGGAGGACGGCTGGACGAATGTTTGCGGGCTATTTCTGTTAGATCGCAGCATTTCCGCGAAGGGAGCGGACCTACTTCCCGCCTATTTATCGCATGGAGGAAATGCCGAGCTGGCAGATGCACTGCGGGCTGCAGAGTGGCGCGATGGATCATTTTCCGCCGTCGCGGGCTTCGAGCTAGGGCGGCAAATCCCGGTTCCTGGTTTGTTAACTCTGGGCGACGCGGAAAGCATGATCCCGCCCTTCACGGGTAACGGAATGTCAATGGCATTTCAAGCCGCGGAATGCGCCGCCGCCAATCTGATTGCCTGGTCCCACGGGGAGCAATCATGGATTCAAGCCAGCAATTCCATCCGCGCTGCGATCTCCCGGAAATTCCGACGTCGGCTAGCTGTGGCACAGCTGATGCATCCGCTCTTGCTCCATGCGGGCGGGAGATCGTTGATTCAAAATCTAGCGAATTTCCGGGTGCTTCCTTTCAGCCGATCTTGGCTTTGACTCGTTAGATCGATTTTTCCTCATGTTTCTCCGCTCCCTCACTACCGGCCGTTCCTC
>JAAURL010000222.1 GCA_012032235.1 Akkermansiaceae bacterium | reverse complement strand
ATCTCGAATACTACCTCACCGTTGAAGATGAATGTCGCTTTTTTGCTCCTTCGACACGGATTTCCATTTCGTTCCACTCGCCCATCGGCTTTTCAACGCCAAATTTAGTAGGTACATGTCCTCCCATACCGAGGGCGCCTTCCGGGTGATAGAATCCGTCTTTGACGGGTCTTTCCACGCGCAAGTTCCCAGCTAGAACGAACAAATCGCCAGTGTGGAAGCGATGTTTTTGGGATCAGCATCACCCGGAGTTTCCCCGATCTGCATTTCCAGAGAGGCAGGCCAGATTTTTTCAAATCCCCATGAACATGAAAAAGGAGACCAGCATCCCGGTCCCAATCAGCCCGTGGCGCGAAGCGTTTTCCGCCCCATTTGTACTCGAGCTTGAGAATATAGTGGCTGTATTCCTTTTCCGTATTCAGGCAGTTATCCGGTTGCTCTGAACCGTCATCTTTTCCCTCATAAACGTGAATGGCATTTTCCGCTTCATTTACGGTGAAATCACCCCAATTCCCCTCCCCTGTGTTTTTGGCGGACGTCCAGCCATTGAGCGTTTTCCCATCAAATAGCGGAACGAATCCAGTTTCGTCGGAAACCGAGACTTCCTTCATGAAGTAGTCTTTGATTTCCTCCATATTGGCATCTGTTAAACCACCCGGTAATTGGCTGAAGACCATGCCAGCATCGGAAGCGTCTCCTTCCGCATTCGCATTGTGGCCCAGCTCGGGTGCGCCAGCAGCCTTGAGACGAGTCAATAACCATTCGCCTTCTGTCCCAGAAAAGCCGAATCCTTCGACGCGAGTCCCGTAGCCTTTGAGCCATTGCCATTGTGAGACTCCACCCTTCTTCGCCCGGGGCGCTTGATTCCAAGCCATGTGGTCTTGGGAGCCGTGCACGCCTCCGCCACGCTTCCCATTGACGAGGGGCGAGGTACTATCGATAAACGTGGATGTCGGGGAAAGTTCCTTCAAGCGAGCCCAATTGTTCATGTATTCAGGCTTTGAGTCGCGCGCTGTTTTTTCATTGGCCGAACTGTGCGAAACGTAGGTTAGCGATTTGAGAGTCTCTGGGCTCGCTCCTTCACGGATCGCTTGCTCCAGGGCCGCGTAGTGGACTTGCACCCCGCCAGGGCAAAACATCATCAAGGGAGTCTCAGGCGTAGCGCTGCGGATTGTTTTGGAAAGGTGGGAAATGGCTGCTTTCTTCGCAGCATCTGACTCTGAGACATCAAAAAAACGCCCATCACTCTTTGAATCTTTCGTGATGCCTAGGAGGACGGCGGTTTCCAAGACACTTTTCCGATGCTCATCCGCATGGGTGGGAGCGCCACCAAAGTTTGTATTGAAATTAAAATGTACCAGCTTATCCGCCAACCCGGCACGGTCCAGAAGGGCCAGTGTCATCGCGGAGGCAGCGATATCGTCACGGTCCTGATTATAGCCATCGCTTGAGTAGGTGTAGCGATACTGGGGTTTGGCAGTCTCCGCGATTAACGGCTGGCCAAGGACGACGGCAAAACAAGCCGTAAGCAGGTTTATTTTCATTATTTAATTAAGAGGGTCTATTTATCGGGAATGGATTTAAATTATGAGTCGATACGATTCATAGCGATCATTTTTTTCAAAATTTCTTAAATGCAGCAAGGAGATCGGAGGAGAGATCGTGTATCCCTATCACTCCTGCTGAACGAGAGATTCCGCGCTTGCCGGGAGCGGATCGGGCGGAGAACCTAGCGCACCGTTTCGTGAATCGCTATTCTCCTTACTATAAATACCTGCGACCTGTCCGGTGGCACTTTGGACTCGGTGTGCTCGCGGGAATAATTTACGCGTTAGCATCGGGCCTAGGGATGCCGATGATGGTTGAGATCGTTTTCCCTGTTCTGTTCGGGAATCAGGCTGATTCAAATCATTGGTATTCGGCATGGATTACCCAGCAGCTGGGTGCTATCTCCCGGGACAAAATGATATTTCTCGCCTGTTTGTGGATTCCTATCATTTTCCTGATTCGTGCATTAGCGGGTTATACGAACTCCTACCTGATCCAGTTCGTAGGCCAGCGCGTGGTGGAAGACATTCGGCTCGATCTATTCAAAAAGTTACAAACGCTACCGCTCTCGTTTTTTAAGAATAATCAATCGGGAGATCTTTTGGCGAGATTGATGAGCGACACCATGATCCTCCGTCAGATTGTTGCCAACGTATCGAGCGATCTGATCAAACAGCCAGCGACTTTGTTAGGCGCTCTCGGCTATTTGGTTTATAAAGCCATTTCAGATCACAGTTTTTTCATTGCATTGATCTCGATGGTGACTGTGCCACTGTGCGTTTTCGTCATTCGTGCAGCGGGTAAAAAACTAGCGAGAAGGGCAAAGACCTTGCAACAACAAGGAGGAGACATGACTGCTGCTCTCGCAGAAAGCCTGCAAGCACCGCTAGAAATTAGAGCGTATAACCTAGAAAAAAGTCAGATCTCCGCGTTCCGCCGACGAGCCAATGAAATGCTCAAAGTCAGCATGAAAGTCGTAAAATATCGCCAAGCGATTTCTCCTGCCATCGAGGTGGTAGCAGCGATTGGCTTTGCCATTGCTTTATTTTTGGGGTTCGCGCAGGCATGTCGCAGGAGGGTTTTACCGCGCTAGGAATGGCACTGTTCATGTCTTACGAACCGATCAAAAAGTTAGGCATCGTGCACTCGCTTTTGAAACAAGGAGATTCTGCGGTTGAGCGCATCGAGTACATTTCCAAAGAACCTGATCGTCTTTCAGACCCCGTTTCTCCCAAGCCATTCAAAGCGCCGAGTAGGGAGATTCGCTTTGAAAGCTTATCCTTCGCGTATGGCGAGGAACCTGTCTTGAAAGAGGTGCAGCTGACGATCCCGGTCGGTCAGGTCGTTGCACTTGTTGGGCCCAGCGGAGCGGGAAAATCCACCTTCGCACATCTCATCCCGCGTTTCTATGATCCCACGGAAGGAGCAATCACTTTTGATGGAATCGATATTCGGGATTTCACAAAACACGATCTTCGCGATGCCATCGCCGTAGTGCCGCAGACGCCTTCACTTTTCCTAGGAACCATCGCGGATAATATTCGCATCGGCCGGGAAAATGCCAGCGACGCAGACGTGGAAACCGCCGCGCGCAAGGCAAATGCGGATCATTTCATCCGTGGCCTGCCCGCTGGCTATCAAACGCAAGTCGGCGAGCGCGGGGACCTCCTTTCAGGTGGCCAACGTCAGCGCATTGCAATTGCCAGAGCCTTCCTGAAAGACGCTCCGATTCTCATTCTCGATGAAGCGACTAGTGCTCTCGATTCAGAAAGTGAAGCAATGGTGCAGCAAGCTCTCGCCGCTTTAGTCAAAGGCCGCACGACCTTCATCATCGCGCATCGTTACAGCACGATCACCATTGCAGATCGCGTGTTAGTTTTCCAACAAGGCCGGATCGTCGCAGATGGAAATCACGAGTCTCTACGTGAAAAAGATCCGACTTATCAATCGATGATCGGGAGCCAGTTTTTAGGAGCAGGTTCGTGAGGTGAGCGCCGAAGAGGAAAACTGCGTGCATCGGACCGTGCTGTGCGATACAAATTTTCCCGTGGAAAACGAAGGACCGATTATCGATTTACATAGCGACTTCTACTTCATGGGCCAAGCGCTGCGTGAAGCTCGTAAAGCCTATGCGGTGGAGGAAGTCCCCGTCGGCGCAGTGGTCGTGCACGAAGGGAGAATCATTTCCCGGGCATGGAATCAGGTAGAAACGCTCAAAGACGCCACGGCCCATGCCGAAATGTTAGCCCTCACTGCGGCGCAGGAAGCTCTAGGCGATTGGCGACTGGAAAAATGTACGCTCTACGTGACCAAGGAGCCCTGCCCGATGTGCGCAGGAGCGATTGTCCACTGCCGCCCAGAGCGAGTCGTCTTCGGCTGTCCCGATCCCAAGGCCGGTGCCGCTGGTGGCTGGATCAATCTGCTGGAAGCCAGCCCACCACTCAATCACCGCTGCGATATTCTTCCCGGTGTCCTCGGTGAAGAATGCCTTTCCCTCCTTCAAAGTTTTTTCAAAAAAGCCCGCGAGCGAAAAAAGATCGAACGTTTGAATGATTCTGCGGATCTTTTGATTTGAAGCTGGCATACTCAGAAGAAAAGGCGAGAATTCGCCCAATTCATTTAATCTTCCTTCATGGAAAACTGAATCAGGATTTTCTCGCGTTTATAGAATGACTCGAAAAGGAGATGGCGAAGTAGGTGAGGGCAGCGGACCTGTC
>JAAURL010000036.1 GCA_012032235.1 Akkermansiaceae bacterium | reverse complement strand
ATCCCAACGCCAGAACCTGCGTTGCTCGAGAGCTCACGAAAAAGTTTGAAACTTACCACCGCGGCACGGCTGCGGAGCTATTGGCGTATTTTCAAACTCATCCTCCAAAAGGAGAAATTGTCATCCTCGCCCACAAGGATCAATAAGGCTTGTGGGAATCGAAGGTGCCGAGGACGAATGTGATAGCAAAAGCAAAAAGGGCTTGCGCGTGACGCAAATAGATGCAATTAGGATTAGAATGCGAAAATAAATTGAATATTTGTTTTTGATTCAAAAAAAGTGCTTGTGATCGCCACTCAGGATACTCAAGCTATTAAAAACTCAAGCTATTAAAAAGCTGTCTCACTGTATGAAAATTTTTACCCGCCAAATTCCCGTCATCTTGCTCACGTGGTTCTCGATCACCACATCGATGGTGTCGGCTCAAGCGACCCGGCCAAATATCGTCCTTATCATGGCGGATGACTTGGGATTTAGCGATTTGGGCTGTTACGGCAGCGAAATCCAGACCCCCAACCTAGATGCTTTGGCGGCTGGGGGCTTGCGTTTTACGAACTATCGCACAACACCGATGTGCGTCACTAGCCGGATCTCGTTACTGTCGGGCTTGGCGTTTCATACTGCGGGGCAAAACGAACTACCTAAAGGCGTCAGTTTTCCTCTCCTAATGCGCGATGCAGGATATCACACAAGTCTGGCTGGTAAAGTCCATGGGTTCGATCTCACGATCGGCGACCCCAATAAGGATTTTGGGTTCTCCCGGTTCTTCGGGCACAAGTCCGGGTCCACGAATTATTTCAAAGGTAACAATACCTGGAGACTCGACAGCCAGCCGTTCACGGCCTTCGGCCCAAATTTTTATTCTACAGATGCGATTACGGACTACGCCATGGGCTTCATGGATGAGGCTCTGACCCAGAACAAACCCTTTTTTACTTGGGTCGCCTACAATGCGCCGCATGGGACGAATCAGGCTCCAGAGGCCGAAGTCCGCAAATACCGAGATGCAGGCACTTACTCGCGGGATTGGCTCCAGCTGAGGCAGGAACGGTTCGCGCGCCAGAAGGCCAGCGGTCTAGTGGCTACCAACTGGGCGCTGCCTGGCAAAGGCGTAGAAATCCCGGACTGGAGCGCGCTACCACAGACCTCAACTCAGTCATGGGCCATGCAGAAGGATTATGAAGCACTGTGCATGTCAACCTATGCGGGCATGGTGGATCGGCTAGACTATAACGTCGGACGGATCGTCAACCACCTGCGCAATAAGGGCGTGTTGAATAATACTCTCATTCTTTTCTGTTCTGATAACGGAGGGGTTTATAGCAACCTTTTCACAACCCGCACGGCGATTCCTTGGGATCCAAATGGCAGCGGGGTAAACACTAACTATGGCTGGGGCATGTTGATGAACACCCCATTTCGCTTTTACAAACATTCTAGTCACGAAGGCGGCATCCAGTCGCCGCTCGTCGCGCATTGGCCGTCAGGCATCACTGTGCCGGCGGGAACCATCATGCGGCAGCACTGCAATATCTGGGATTTTTACCCGACCTTTCTTCAATTGGCCGGAGCAACATACCCTGCCACTTATGGCGGAAAAACAACCCGGAGTCTCATGGGAGAATCGATCGTGCCGTTGTTCACGAATGTGAATTCTACGGCGGGTGGAAAAACTTTTATCTCTAGTTATGAGCGCTCCCGTGCGGTGCTAAACGGCGATTGGAAAGCGGTCACTTACGCCGACGGGCCTTGGGAACTTTACAATCTCGCTGACGATCCTACGGAATTGAAGGATTTGTCCATTGTGAGACCCAGTGTTCTTGCAGGGCTGTTGACGCAATGGAATAGTTACGCCTCCGCTGAAGGTGTACCGGCTTTTTGGAATCCAACACCAGGCACAGAGCATCGAGGCTTTGGCTTCGACGCGAAACACACAGGTATCGTTTCTTCCTACCCGCTCTATATGAGTGGGGGCGTACCACTGAATGCCAAGCTGAGTCTAACCTTCGCTGGGGCAATTAATTTCACCAACACAGCTGGAAGGAAAATACGGCTTCAACGTTATGGTAGTCCCGATATCTTATGGGATGCGGATCCGGATACGTCAGACCCTGCAGTGGGCAGCAACACGATCACATTTCCCAATTTCCCGACACTACAACCCAATACGCATTACACCATCACTTGGGATGCCAACTGGTTATTTTATAACGACAACGGGACGAACCGTGGCATAGGCGCATCGCAAGAAGATGCCTTCGCTTTCCGCTTCAAGACGGTAACTACCAATACGAACAATGATTTGATGGATTACCTGCTTGTCGCCGACTCGCAGAACGGGCAGCGACGTTTTGAACTTCAGTTCGATTCGGCCACCACTCCACCCACGCCAGTACTGCTCTTTCGCTCGCAGCAAGCCCCGCTAGACGCGAAGTTGACCATCGAGCACTCGACCAATCTGACTAACGACTTTACGCCGATTTTTAGTATTGAAGGGACAAACTCAATTCCTCTGAATAGTTCGGTTCAGACGATCGGACGTCATAGTATTGACGGCATGACCGATCACTCATTGCGTTTCAGTCCGACGATGGCCGCTGCGGCCCGGGGCTTCTTCCGTGCGTCCGGCTTGGTGACAAATACCCCCGCCTCCAGTTCACCCACGCTGGCGAGCTGGTCGTTTACTGGCGGTTCGCTGGCACCAGTTTCGCTTTCAGCCCTAGCCACACCCCAGGCAGCAACCCTGCTAGCAGCCAATTCCGGGATCATCACGACGGCGGCGGGTTTCGCTCTCGGTGACGGATCCATTTCTTGGAGTGGCGCGCAACTGCCTTCCGTCGGAAATGGCACGCAGCTTCAAACCGCCCTAGTAGCCAACCAAGCCATGAGGATCACGGCCATTCAATACACGGGCTTTCTTTGGTCCCAACGCACCACAACCAATGCCACAACCGTAAGCGCCGATGTGGTAGCGTGGTTGAACGGGGTGCTCGATACTCCCGGCGTTGTGGGTTCCCGGGCCACACTGGTCACTGGCAGCGGAGGCACCAACCTGACTCCTTTCACGATCACCTACAACCTAACGAGTAAGGTGCTCCAGCCCGGCGATAAGTGGGATCTTCGCTTGCGGTTGCAGGATGGCAATACCAACACCGACGCCATCAACGTGGAAGGCTTCGGTATCGACAGTGTCCAGGTCATCGGCGCACCTGCGCCGTAGGTCTGAAAGAATCCGCTGAATGTTCGGATTTTGGTCTCAGCCTAACATAATTTCTACCGGACAGTGGTCTGATCCTTGGACGTGCGGGAGGATTCCTGCGGAAGTGACGCGGTCGATGAATGAAGTCGAGACGCCGAAATAATCGATTCTCCAGCCCACATTTCTCTCCCGGGCTCCCGCGCGGTAGGACCACCAAGAATATGCCTCAGTTTTTTCCGGGAAATGATAACGGAAGGTGTCGATAAATCCTAAGCCTAACAGCCTCGTGAAATTCTCCCGCTCCTCATCGGAAAAACCCGGATTGAAGCGATTCTCTCTCGGCCTAGCGAGATCGATTTCCTGATGGGCGACGTTTAAATCACCGCAAAAATGACCGGCTTGTTCGCAGCGTGTTTTACCAAATGCAGCCGGAATGCTTCATCCCAAGCTTGTCGGTATGCCAAACGCCGTAGCCCGTCTTGCGAATTGGGCGTGTAGACATTCACCAAAATGAAATCGGGGAATTCTAAAGTCAGCACACGTCCCTCCCGATCATGCTCTTCGATGTCGAGTCCCAGCGTGACGTTCAGCGGTTTCTCCCGGGAGAAAACAGCCACTCCCGAGTAGCCGGCTTTTTCCGCTGAGTTCCAAAACGCATGATAGCCGCCGAGTTCCAAAGGCATCGGCACTTGCTCCGGGCGCGCCTTCGTTTCTTGCAGGCATAAAATGTCGGGCTGCTCCTTGGTGACAAAATCGCCAAAGCCTTTTCCCAAGACCGCCCGCATCCCATTCACATTCCAGGAGATTAGTTTCATTGCCCGTGAGTTTTCACATCAGATTAGCAACATGCAATCGCCATAGCTGAAAAAACGATACCGTTCCTCCACCGCTTTTCGATAAGCCTCAAAAACCAAATCCTTTCCGGCAAACGCACTTACTAACATAATGAGTGTGCTTTGCGGTAAATGGAAATTCGTGAGAAGACTCCCGACCACGCCGAATTCATAAGGCGGATGGATGAAAATATCCGTTTCCCCGCGTTGGTCTTTTTCTGCGATCCGCGATTTAGGATCTGCAATTCGCAATGATTCTAACACCCGAGTCACCGTCGTGCCCACGGCGACCACTCGGCCAGCAGAGTTGATCCTTTGTGCCGTTTCTGAGGAGATCAAATATCTTTCCGAATGCATCACATGATCGGAAATCAGCTCCGCGCTGACCGGGCGAAATGTCCCGACTCCTACATGTAGCGTGAGAAATGCATGGGTCATTTTCTCTAACATTTCCGGAGTGAAGTGTAGGCCCGCAGTCGGCGCAGCGATCGCCCCTTCTTCACGAGCGAATACCGTTTGGTAGCGTTCGCGGTCTGCCAGTTCATCCTCACGCCCCAGATAGTGTGGGAGCGCCAAATGACCATGCGTTTCTAAATCCACGAGTGATTCCCAGCGTATCAGCCGATCCCCATTTTCAAAAACCTCCGTCACAGTCCCAGAGATCCCGCCTACATTCACGCTGCGGCCTAACTTCATCCGTTTCCCTGGTCTCACCAAACAGCGCCATTCCAACGGCGAAAGCCGATCCAGGCAGAGTAGTTCCGTTTTCCCATCGTCAGAAAAAACCCGTGCCGGAATCACTTTCGTGTCGTTCAATACGAGCAAATCATCTGGCCGCAGATATTCGGGAAAATCGCGAAACAGGCGGTGCTCGATTTTTCCCGAATCCCGATGCACCACCAACATTCTGGAATCTGCACGCTCCTTCAGAGGCCTAGCGGCAATGAGTTCTTCCGGTAAATGGTAATCGAAATCTTTTGTCAGTAGCGGCATCGCTCTTGAAATATCGAGTCATCCAGTGAGCTGCAAGGTGAGAACTTCGAAACAACGCGATGAGACAAGATGGAAATTTCATGCATTCTTCATTGGCATTTCACAAGGAACGATTCAAATCCATGAATGCCTCACATCCTATTAGTCGAAGATGAGCCAGCGATTGCCGACATATTGGTTTATGCCCTCGGGACGGAATGTTTCGTGGTCACTCATGCGCTGACTGGTGAAGAAGCACTGGCCGCAGCTGAGCGGGAAACTTTTGATTTCGCGATTTTGGACATCGGTCTGCCTGATATGACGGGGCTAGATGTCTGCCGCCGGTTGCGCGAAAAATCCAGCATCCCAGTGCTTTTCCTAACGGCTCGTGATGGAGAAGTAGATCGCATTCTAGGGCTGGAGTTAGGTGGCGATGATTATGTGACAAAGCCATTTTCACCGCGGGAAATCGTGGCGCGTGTCCGGGCGATTTTGCGCCGCTCTCAACCGCAAATTTCAGTATCACAGCCAGTGGATGTTACCTCATCCGTGTTGCATCATGATGCCGCTTCAATGCGGATCCACTGTCACGGAGAATGGCTCGATCTGACGGCCCACGAGTATAAACTATTGCTCGTTTTGTTGGGAAAACCGGGCCGCGTTTTCACTCGCGATCAGTTATTGGATTATGCGTGGAATGATCCGGGTGCCGTTACAGATAGGACAGTGGACGCGCATGTGAAATCGATCCGGGCAAAGATGCGGCTGGTCCGTGAAGGAGCAGAGGAGTTGATACAGACTCGCCGCGGACTCGGCTATTTGTTGTCTTTGTGAAATTTTCCAGCTCATGCGTTTCACCCGGGTCACCCTATTTTTATTGCGTTCATCATCACGCTGGGCTTTTACCAACTCGCTCGTCATTTTCTCGCCGAAGTAGAGCCGCAGACATTTCAGGCTACAGAGGAAGTCATGGTAGACACTGCGAATCTATTAGCAGAGCTAGTAGAGAGGGATGTGCGCGATCATGAGCTAAAAGTGAATAATCTCCGCGCAGTTTTCACGGGAGCGCACCAACGTGAAATTAAAGCAAAAATTTTTGATCATTTTAAAGGGAGCGTCGGACTTCAGATGTATCTAACAGATGAAAAAGGAATCGTTCTATTTGATTCCGATGGAGGAAAGAGAGAGGGAGAAAATTATTCTGAGAAGCGCGATGTGAAGCTCACACTGGACGGGAGGTACGGTGCGCGTAGTAGCCGTGCAGAAGAGGGCGACTCGGCCAGCTCGGTGCTCTATGTGGCAGCTCCCATTGGTGATCCAGTGAAGCCAGATGGAGTTCTCACCCTTTATAAACCACAATCAGACGTGCTTCCTTTGGTCCGTGAGCGACGGCAGATTATCTACATCGCGTGTGGGTTGATCGGTGGCGGGATTTTATTTTTGGTAGGCGCAGTGTTTTTGTGGCTTTTCAGACCTATCGGGAAAATTACCGAATATGCCCGTGCCATTGAGCGCGGTGAACGCCCCACCAAGCCAAAGATCGGCATCGGTCGCGAAGTGAATACACTGGCCCACGCTCTTGATTCCATGCGTGATGCCCTAGAAGGTCGCCGCTATGCGGAGCGCTACATTCAGACGCTGACTCACGAAATGAAAAGCCCCCTCGCCGCGATCCGTGGTGCCGCTGAGTTGTTAGATGAAGAAATGCCTGCGGATGTGCGCAAGCGTTTCCTAGAAAATATTCGTGCGGAAACGTCACGCAGTGAGAGGCTCATTAATCGTTTGTTAGAACTTTCCGCCATCGAAGGCCGTGCCAGATTAGAAGAAACGGAGGAAGTCGATTTCCATAGCATCATTGCCCGGGCGATTGACCAAGCCCGACCACTCGCTGAGGTGGATCATGTTTCCCTAGAATATACCGCAGCAGCTGAACCTATCACTTTACGCGGGGATGCATTTATCCTCCGTGCTGCGATCACGAATTTGTTAGAAAATGCTATCGACTTTTCACCAGTGGGAAAGGCGGTGGAAATCACCGTCGAGAGAATCGATAAAAACGCGGTTCTCAGAATCCGAGATTACGGCCCGGGTATCCCAGATTACGCCCAAGAAAAAATCTTTGATCGTTTCTACTCGCTGCGTCATCACAGCGCGAAACGCAAAGGAACAGGTTTGGGACTAACACTCGTCCGCGAAACCGCAGAACTCCACGGCGGCAAGATCTCTCTAGAACCAGCAGAAGGCGGTGGCACGATGGCACAGCTGATTTTGCCAGTCGGGTGAAATTGAATTTTCGCTGAAATTTCACACAACTTTTATCAGCATTTCATCGAGCAGGAGTGTGATGACGTCGTCTTCAAAAACGACACCACACCATGAACATCCTATCTCGGCTCTTCTATTTCCTGATCATCTACAGTCTTCTCTTTTGCTCTGCACAAGCGGCTCCCTATTTTCAAATTATTGGAGGTGATGATGAAGCTGCAAAGGAGTCACTACCGCTGAAATCGTCTGCCGCAAAAGTAACGATTGATGGCACGATTGCTCGAGTTCTCCTGACTCAGAAATATGGGAACACTGGACGTGTGCCAATCGAAGCGATCTATGTGTTTCCTGCATCCACTCGGGCAGCAGTTCATGGGATGAAAATTACAACAGGCGGTCGAGTGATAGCCGCGAGGATCAAGGAATCTGTGAAGGCGAAAGCCGAATACGCGACCGCCAAGGCAGAAAAGAAAACCGCAGCGTTGTTAGTAGAACATCGGCCAAACGTTTTTCAAATGTCTGTCGCGAATTTACTGCCAGGCGATGACATTGATGTGGAAATCGAGTGGACGGAGACCATTCCGGCGGTGGATTCGACTTATGAGTTTGTTTTTCCGACCGTGGTTGGCCCGCGCTACAACGGGGGATCTAAAGCAGGGAAAGGGGAGTCTTGGACAGCAAATCCATATCTCGCTGGTGGAATGCCGAATCCTGTGACGTTCACGTTGGATGCATCGCTCAGCACGACGCTACCTCTAGCAGAAGTGACCTGCCCAAGTCATCCGGTGGTAGTTGATTTCAAAGCAAAAGATCAAGCTTCCGTAAAAATTGATTCCAACTCAGGAACCGATCCTGCAAATCATGATTTCATTCTTCGTTGGAAGCTCGGCAACGATCAAGTAGATGCTGGACTACTTCTTCATCGTGGGAAATCGACCAATCATTTCCTACTTCAAGTCGCCCCGCCGCCGCGGGTGAGTCTAGAGCAGATTGCCCCGCGCGACTATGTCATTGTGCTAGATGTTTCTGGATCGATGGAGGGATTCCCACTAACGACTGCAAAGGATTTACTGAAAAAGTTAGTTCATGGGTTACGTGCAAATGACACGTTTAATGTGGTCGCTTTCGCGACAGGCAGTGGAGTCCTTTCAGAGAAGCCCCTATTAGCGAACGATGAAAATATTTCGTTAGCTCATCAATTTATTGATCGTCAAAATTCTAGAGGTGGCACGGAGTTAGAAGCGGCATTGCAGCGTTCACTTGCTTTACCAGGTGGAGAAAATCGCTCGCGCTCGATTCTAGTCATCACCGATGGATTTATTTCCGCAGACGCAGAGACCACAGACTTAATTCGGAAGAATATCGGTTCGGCGAACTTGTTTACTTTTGGCATCGGCAGCTCGGTCAATCGTGAATTGATCGAAAGCTTAGCACGTGCTGGCGGCGGTGAGCCGGTGGTGGTGACGACGCTGAGCGAAGCAGGTCCAGCTGCTGAAAAATTTCGTAAGTATGTGTCAAATCCCGTGCTCGCAAAGGTCCAGATTTCTGCGGAAGGCGTTACTTTGGGCAGCATCGAACCTGATCCGCATCCGGACGTTTTCGCTGCGCGGCCTTTGATCGTAACCGGAACTTGGTCAGGTGAAGCGAAAGGAAAAATCATCGTCCGGGGCATTGGAGGAAACGGTAGTGCATTCGAGAAAGTGATTGATCTGGCAGATGCTGCAACGGCGACCGGACTGGATCATCCCGCCTTGCCAATTTTGTGGGCGCGTGAACGAGTCCGCTCGCTATCAAATTCAGCGAAACATGATGAGTCCATTCGTGAAATCACTTCGTTGGGTCTCACCTACTCATTACTAACTCCCTACACTTCATTTTTGGCAGTGGATGAAACACCACGGGAAATCAACAGTTTGGCTCAAACTGTAAAACAGCCATTACCAGTGCCTTTGGGTGTTAGTGGAGCGGCGATTGCTGGCCCTGCGATGGTGAAAAACGGTTCTGTGCCTGAGCCAGGAAGCATCGGGCTGATCGCTTTTCTCGTATTGCTATTGGCTCTACAACGGCAAAGAGATTTAGCCTAACAAATCACCGCTATGCACATCATCGCGATTCCGATTTTGCCGGAAGAAAAACACTCGCGCTTGGATGGGTTGAAGCATCCTGCGCTATTACAGGGACTGGCACTATTGCCAGTGATCTATTGGTTTTGCCAACGGCTCAATGATGGCAGCGATGAGCCGCTCGGTTTACTGACTTTGCTTTTAGCTCTGGTGCTGGCTTGGCGAGATCGCTCATCACTATCGGCAGGAAAATCTGCTAGGATCGGCGGTGCAGTTCTGATTCTGATGTCGGTGATTGGGATTCTTGTTTTGCCGCCGATGTTGCGTGCTGGTCTGGCGGTAGCGGGCGTAGCGATGAGTTATGGAATCCACCAGAAAAGTGGTTTGTTAGGATTAATCATGCTTTCCTTGCCAGTGACGGCATCGATGCAGTTTTATCTCGGCTATCCATTGAGAGTTGTGGCAGCTGAGGGAACGATTCGGTTGTTGGAACTTGGTCATATCGTGGCTTTCCGCAGTGGCACTCAAATTGAACTGAATGGAAAAATCATGGGTGTAGATCCCGCTTGTAGTGGCGTCAGGATGTTGTGGCACGCACTGGTTGCAGCGATGGCCTTGGCAGCGATTCACCGTCTTACCTGGCGGGCAACTGTGATAAGCGCTGTATTCGCAATTGTTTTGGTGATTCCGGCAAATATTTTAAGAGCGGCTTTGCTGGTCGCAAAAGAAACCGGAAATTTGAAAGGGATGTTTTTTGATCATGGCGGTGTGGGTTTGGTGAGTTTTGCAGTGATCTTAGTTCCACTGGCGCTTGCTATTTCTAGCAGAGCGCGACGTCAAATGACTGTTGGATCGTTTGCGCGATCAGGTGGCAGTGAGCGATTTTTGTTAGTTTTGGCTATCGTATTGATCCCATGTTTGACCTACGCCAGCCGCTGCAATCCAAAGCCAAGTCATTCCGGAACCATGCCCACGATTTTCACTTTCGATGGCCTCACTTTACCGCTGCTGCCTTTGCCTTCTTCGCCTGCGGAAATCGCTTTTTCTGAAAAATTTCCGGGATTTCTCTCAAGCTATCAATGGGGAACGGATCAAGTGATTCTCCGCCGGGTGAATGAAGCGACGCGACGGTTGCACTCATCTGGAGATTGTCTGCGTGCAGCGGGATTTGAAATCACGGATGCGATTACGGAAACCCGCAGCGATGGCAGTAAATGGGCGAGATTTCATGCGAGCCGTGATGGTGTGCGGTGGGCAGTGCATGAACGCATTATCAGCGAGCAAGATGGCTCATCATGGACGGATGTTTCAGCGTGGTTTTGGTCTGCCTTGCGGCGTCCATTGAATGGGCCGTGGCAAGCGGAGACAGTGATCCGCAGATTTTTTTAATTGCTGCAAATTTGAAAAGCGTCCCTCTCAATCGGGCTCACATTTCAAAGCCCACGCTAAAAATTCAAACAAAGAACCCTCGCGGCGAACCGAGAGGGGTTAGAAGAGATTTGGAATATAACCTCCTAAACGCTGGGAGGATTACAGGCCTTTCTTGGAAAGGCGTGTGCCAGGAGTTGCACCTTGGCGTGCCTTAAATTTCGGGTTTGACTTGCAAATCACATAGACGGTGCCTTTGCGTTTGACGACTTGGCAGTCAGCATGGCGGCGTTTAGCGGAAGCGAGTGATGAGAGAACTTTCATGGCGTGAAATAGATAAAATGAATGGCAACTCAAAGCCGCCGGGGCGCGAAAACTAGCTGGCTGGGTAACCTTGTAAAGTCCTTTTTCGTCCATTCAGCTCAATTTTAGCTAAGAATGCTTAACTTTTCCGTAATTTTTCCTTTCAGAAATCGCGATAAACCATTAATTCGCAGTCATGAAATACCTAATCGCTTCCGCCGCTATCGCCTTTTGCTGAATTCCTGCAATACGACCATCGGTCTTTACCGTGATACCAAGCAAGGATTCCTCTGGACCAAAGGCAAAATCCAAGGGGCCAACCAGTCGTCTGGTGGCTACGACGAGGGCGCTCCGGTTTATTGATTCGTCATTTGCTGATTTGGGAAAAGTGGCTGGGCATTCTGCTCTAGGCCGTGTAGTCATTTTTTGCTTCACGTTTTCACTTTTTTTAAAGTCCCCAAGATTGAATTTCCATGAAACGATTCTCCCTTCGCTTGATCACATTTTCTCTCATGTTGCTCCCGTTGAGCGCAGCGGAGTTTCGGCAGTGGAAAGATACGAAAGGCCAAGTGATTGAGGCAAAGCTTCTCAAAGTAAACGGTGACGGAACAATACGCATCGAGAGAAAAGATGGGTGGGTGGGAAATGTGCCTCTGGAGCTTCTAAGCGAGGAAGATCGCACTTACGCCAAAACTGCCAAAAACAGACGAACCCGCCGCGGAGGGCAAGGCGCCTGAGCCAACTCTATCTAATCATTTTGAAATCATCAGAGTCCGCTACGATTATAATCCGGGATACATTCAAACGAATACAGGTTGGGGATACAAAGCGAAATGCGTGAAAGTCGATCTACGATATACAGGCCCGGGAGCTGAAGTCGGCGCACATGTAAAAGCTTATTTCTACAATCGTGAAGGCAAAGAAATCGAGCGTTTCTCTAAACCTCCAAGGAGACAGGACGAGACAAAAAAATATATCAATGCTCTAGAGAAGCTTGAGCCAGGGGAAAAGTATGAGGCTTTTTTCCCGGTCTCCGAAGCGCTCGAAAAGCGAGACCTGAAAACCGTGTTGATAACCTTTGGAAATCAGAAGGAGACCGCCGCACTTACAGATCCTAAAGCGGACTTGATAGCGTTCAATTTCGACGAGAAGAAACTCATTTTTCCCGGATTGAACGCGGGAGCCAAGGAAACAAAAGGCGCTGTAGATTCTCCGGCTAAGGCCGATCATGACTCGTCAATCATTATTCCGGGAATGCGCTCTGTGAAGCAGGATAAACACCCATTTTTCGTCCAAGTGAATAACAGCTGGAAGGATGAAATGGTGTGCCTGATGACTGAGGTTCAAGTCAAAGGAGGATTACCCTCAAAAGTTTCCGTCAGTGCCTATTTTTTTAGCGGCACCAAAAAGCTAGTTGCGACACTAGAGAAGCCTACGATGGCCCATTTTGGGAAAAAAGTTTATAGCCAAATTCCCGCTTTCGCAGAAAAGAATCAGTGGTATCCCGTTTTGTTCGCATTGGATACGGAATTAGAAAAATTACGGTGGGAATGGGCGGTGATCGTATTCATTGCAGATGGCCGTGCTACCGCCAAAGTCTTTGGTAAATTAGATGTCTCGATCACCGATTTTACATTCCCGGGGAAAGACCAACTGATCAAGGAGAAGGAAGAGAATGAGGAGTAATAGCAAATCCAGAAAATCAACGGTCTTCATTTTCACCGCGAAGCCGCAAAGGTCGCTCTAAGGAGCGCGAAGAAGAATGAGTATTGAAATTAGGGGGGAAGGTATGGATTCACTTCAAATTGAATGTGAATACCTATCATTTCTTTGCGTTCCTTAGAGCGAACTCTGCGGCTTCGCGGTAAATCTCCTTTTGAAAGGCCAGATTCGGCAGGCAGTCCCACTGGTGATAAACTCAAGCCTTGTTTTACCAATCACAGATATTTCATGAACGCGGTGTAGACTTCCGAAGGAATGTCTAACAAGCTGTAATCCTTGGATGAAACGAAGAGCAGACTTTGTTTGCCTTTCCCTAACAATTCGTTTTCCGAGCCGAAAATTTGATGTTCTAGCGTGCAGAATTTCCGGTTGAAATCAGCGACGCGGATTTTGACGGTGATCGTGTCAAACTCACGGGCTTCACGGACGAATTTATGTTCGAAGGAGCGGGTCAGAATGTAAAACTTCGTAGTCTTTAGATCAAAGTCCGGCATCGCGACATTGAAGAATAGCTCGCGGGTTTTACCTACAAATAGGCCATACATCCCAAAGTAGACGTTTCCAACAGAGTTGGTATCCTGATAGGTGGCGATCATCGAATAGACGAACCATTTATCCTCAAAATGCCCGCCCAATGCGTGGCCATCTTGTGGGGCTTTGACATCGGAGCTGGTCGCTGCGACAGCCGTTTTCGTGATGGCCTTGATCGCTGGGATTTCCGATGCTGCGTCGATCACTTCAGTCGCTTTTTCAGTCACTACTCGCAGTAAATCGGCATTAAAAACGAGCCAGACGACATAGGCCAGCGGCAGGATCGATCCCAAAATCAGCAGCGATGTGATGCTGCCAAGATAGCCGAATGCGAAAATCACCAATGACATGCTAGCCATGGAAAACATCCGAATTTGTGGCAGCGGATGCTGGGAATTTGGCACATAGCAGCGGGCAATCGCCAACGCGGCATAACCGACAAAAAACGACGCATAGAAGACCATGAAGTATTCCAGTTCCAGCTTTGCGATCACGCCGATCAACGTGATGAATCCGACGAGGAAAAATGTCGGGATTGGCGAACCTAGGATTTGTTTTGGAATCAGTGAAATGAGCATGTTCTCGCTCTTTTCAACGTTTTTCCCGAGGAACCATTTCAGCGCGACGTAGCCACTATCCAGAGTTGTCAGTGCACAAATGACAAGAAACGCAAAGTAGGCTAACGGCAGCGTATTGCCGATTTTGCTGGGATCTTTTCCGAGGTAATTCGTCACCAGCTCGTGAGCGTATTTGAAGCCATCCAGTCCTTTTTCTGCGGCCATTCCTCCACCTGTAGTCATCATCACCCAGTAGGCGAGGCAGCCGTGAAAGAGCAGCATCAGAAAAAAAATCGAGCCGCCGAAAAAGTAGCTCGTCCGGATGGAAGTATTTTCCCGGTGAATCTGGATCGCCCGCTGCCAATGCTGCAAGTCCAGCCATGGGCCGACGAGTAAGCCAATCACTAACGGAATGAAATATCCTAACAGGCTCGGGCCTTTCCAGATATCAGGGAAAGGCTCGCTCCACTGAAATGAAGCTTTCTCCGGAATCAATGGATTTAGCCCCAGCAAAAGAATCACCACACAGATCACCAGTAGGCTTCCCATCATCGCATGGCTGAGCTTGATCTTTTGAATTCCGAATTCTTCGCCGAATAAGCAGCCGGCAGCCAAAATCACAAAAATCGTTAGGCACAGATAGAGCCCCTGCAGCGCCAAGTTTGAGTTTGCGAGCGGTCCCGCCATGAGCGGAACAAACAGATATTTCACCAGTGCGAAAACCGTCAATGACAGTGCTACGATCTGATAGAGATATAAAATCAGCCGAAATGGTTTCGAGAATTTATCAAAAAAGATCGCGAGAGATTCCCTCCCGCCGCTGTGGCTTCTTGCTACATTTTGGGTTAAAACACCAAACAGCATCAGTCCCAGCGCATTCGGAATCGCGAACATCAGCAGGCCTTGCAGGCCGAACATGAAGGTCATCTGGACGCTAAAAAACAGCCCCAGACCCCACATCCAAGACAGGGCTACCGAGTTCCCCCACAAGATCGAGTTCAGCCAACGCAAATTCATGAAGGACCGAAACAACGCCTATTTGTCTCCACGGGCAAGCCAGATTCTTCGAATAGGGAAATCGAGCACTGAAAACCGGAGAGGCTATCAAGTTTTCTCCGGTGCCTAGGCAATCGATATGCCCGCCAGAAATTTACTCCTTCCGCTTGAGCAGTGGGAAAAGCACGACATCGCGGATGGTGGGAGCGCCTGTTAGCATCATGCAGAGACGGTCTAGGCCGATGCCGATGCGCCGGCGGGAGGCATACCGTGCTCCAGGGTTTCGATGAAATCATAGTCGACTTTTTGCGTTTCCTCGCCGGATTGAGCTTCTAGGCGTTCGCGTTGGACATCGGGATCGTTCAGTTCGGAATAACCGGGAGAAATTTCCTGGCCGTTGATGATGAGCTCATAAACCTCCACCGTTTTCCCACCGGGGCTGACTTTAGCGAGAGGGACCAGCTCGCTGGAAACGCGAGTGACGAAGCAAGGATCGAAGGTTTTTTCCTCAACGAGTTTCTCGAAGACTTGCTGGATGACTTCGTAGTCTTCCATGCCTTCGGAAATTTGAACGCCTTTTTCCTCGCACCGCGCACGACGACCAGCGGCGTCGATTTCAAAAAAGTCATCTCCCGCTGCCAGTTTGATGAGATCGTGATAGCTTGCGCGTTTCCAGGGTCGGGCGAGATTGATCGTGCGGGTGACGTTCCCTTCCTCGTCTTTGTGATCGATTTGTAATCCGCCGCAGAATTTCTCCGCGAGATGGCAAGTCAGCTCCTCGACCATGTCAGCCATTTGCTCGAAATCCGAGAAAGCCCAATACGCCTCTAGCATCGTGAATTCCGGATTGTGACGACGGGAAATACCCTCATTGCGGAAACTGCGGTTGAGTTCGAAAATTTTGGTGAATCCGCCGACTAACAGACGCTTGAGAAATAGCTCCGGCGCGATCCGCAAGGTCAGCGGCATGCCGAGAGCGTTGTGGTGCGTCTCGAATGGGCGCGCCGCTGCACCACCTGCCACATCATGGAGCATCGGCGTTTCCACTTCTAGGAAACCGCGATCTTGGAGGAAACGGCGGATCTCTGCGATCATTTGGGAGCGTTTCACAAAGAGCGCCGCGCTCTCGGGATTTCCCATCAGATCGAGATGGCGCTTGCGGTATTTGATTTCCCGGTCCGCCACGCCGTGCCACTTGTCTGGCATTGGGCGCAGCGATTTCGAGAGAACTGTGAATTTCTCGAATTTCACCGTCGGTTCTCCCGTTTTCGTCAGGAAAGTTTCTCCTTCGATGCCGATCCAGTCGCCGCGATCTAGGCATTTCCAGGCAGCGGCGCTCGTCTCATCCAGCGTTTTCATGCCGACGTATCCTTGGATGCTGCCGTGCACATCCGAAAGCTCGACGAAGCAGGATTTCCCGAATTCACGCACTGCGGAGATGCGACCCGCGACTTTCACTTGCAGGCCTTCCGAGAAATTCGCGTAAAGCTCAGCAGGCGTCGTCGTCACTTCAAAGCGTGCGCCGTAGGGATCAATCCCGAGATCACGGAGTTTTCCCAACTTCTCCCGGCGGTTGGCGATGAGTTCTGCTTCGGTGGATTGTGGCTGTTGCGTTGTGGCGTCGTCGCTCATGTCGGCCCCGGGCTTAGGCGGCAGACGGCTTTCCCGCAAGAGCCGAAACGGGAAAAGTGAAGAGTTTAGAATGCGGTGCTTCGGTAAGCGGATCGTTTTCGGGAAAAATTCAGAGACCATTCACCCTGAGGCGTTCGTCACATGGCTACTCGGCCGCCTTCCAGATACCCAAAACACGGCTTCGTTGTTTTTGCCTAAAAATTATTCTTGCATAAATTTTGCGTTTATCTGAGATCGATTTCACTTTCCCATGAAATCAATTCCCATTTTATCGCTTCTGGCCGCAACTCCGGTGTGGTGCCAGTCCACATCAGAAACGTTGGCTCCATTGATCGTCACGGCTAGCCCGACGGAACGCACGTTGTTCGATTTGGTCCAGCCTGCCACGGTGATTTCCGGCCACGAGCTAGCTGCGGGAAATCAGCAAACTCTGGGAGAAATCCTCGATGGCCAGCCTGGGGTGAGCGCTACGCAATTTGCTCCCGGTTCGAGCCGCCCGATTATCCGTGGATTAGGAGATGATCGGGTGCGGATTTTGCAAAACGGCACTTCCGTGCTGGATGTGTCAAATGTCAGCCCCGATCACGCAGTTTCCAGCGATTTATCCAGCGCGTCTTCTGTGGAAGTGGTGCGCGGCCCAGCGACTTTGTTATACGGACCCAATGCCATCGGTGGAGTGGTGAATGTCATCGATGGCCGGATCGCGGAAAAGGCGATGGAAAGTGGTGATATGAACGGCTACTTCGACACGAAATATGGATCTGCGGATGAACTTTTCTCCCTTTCCGGTGGACTGAATCTCGGCGCAGGGCCGTTGGTTTTCCATCTCGATGCGTTTACGAAAAGCACGGAGAATTTGGAGATTCCCGGCTACGCCAGATCCAGCCGGTTACGACAAGATGATCCGCAGCCCGACGAAGCCCGTGGATTTCTCCCAAACAGTGCCACGGAATCGACCGGGGGAGCATTTGGCGCATCTTACATTTGGGAAAAAGGCTTCATCGGCATCTCCTTTTCCGGACTGGATTCGGAGTACGGATTAGTGGCAGAGGAGGGGGTTTTCATTGACCTCCAGCAGCGCCGTTGGGATTTGCGCGGTGCTTTTTATGAACCCGCGAAGGGCTTGCGGGAAATCAATTATAAATTCAGCCATAGCGACTATGAGCACACCGAGTTCGAAGGCGCTGAAGTGGGCACAATTTTCAAGACCGATGGCTACAACGCCCGCGTCGAGGTGAAGCATGAAAAAATCGCTCTGCTGGAGGGAGCAGTAGGATTTGAAATTCAGAACAATGATTTCTCTGCGCTTGGGGAGGAGGCATTTTTACCCAGTGTCGAAAATCACGCCCAGTCGTTGTTTCTTTTTGAATAAATCGATCTCGCTCCGTTCGTGTTAGAATTCGGCGCGCGTTATGATCACCACACCAATGAGTCTGAGTTGGCGGACCGAAGCTTCGATGCGTTCAGTGTATCCAGCGGGATTGTCTATAAACCTACCGATGAATATGCGGTCTCGCTCTCTGTGGGCTATAGCCAACGCCCGCCGACTTCCGTGGAACTGTTTGCCGATGGATTGCACATTGCGACCAACACGTTCGAGCGTGGAGATGTGGACCTAGGCAAGGAAAGTTCGACTTCGATCGATCTATCTGTTAGGAAAAAATCGGGGCGCGTTACTGGAAATGCCGGAGTTTTCTACTATCAATTTAAAGATTTCATCAGCTTGCAAGATACTGGCGTCGCCTCCGGGGAAGTGGATGAAGACGGAAATCCATTCAATGTTTTCGGCTTTCAGGCAGATGCGGCGGATTTCGTGGGCGGCGAGGCAGAGGTGAATTTCCATCTGCTAGAACCTGTTAGCGCTCCTTCCGGCGAAGGAGAACAGAGTTCCCGTGATCGTCTCGATCTGATTCTCCGCGCAGATTATGTTCGTGCGGAAAATCTGGATGAAAACGAGCCGCTGCCGCGCATCCCGCCATTTCGCTCCACGATCGCGCTCGACTATCAGCGGGAGAATTTTGGCGCTCGCCTAGAAGGACAATGGATCGCTGATCAAAACCGCACTGCCGAAGATGAAGTCTCCACCGATGGTTATTTCCTGGTCGATGCTGGCGTGAGCTACGATCTGAAGCTGGGCGGCGTGACCACGACGCTCTCGCTGAAAGGCGTGAATCTGCTAGACGAAGAAGCCCGCCAGCACACTTCATTTCTCAAAGAAGTCTCCACTCTATCAGGGCGCGGTGTGGTCCTCGGCCTTCGCTCGGTTTTCTGAAAAATTAGGAAACCGAGAGCGCGCTTGCTGATCTGACTGGCAGTGTCCACGCTCCCGCCATGGCAAACATCGGCGAACGCGCATCTTTGAGGATTCTCCACGAGAAAACTTTCGGGCTTTTCCTCGATGGCGGGGAGCTGGGAGAAATTCTCCTGCCTCGCCGGGAAATGCCGGTGAAATGGGCGCTGGGGGATTCTGTGGACGTTTTCATTTATCTGGACTCAGAAGACCGCCAAGTCGCCACGCTCAAGATCCCGAAGGCGATTCCCGGTCAATTCTCCCGGCTGAAATGCGTGGCTATCACCGGTGTCGGCGCGTTTCTCGATTGGGGATTACCGAAGGATTTGCTCGTCCCATTCCGGGAGCAAAAAGTCCGCATGGACGTCGGAAAAAGCTACATCGTTCATGTGCATCTGGATGAGCAAACAAACCGCATCAATCGCCAGCACCCGCATCGCCCGGCACATGGATCTCGACTCCTCCCGATTTCCGGTTAGGCCAGGAAGTGGATCTCATCATTTTGGAAAAACCGATCTC